>NZ_JASERH010000084.1:0-521124 GCF_030766975.1 Streptomyces sp. KL116D | reverse complement strand
AGTACAAGGCCAGGCACAAGGTCGAGTGCCGGATCGGCTTGTTGAAGCAGGCCCGCGGCGTCGCGACGCGCTACGACAAGCTCGCCGTCCGCTACGAAGCGACCGTCCAACTCGCCTTGATACGGCAGTCTCTGTGACCTCATTTCAAACACGCCCTAGGTCGAACGGCGCGGCAGCGGATCGACACGACAGACAGACTCTTTCCGCCGGCCTCGCGGGGCCGATGTGTCGACCTGGAGAATCCCCGTCTCCCTGGACAACGACGTCGCAGCTCTGCGGCTTTGGCGACAGGCCTCGACCAGGCAGACGAGACGACGGCCACGACACCCACGCCGGGCGCAGTGCGACGCACAGTAAGTCGTCGACCACCCCCTCGCCCGCGCTCTCGCCGTCCTTCAGCTCCCGACGACGACACCCAGACCCTGCCTCACCGCCGTCACCGCCGTCACCGCCACCTCGCCGGGCATGCGGATCGTCCAGCCCCGGGGGTCCGGCTCCAACGGGCCGCTGGCCGCGGTGATCGACCAAGGCCCCTCTCGCCGGCCGGACTGAGCCGCGAGACAGTGCGTAAACTTTTGTTCCCATACGCCGACTCGGGAACTATGGTTGTCGCATGATGGCTTTCGAGATCACCCCGGAAGAACAGACAGAGCTCGACAAGGCGCTGTACGACGCCTTGAATCCGCTGGCACTCGCGATTCGCTCCCGACAGACCGGGCTGCCCGCGGACCGCGTGTGGGAAGCGGATCCCATCGACGTGACACTGTCCGTCCTGGCCGCCTGGAAGGTGATGGATGCCGAGGTCAGGCAGTTGACCGCGCACGCTGCCGCAACTGCCGGCTCCTACGGCGCCAGTTACGAGCAGATGGGGGCCGTCTGGGGTATCACCCGACAGGGGGCCCGCAAGAAGTGGCCCGGCGCCATCAACCGCTCAGCGCCCGCGACGGCAGAGAGGAACACGCTTGCGCTCTTCGGGGGGACAGCCGAACTGGTGCAGGTGCCCTCCGGTGATTGGAGTTGGACAGGCGTGGGCGCTGATGGAACATCCGCCTCGGTCACCGATGAGACGCGCTACGCGACCGCGGACGCAGCCGCAGCCCATGCGGGCGCTTTCCTCAAAGAACACTCCAGCCGTGCCTCCGACCGTTCCTAACATCAGGCAACGTTCGCCCCGTTCACGACCGCGCGAAGGCGTGCGTCGGCGGCGTGCTTGTTCTGCCAGATGACGTAACGGCCGATCCTGCTGCCTTGTTCTTTGGGGCTCTGAACGCATTGCTCGATGCAGAGAACGGTTGACTGGGCGTCAGTTCAAGTTCGGTTGGGGCACCTTCGGGCCGTCCAGCCTCGGCAGCGAAGAGCGGTCGGGGCGCACGCCGAGGCGGCGTCGCCGGCCTTCCCAGGAGTCAGCAGGAAAGCCCCCGGTCGTGGCCTAGAGCCGATCTCATGCGGCCCCGCAGAGACGAGACGGCCGGGCGCATAGACGTCTCTCCGGGTTACCGCGCTGGCGACTTCCATGACGATGCGGGCAGCCACCCGTCCGGGGTCATGACGGAGGTGTCGATGACCATGACCGGGATCCGCTTGAGCCGTAACCACTCGACCGCATCGTGGAAGTACACGGTTTCCATGTGGGTGTGGTTGCCCAGCACGTCCAAGTAGGTCTGCGCAGTGCCAGCGCGTCTTCGCCGTACCGCGAGCACCGGCACCTCAGCCTTCAGGACCACACAGAGATCCGGCACGAGCCAGGGCTCGCGGATCCGCCACAGGTCTCCCAAGTTGGCCGCATCGATGCGCTCATAGACCAGACACGACGCGATGTGACCGTCGCTCACCACGGTCCGGCCACGCGCCAGGGCCGGGCGCACGACGGCACGCTCCTGGTCGTGCCGGTCTGCCGCCAGCCGCTCCGCCAGCCGCAGGCCGCGAAACGGTCCGGATTCTCGCGGAGCATCCGTCCCTGCGGACTGTCGGACGGCTCGGCAACGGCCGTGCACGGTATGGAGGCAGGCGCCGAGCAGGTCGCACACCTGCCCCGCCACCGTCGTCGTGCCGACACCCCGAGAGACCGCCGAGCGTCAGGTGGAAACCGCGACGGCGGGCGGCCCAGCTTGATGATGATCGGTTGTGTGCCTCAGCGGCGGACGCATCCAGCGACTCCTCGGCATCAGTGCGAATCTGCGGTCGATCCTGCGACAGATGAGGCGAGGCCGACCAGCGAGGAGGGAACCGGCCTCGGAGCGAAACCCGCCCTACGGCCGCCGAGGGGTGCCTCTTTGACCACTTCGTCAGGGGTAACGGTGTGCCGCGAGCAACGACTCTTGAGCACCCCGGCAGCATTCCGGTTCGGCGGGGTCCTCCGTACCAGGTCCCGCTCGGGGCAACGCAAGAGGGAGGAGCGTCATGGGGTCACTGCAGGGCAGTGAAAGGCGTCGGCGGCTTCCTGGTCGAGACACTGGGAGAAGCCGTCGCCGAGGTGATCCTCAGCCTGCTCGCCTGTGCCCTGGTCGGCTGCCTGGCTCTGATCGCCCACCTGAGCTGGTCCCTCAGCCCGCGCTTCACCACCGCGGGGGCTGGACTGCTCAGCCTCCTCCTCGCCCACGGCGCCTGGCAGACCTTCCGCACCCCCGCGAAGGGGCGCCGTCGGGGCCTCGCCGCCCTGACCGCTGTCGGTTTCACCATGACCGCCATGACGGCCCTCTTCCTGCTGCTCTACTCCACAGGATGCGACTGCCTGTGAGGCCATTTGGTTCGGCTGGGCACGTCCGGGCCGGTCTGTGACTGAGCGCCGTAGATGGCCCGACGGACAACTGGGATGCATAGAGCGCAGGTAGGTGCATGCAGCGACCTCGGCGGGCCGACCGCTCGATGTTCACGACGATGGGGTCCAGGGTCGTCGTCCGGTTCGGGCTCTTCTGGGTGGAGCATCCTGCGGACGCAGCGCAGCAGCCCCGGCTCGCCGCAACCGACCGCAGTCATCCACGGCAGGGCATCCATGGCGCGGGCGCGTTCTTCGGTGGCCAGGGTGTTCACTGTCGTGTGCAGGAGGTCGGGAGCGGCTCGTCGGTGAGGCACAGCCAGCCGATCGCGGCCGCGAGGCGGGCTTCAGGGACCTGCGCCCGGTCCTGCCACAGCCCTCGGAACCACGCGGTGTCCAGCTGGTGCGGATGGGCACGTGTGATCTCGGCGGTAGCGAAGACCAGGGCGGCCAAGGCGATGGGGTCCTGTTCGCTTGGCGAACTGGGCAGCAAAGGCGCTGCGGACCCTACGGCCGGGGTCGGCCGCGGTGGCGAGAGCGTAGGAGGCGTTGATGCGCACGGCGGGGTCGCAGTCGTTGATCAGGGGAAGGAGCAGGCCGGCTCCGGCAGTGATCGAGGCTCGTGCGGCCGCAACCGACCAGCCCGCCGGGTAGCCGGTCACCTCGACGCCGTAGTCGTCGTAGCCCTCGCGTCGGGAAACAGAGCGGTGGACGAGGAGTTCGTCGCGGGCGGCAACGACCAAAGTGACGGGCGCGGGCCGGGGCGACGAGACTGCCGAGGGCGTCCGCGCGCGGTGCGGATGGCGGGGGTCAGTGGCGATCCCGATCAGGAACGGGACAGCGAGAGCTGCCGCGGCCCGGCTGTCGTCGGCACACATACCGACCAGCACACCCAACGCATGACGTGCGGACGTGTCGCCCGTGCACAACAGCCGAACAGCATCCCGGGCCTGCTCGCCATGCGGGAAGTTCCCCAGGAAGTTCGTCGAGGACGGGTCGGCCGACGATCCCGGGCGGACAGTCGCCGCCACCGCCCGGACGTCGAACGGGCCTCCAACGAACGAGGCCAGATCCGCCCCGTCCACAAGAGCCCGACACATCGCGAACGCCGGATCGGTCCGCCAGTCTCCCCACAACCCACACCCCACATCGAGATCCACAGAGGTCCGACCATGCGCAATCTCCGGACGACGCAGAAACCAACCAGCTGACAGCCAGCGAGCTCCACGCCGCGCACCGCGCACCATCGTGAACCCAAAACCCAACCCGGCATCGGCCCCTGCCCCACGCGCGCGGGCCGTCCATCGCACACAAGGACAAGGAGCGCGCTCCAGGGCCAACTATCGCGCTCAGTCACAAGATCGGACCGCACTGGGGGCGGCCGGACTCCCGGCCGGCACTCGCGTGGAGCTGCGGCGCCAGGCCCACGACAGGAACCGCGATCGTGCCTGACCTGACCGAGCGGCAGCGCGCCGTTCTCGGCGAACGCCTCGCATCCGCCGAGGCAACAACCGCCCGCTGTTCAGGTCAGAGGGGCGCAGTACCTGATCAGGCGCTGCGAACACCGCCGCAGCGTACGCTGCGAGTCCGCGTTGCCGAGCGCCAGATCCAGCTGCGGTTCTGATCCATTCGCCGAGTGGGCGTGGGTAGTTGACCCGGGCGTTTCGGTCGGCTCGCCAAGACCTCACCGGTTGAGCTCGGGACGTGGGTGCCGTGAGTCCCACGGCTATCGGACCGGTCACCGGTTTCCTGTAGGGGCCGGGCAGCAGGAAGCTGTGGCGTGTTGCCGGCTGCGTGGTTCTTCGTGTCTTGGCCGTGCCGCAGCTCATCGGGACGCTGGAGGGCCAGCTGGGGCGGTGCGAAGGCTGGCGTCGCGGCTCGGGTCGTGACTCTCAGTTGTCCGTTCCAGCCCGAGCATCCAGTACTGCTTCTCCAGGGTGCCGGTGATGCCGACGAGAAGGTCCTGCGTGACCGGGTCGGTGCTGCCGGTGACTTGGGTGCGGTCATGCATGCGCTTGATGATGGTCGACATGGCGGACATCAGCGTCGTGACGGCTTCGGTGTCCTTGATCCGGCCCGGGGTGAAGGAGGGAGGCTGCTGCTGGAGGCGATGGTCGCCGCCTGTCCGTCCGGGCTCGCCCCGATGGTTGAGGCGCGTTCGGCGACCTCGTCTGCCTGTGCACGGACGATGGTGACGACTTCGTCGAACTGGAGGTGAAGTGAGCGGAACTGTGGGCCGTAGAGGTTCCAGTGTGCCTGCTTGGCGAGCAGGGACAGGTCGAGCAGATCTACCAGGGTGCCCTGGAGGGCGTCTGCGGTGGCGGTGTGGGCAGAGACGGCGAGACGATTGCTGACAGGAGACATGGTTCTTCTTCCTTCCTCTCGTTCAGGGTGTGGTGCCGGGCCGTGGTGATGTCCGGTGTGGTGTACCGGCATTGATGCCAAGCCTGGGCGCACGGGGTCACCAGGTGTCTCGGGCCGTACAGGCCGGTCCAGAGGGTGACTCTGAGGGCACCGCGCTGAACCAGGCCTGGTGCAAGGCTTCGTCGGATGTCGTGAGTAGGCCGGCGAGGCGGGCCGAGGGTCCGCTCGGCCTCCAGGGCCAGAGCCTCGATCTACGCCCCGCCGGCGCAACGGCGATCCGTACGTCCGCACCGACGACGGCTGATCAGGCTTCTGCGTGGCGCAGTGCCCACTCGAGCGCGTAGTCGGCGACTTCTTCCCAGCCTGGCTCCGCGCACGTCCAGTGGGACCGTTCGAACTCGTGGTAGTCGGTGACGGTTCCCGGCGCCTTGTAGTGGCGGCGGTTGGACTTGTTCACCGAGGGCGGCATGATGTGGTCGCGCCCGCCGGCGATGAAGAGCAGCGGGGCCCGGTCGGGGTTGTGAAGTCGACCCAGGTCTCCCGCCTGCCGGGGTGAGGTTGGCGATCAGCCCGTACGTCCACACCCAGCTTCCCGGCGCCGCGATGGCGTACCGGTCGTAGGCGGCCCTGGCCTCGTCCTCGGGGAGGGTGTTGGTGAAGGCGTAGTGGAACTGCTCGTGAAGCCCGCCGCCCTGTGGCGCTTGGCCGGGTTGTTGAAGATGGGGAAGAGGAGCGGAGCTGCGAGGGCGGGTTGACCCGGATGCCTTCCGGCGGGGCCGAGTCGATGACGACCCCCGCCGCGCCGTGGCCCCGGTCGAGAAGGAGTTGGGTGAGCACTCCGCCGAAGGAGTGGCCGACGAGGATCGGCTTCTCCGGCAGTGCGGTGATCACCTTCTCCAGATGGGCGACGGTCTCGGGCACGGTCAGCGACGCGATGGGTGAGGTGTCGGCCCGCAGTGCTTCCACCTCGACGTCGAAGCCGGGGTAGGCCGGTGCGAGCACCGTGTGTCCCTGGGCCTCGTAGTACGTGACCCAGTGCTCCCAGCTGCGCGGTGTCACCCACAGTCCGTGGATCAGCACGATGGTGCTCATTTGCCGTACCTCTCCAGGAAGGCGTACAGGTCCTCGCCGAGGGTCTGCTTGTGGGTGTCGGTCAGACCGTGAGGCGCGTCCGGGTAGACCAGCAGCTCGGCGTCCTTGACCAGCGCGGCCGACGCCTTGCCGCCGACCTCGAACGGTACGACCTGGTCGGCGTCACCGTGGATCACCAGGGTCGGCACGTCGAAGCGGGCCAGGTCCGCGCGGAAGTCGGTGGCGGAGAACGCGGCGATGGACTCGTGGGCGTTGCGGTGCCCGGCGGCCATCGACTGCAGCCAGAAGGCGTCGCGCACGCCCTGGGAGACGGGTTGGGTGGGGTGGTTGAAGAACGGGCCGTCGGCGAGGTCCTTGTAGAGCTGGGAGCGGTCGGCGAGCGAGCCCGAGCGCAGGTCGTCGAAGACCTGCACAGGCACTCCGTCCGGATTGTCGTCCCGGCGCACCATCAGGGGCGGCACCGCGGCCACCAGTACGGCCTGGGCGACGCGGGCGGTGCCGTGGCGGCCGATGTAGCGGGTGATCTCGCCGCCGCCCGTGGAGAAGCCGACCAGGTCACTTCCCGGAGGTCGAGGTGGTCCAGGAGGGCGGCGAGGTCGTCGGCGTAGGTGTCCATCTCGTTGCCGTGCCAAGCTCTGCGTGGACCGGCCGTGGCCGCGGCGGTCGTGGGCGATGGCGCGGTAGCCGCGCTCGGCGAGGAAAAGCTGCTGCGCCTCCCAGCTGTCGGAGTTCAGCGGCCATCCGTGGCTGAGCACGACGGGCCGGCCGGTCCCCCAGTCCTTGTAGAAGATGCGGGTGCCGTCGGAGGTGGTGAGGTAGGCCATCGTGCTGCCTTTCCGATGAGGGCGGCGGTGGTCCGCGACTGGGAGATCATCGCGACGTGGGACGCCTCGACCTCGATGGTGTGCGCGCCGGCCCGTGCGGCCATGAAGCGCTGTGCGGCCGGCGGAATGAGGTTGTCCTCACGAGCGACCAGGTAGTACGACGGAATCGTGCTCCAGGCCGGCTCGCCGGAGGCCTCGGAGAGGGTCGCGGTGTCGCCGGGGCGTTGCGTCGCCCACAGCAGGTCGGCCTCGGAGCGGGACAGGTCACCGGCGAAGACCTCCCTGAAGGCGGACCGCTTCACATAGCCGTCCACGCCTTGCGGGTGCTGGCGGAAGTCGAGTGCTGCCTCGGTGAGCTTGGTGCCGGTGAACTTCGTCTGCAGGGCGGGTACGGTCTCCCGGCGTCAGGGGCGAAGGCGGCTACGTAGACCAGGGCGCGCACGCGCACGTCGCCGTGAGCGGCGTTGGTGATCAGGACGCCGCCGTAGGAATGTCCGACGAGGACGAGGGGGCCCTGCAGGGTGGCGAGGAACGCGGCGAGGTAGGCGGAGTCGGCGTGGACGCCGCGCAGCGGGTTGGGCGGAGCGACGACGGTGTGGCCTTCGCGCGTCAGGTGTGTGATCACGCGGGACCAGCCGCTCGCATCGGCGAAGGCGCCGTGCACCAGCACGATCGTCGGCTTCGGCCGCGCGGTCGGCCGGCCGCCGCCGCGGGGCCGCCGACGGCGGCGGTCGCAGCGGCGGCTCCGGCTCCGGCTCCGGCGAGCACGGTCCTGCGGGAAACGGGGAGAGGCATGGGGAGACGGGCCCCTTTCTCGGGTCTTCGGCATCTCGGGCTTTGTCGGGTGCGGCCGATGCGGCCGTACGAGGAGGAAAGCAGCGCCCGTTCGGCCGGACCATGCAGAACGGCACGCAGAACAGCCCTGCGTGTGATCCGGGTCGTCAGCCGCCCAGAGAGGCAAGGACCTTGGTGGCCTCGTCGGAGAAGGCCCGGGAGTGCAGCGGCATTTCCTCGGTCAGCTCGACGACCCGGGTCAACTCGGCGCGGGCCGCCCGGTGGTTGCCCAATCCGGCGAGCGCGAGCCCTCTGGCGAGATGGAGGCGGCAGGTCAGTGCCGGTGTCTCCCGCGCCGTGGTCGTCGCCAGGGCCTCCTGAGCCTGCTCCAACGCCTCCTCGTGCCTCCCGAGGAGACCCAGCGCGTGCGCCGAGTAGACGAGGATCCTCGCCAGCGCCGCCTCCTGGTGTGCCGAAACCGGCCGTTCCGTCAGCTCCCGCAGCGCCTTGCCGTACGTGGCGAGTGCCTCCTCGTGCCGGCCCTGGATGTCCTGCACGTTGCCCATGCGGACCAGCAGATGGACGTAGCCGTCGTGGTCGTCGGCGAGATCAGCCGGACGCAAAGCCTGCCGGAGAAACTCCAGTGCCTCCCAGGGACGCCCGTCGAGGTGCACGGCGTCCGCGGCGTACTGCAACGCCCACGCCTCCTCCTTGAGGTCGCCGTCGGCCGCCGCGATGTCCCGGGCGGCAAGCGCGGCCGCCAGTCCCTCGTCGTAGCGTCGGGCGCAGGCGCTGGCCGCCCAGGCGTAGTAGTTGAGGTGGGTCACCTCCAGCCGGCGGTCGCCCAGTGCCGCGGCGGACGCCCGGGACAGCCCGTACACCTCGTACCAGCCGCGCCAGGCGATGGACGTGTCCGAGAACCAGTGCAGCGCCTCGGCGGTCTCCACGACCCGTCGGTGCTCGTCCGCCCCGGCGGCGATCCGCAGGGCCCCCAGCCAGTTCGCCGCCTCGGACCGCAGCCAGTGGGCGGCCTCGTCGGCGGTGGCGAGCGGCACCGGACCGGCCCAGGACGCCGGCGGCGCCGAAGCCGGGCTCGAACCAGCGGCCCGCAGTGACCGTGATCTCCAGCAGTCGCCGCGCCATGCCGAGCCGGACGGCCGCCCGCTCGCTCCTCCGGTTCCTCGCCCCGCAGCCGCTCATCGGCGAAGAGCCGCAGCAGGTCGTGAAGTTGGTAGCGGTCGACGCCGCGGGGCTGGAGCAGCCCCAGCTCCACCAGTTCTTCCAGCACGTCCATGGTGTCGGCCAGGTCGTCGTCGGTCACCAAGGCGACCAACGAAGCGGAGAAGTCCGCTCCCGGCAGGTGCGCCAGCCGCCGGAACACCCGCCGCGCCGCGACGGAGAGCTGTACGTGGGAGAGCGCGAGAACGCGGCGCCCACGCTGACGTCGCCGGTGCGCAGTGCGGCCAGCCGCCGGTCCTCGTCCGAGAGCCGCTCGACCAGGTGGCGCACCGACCAGCCGGACCTCGTGGCCAGGCGGGTGCCGGCGATGCGCAGAGCCAGCGGCAGATTCCCGCACAGCCGGGACACCTCCGTGACATCCTCGGCCGCCGAGGGCCGCGCTGCCTGGTCGGCGATCGCTCGCAGCAAAGCCGCCGACTCCTCGGGCGTCAGCGGGGCAAGGGCCAGCCGCCGCACTCCCTCCAGACCGCTCAGCACCCTTCGGCAGGTCACCAGCACCGGCCCGGCCCCCGCGCCCGGCAGCAGCGGTCGTACCTGCGCCTCGCCTGCGGCATTGTCCAGCACCAGCAGGCAGCGCCGCTCCCGCAGTACCGCCCGCACCTGCGCGCACCGCTCCTCGTCCGAGGCGGCGACGGCTCGTGCCGGTACGTCCAGCGCCCGCAGCAGGCGTACGGCGATGTCGCCGGCGGAGGGCGGGGCGGGTCGACGCCGCGCAGGTCGACGTAGAGGCAGCCACCGGGGTAGTTGCTCGGAGGGCCTCGGTGGCCCGCAGCGCGAAGGTTGTCTTGCCGACTCCGGCCTGCCCGTGGACGAGGACTGACCGGGGCCGGGCCGCCGTGGTCGCCGTCGGCGGCGGTCCGGCGGATTGCCGCCAGTTCGTCCGCCCGGCCCGTGAAGTCGGCGACCACTCGCGGCGGTTCACACAGTCCTGGACGGGACCCGGTGCCGCTGCGGCGCAGCGCGCGGACGTCCTCCTCCAGCCGCCGCCGCTCCTGATCACTTCACTTTCAGCGCGGCAGCGAGCGCGGCGAGCGTGCGAGGCTGCGGCGTGCGACTGTGCTGTTCCATGTCGCTGATGGCCCGGGCGCTCACCCCCGACGCCTCAGCCAGTTCCTCCATCGTCAATCCGGCTGCCCGCCGCAGCTCACGAAGCCGTGGTCCCAGTTTCATGATTTCCTCCACCCAGCCGGGCGGGCCAAGTTCTTGCAGCGTGGAACGGCGTGCGCTGTGGTGCGGAGCTGGCGGGTCACCGCGCACCCCGGTCCCGGACAAGGCACGGAAGCAGTCGCGCCGTGCAGGAGCAGGGTGGACACCGTGCAAGTTGACGGCGGCGTACAGGGTGAGGGGCAGCCCGAGGCGCCAGACCTCCAGCCCTTTCCGCATGCCGCCCCGGAGTTGCCTCCTGGTCGATCGAGCAGTTACCCGCCTCTCCCACCGCCACGGCGTGCAACGCCACGGCCCGATCGGCGACCGGAAGACCAACCGTGTCGAGAACCAGCACATCGCCCCCCAGGCGTGATGACGGCCGCGGCCCGCCGCCGGCTTCCTTTCCCGATGTGGTCGCCGAGCCCTGGCAGCACGGCGAACGGACACACCAGGGCTGCCGACACCGCGGACTCTAGGCACCCGATCCGCCGCTGAGCTGGCTGTCACCGCACTGTCCCTGGCTGTCGGCGCACGACCCGAAGCCCGGACAGGGCGATTCCTAGCACGCCGTCCGGCGCCGAGTCCGCGGTCGCTGCCCGCCGCCGGCACCCGAGGGCCGCACCACTACCGGACCTGTCGATAAAGTGACCCCAGCAGTGAACGGCCGTCGCGTTCCGGGGGGTTGCTGATGGTCACGGTGCTCGACACGGCGAACATCGCGCCGGCCGACCGTGCCGAGGCGATGTACACGGCCATGGTCAGCTCCAGCGCTCCCTGCTTCTTGTTGCAGGAGGAAGCCGGCGCCGGCATCCGGGCCAAGATGGACGTCTGGCCGATGAGGACAATGCAAGTCTTCAGTACGGAATCCACCGGAATCCGTCTGGTGCGCACCGCCAAGCAGGCCAGGCAGGACGACTCGGCGCCTCTCATCGCCTTCGCCGTGCAGACGGCCTCCCGAGGACGCCAGAGCCACCTCGGTCATCAACGGCTCGTGCCACGAGGACACTTGCTGATGATGGACCACTCCGCCCCGTACGACTACGCGTGGTCGGGCGACGGCGCCTCACGTTGCATCCAGGTCCCCTCGACCAGCTGACACTTCCCGTCGACGTGCCGTGCGCAGGGCACTGCCCCATCTGACGGCCAGCCTCTACCCCATGGTCACCGACCACATCGCGCACCTCACCAGCAGCATCGACGACCTCCTGGACGACCCGGCGAGTTCAGGCATCGAGGAGATCACCATCGCCCTCGCGCGCGCCTGGTCGCCTCCGCCGTCCGGCAGGACTCACACCACACACGCACCGTCCTCGCCGAGACACGGCTCACGCAGATCCGCGCCTACGTCCGGCGCCACCTGACCGAACCCGGCCTCCGCCCCGCCCGCATCGCCGCAGCCCACCACATTTCCGAACGGCACCTGTACAAACTCTGCGCCCAGGCGGGCTTCAGCCTCACCCAGTGGATCATCGAACAGCGGCTCGAAGGAGCGCGCGAGGAACTCGCCCGCCCTTCGACCAGCGACCACACCATCGCCGCCGTCGCCCGCCGCTGGGGCTTCAGTGACCTCTACGCACTTCAGCCACCGCTTCAAGACGACGCCTACGGCATGTCCCCCGCGACTGCGCGCCGCGGCCCACGAGAAGAACTGACGTGACGGACCAGGACGGCGAACCCTTCGGCGGCCATCCCTGTCGAACCATCGTCCGACCCCGAACGCCGACTACGTCCGCAGCAGGAAGACGACTCAGTGCGCCTGCGGACCCGCGCTGGGACGCCATCGACCACCCAGAGATCATCCATCTCGTGTCACTGCACGCGGCACGACAGATTTGCTGGGAGCCCGGTCGGCGGGCCTGACCTGTCGGCCCTACGGGAAGGAGGAAGGGCCTGGTTACCGCGCCTGTTCCTGGCCTTCGAGCACCTTCGAGGCTGTCCGACGTCGTCGTCGGCCAGATCCAGCGAGGCCGGCCCCCCGTTCACCCCGATGCCTCTGCTCGAGTCAGAGCTTGTAGCCGCCACTCGCCTCAATGACCTGCGCGGTCACCCAGCGGCCCGCGTCGGACGCCAGGAAGGCCACGACCGAAGCGATGTCGGAGACTTCACCGAAGCGTCCCAAGGCAGTGTCCGCTTCGATCGCCGCCGCCAGATCCGCGTTCTCACGGACGGCAGCGTTCATGTCGGTACGCACCCAGCCGGGCGCGACGGCGTTCACCGTGATACCTCGGGGCCCCAGCTCCATCGCGAGGGCGTGGGTGAAGTTGTTGATGCTGGCCTTCGCCATGGAGTAGACGGGGACCGCCTGCATCGGTCGCGATCCTGCGCCGGAGGAGACGTTGATGATCCGTCCGCCGTCCGCGAGGCGACTCAGCGCTGACTGGACGATGAAGAAGGGCGCGCGAGCGTGGACCGCGAACATCGTGTCCCAGCTGTCCGGTGTGACGTCCGCGAGGCCGCCCCAGCCCGAGCTGCCTGCGTTGTTGATCAGCAGGTCGAGGTATCCGGCCCCGTTGCGCCGCATGAGTTCGTCGTCGAGACGCGTGAACAGGTGGGGGATGGATTCCGCGTCGACGAGGTCCGCGTGGAGGGCAAAGGCGTTCCCGCCGGCTTTCTCGATCGTTGCGACGGTCTCTTCGGCACCGTCCTTGCTGGCGTTGTAGGTGAGCGCGACGAGCGCGCCTTCCTCCGCGAGGCGTTCGGCTATCGCGCGCCCGATACCGCGCGAGCCTCCGGTGACGAGGGCAGTCTTTCCAGCGAGCGACTTTGACACAGGTAATTCCTTACTGAGAAGAGGGTTTGTCTGATCGTGGCGGGTTGCTACGCGCTGATTCGGGCGACCTGGGCAGCGAGCACAGAGAAAGGGGACGGCAGGCTGCGCCCCCTGGCGGGCAGGTCGTCCTGAGCCCGTCCCGCGAACGAGCTCAGGACGTCTCGGCTGACTCAGTTGCCGCGACGCTCGCTCTCGCGGTCGCCGAGCCACTTGATGACCTCGCGGTTGAACACGTCGGGGGCGTTGCGGGCGATGAAATGGCCCGCTCCGCCGATGCGCTTGAGAGTGAAGGGGCCCTTGATGAACTCGCGGCCGGTGATGAGCTGTTCGGGGCCGATGTAGGCGTTCATGGAGTAGAGCTGCAGGACGGGCACCGTCACGTCGGGCAGCAGGCTCCGTCTTGGGGGCGTGGTCGGGATTGACCGTGGCGTGGTACCAGTTGAGCCAGCTGGCCTGGAGTCCGTTGGGCCGTTCCCAGTCGGCGATGATGTGCTCCATGTCCGGGTGCCAGTCGAAGAACTCCTGGCCAGCGCCCAGTCGCTTTGCTCGCAGCGCCTGGTCCGCGGCCTCGAACTGGAAGTAGGACATGTACCAGGAGCGCCTGCGCTGATCGAGGGCGGGATCGATGAAGAAGCCGTTGAGGTGGCTGACGTTCTCCGAGATGAGACCGAGGACCCGCTCGGGGTTCAGGGCGGCAAGCATCCACAGCGGGAGGCTTCCGCGGTCGCCGCCTTCGACATAGAAGGTGCCGATGCCCAGGGCGTCGACGACCGACAGGGCGCGCTCGTAGTCGTGGTGGCCCGAGTACAGCTCGACGCTCCTCGGGTCGGTCGGATCCGCCGGCTCCCAGGTGCTCCGGGATGACGACGCGGTATCCGGCCCGGACGAGCGCGGGGACGTTGAAGCGGAATTCGAGCGAGTTGTGCGGGCTCCGTGGAACATGACCAGGGTCGGGGCGTCGGCCGGTCCCTCGTCGTACACCCGCAGCTGGTGTCCGAGCGCGTCGATCATCTTGTAGTTCTTGCGCGGCAGTGCGTCTGAGGTGGGTGCCGGTTGCGGGCACCGTCTCTGTGTTGCTCATGGAGTAAACCGTAGGAGCGCACGTGCGTATGATGAATAACGTGGATTCCGAGAACGTTACGCATCGTCCAATCGGTGGGCCTGTCGGATCAGGCGACCCGATCGTCGATGTGCTGCGACTTCTGCGCACGCAGGCGGTCGTCCCGGCCCGGGTGCACGCCGCCTCCCCCTGGGCCGTGCGCTTCGATCCCCATGCGCACGTGAAGCTCGGCGTCGTCCTGAGTGGCGAGTGCTGGATGGCCCTCGACGGCTGCGAACCGGTGCAGCTGCGCCAGGGCGACTTCTTCCTGCTGAACAACCCGCCCTCCTACACACTGGCCAGCCTTCTCGACATGCCGCCGGGCCAGGCCGCTGCTTTTCACGAGAGCGAGAACGACGGCGAGGTGCGTATCGGCGCCAGGGCCCATGAGGACACCTACGTGTGCTGCATCGACTTCGTCTTCGAGGAGACGAACGCCTCGGTGCTCTTCGACGTACTGCCGCCCATCGTCCTGGTCCGGGCCGGGGACCCCCGCGGAGCACTCCTGGCCAACCTCTCCGCCCTCACGGTCGCGGAAATGGAATCCGCCGGCGTCGGCCGATCCCTGGTCCTGGAGCACCTCGCACAGCTCATCCTCGTCCACATGCTGCGCGTCCACGCCGATCAGACCGACCGGCCCGTCGGCTGGCTCGGCGCCCTGGTCGAGGACGGCATCGGAGCGGCCCTGCGCGCCATGCATGCGGACGTGGCCCGACGCTGGACGCTCGACGAGCTCGCCGCGGTCAGCCGCATGTCACGGTCCGCGTTCGCCGCGGCGTTCAAGGCCAAGGTCGGCACAGCCCCGCTGACCTACCTCATCGAATGGCGGATGAGTCTGGCCCGTGACGCGCTGCGCAGCGACACCCGCTCCATCTCCGAGCTGGCCGCGGCGACGGCTACGAATCCGAGAGCGCCTTCAGTACGGCATTCCGGCGCGTAGTCGGAACTCTCCTCGGTATTTCCGCGACGAGGCACGCCAACAGGCACGGGTGGGATAGCGGCCTTCGGGTCACACCCTGCGGAGTTCGCGCCAGAGGCCGAGGAATCGGCGCGCCGAGTGCCGCAGGACGGCACCCGACGCGCCCGGGGTCACTTGTTCACGGTACCGGCGCTCGCCTGGTCCATGAAGATGGCGACGTGGGCGGGAGGCATCCCGGCCAGCGTGCCACCGACGGGCGCCGGTCGCTCCGCGCTGGCGATCATCGTGCGGGCGGCTTCGGGAGAAACGGGCGGCACCGGGTGTTCGAGGTAGTAGCGCTTCTCTTCATTCCCGTGATCCCGTCCGGGATGGCAGGGGCGTACGGCCAGAAGTAGATGGGCGTCTCGGGCTCGATCCGCCAGCTCTGGGCGAGCGATCCGGCATCGACCACGTCGTAGCCGACCGCCTCCAGAAACAGTGTCACCGCCTTCTTGGCAGCGGAATCGTTGCCCGCGATCGCGCAAGGTCGTCCGCTCGGCGTCGCCCTTCCGGCGGGCGTTGAGTACATGTGGTTCCAGTCCAGATTGTGCAGGCCCTTCACCACCAGGGAGTCCTTGAGGTGCCGCTGCACGAGTTCTGACGAGGTGAGCTCGCCGGCATCGAGTTCGGCGCTGCGCCAGAACTCCGGGTAGTAGTCCGTCTGGTCCAGGACGACCTTCCCGGCCAGCTTGTCGGCGGGCAGGGCCTCGAAACTCGCGAGCGGGACAGGAAGGGCAATGATGTCGCCGGCCGCGATCGCTTCATCGACCGTTGCGGCGCGCGCCAGCGGACCGAGCTCCTGGACGAGTTCCGCGATCGATTCGGGGCTCCCGTGAACTGCTGAGCACAACGCTGTAGCCGGCGTCGACAGCCAGGCGAGCGACGGAGCCGCCGACCAGACCAGAGCCGATGATTCCGATGGTGGGAGCCATCTTGGGTATCTCCTTGTACAGAGGCGCTGCCAGAAGTCGGCAAGGTGCCGCCGTGCTCTGACGCGCTTGGACTGACACGTCGATACTCGGCCGGGCCGCAGGGTGCACCAGGCGCTGTCGTCCCTGGTAGCGCCAGTACCACCCAGCTCCTCACCAGCAGACTCATACTGGATCCATGACCACCCACACCGAGCTCGGCCCAGCACTGCGGGCGTGGAGAGAGCGCATAGGCCCGGCCGCGGTCGGTCTGCCGGTGGCAGGCAATCGACGAGTTCCGGCTGCCTGCGCCGTGAGGAGCTGGCGGTTCTGGCCGGGCATCTCCGCCGACTACCTCGTACAGCTCGAACAGGGCCGCGCGAGGAACCCCTCCCGGCAAGTCCTCGCGGCCTTCGCCCGGACTTTGAGACTCAATGCCGTGGAGCGCGAACTGCTCTACCGACTGGCCGGCGCGGTCGTCCCGCCGTCCGGGACAGTGCCACGTGAGTGCCACCCGGCGTGCAGCGCATGATTGACCGGATGAGCGACACCGCTGGCCGTCTTCACCGCTTCCTGGGACATCGTGCAGAGCAACCCCGCTCTGGGCCGAGCTGTTCAGGCAGTCCCGGCCCTAGGCCGATGCCCGGTCGAGCAATCTGATCTGGGGGCACTTCGCCGCCTCGCCCGCACCGGGCGCCTCCCGCATCGAGCGCGGCGCCGCACACGCCGACGCCTTCGAACGCATGATGGTGTCCGACCTGCGCCGGGCCGCCGACCGGTACCCGACGACCGCGCCGTCACCGAGCTGATCGACGGACTGCGAGAGACCAACCCGCGCTTCGCCGACCTCTGACCCGCTACGAAACCCGGCCGATCGGGCGCTCGCACAAGACAGTTGTCCACCCCGACCTCGGCGAGATCGTCCTCGACTGCGACATCATGACCATCGAACGCGCCGACCCGCACATCGTGCTGAACTGGGCCGCTCCCCACACCGGCGCGGCCGAAAAGCTCGCCCTGCTCCGCGACCGCGTAGCCACAGCAGCACAGTAGTCATCCGCCTGGCCGTCCTCGATCGGGTGGGTGCGGTTTCAGGAGTACGGGCTGGGATGGCGCGGGAGTTCGAGGGCAGGCACGGTTTTCCACCGGGTACCAACCCGGTCCGCCGGGTCCCTGACCCGGTTCGTCGCCACGGAAAGACCTGGGAATCTCTGGTTTCCAGGCAGGCCGATTACGCAGGGGCGTCGGTGTCGAGCTGTTCTGGTCTCGTTCCGAGTGTGCGGGCCGGGGTGGTCTGCTGCGGGCTCGGGTGCTGCACCGTCGCCCGCAGCCCGTACCCGAGGCTGGAGCGTGAGGTAGTCCAGAGTGCCCGTGATCTCCAGGAAGCGGTTCAGACGCGGTGGGCGGTTGCTCAGGGCGAGCGCGGCCCCTGCCTCGTCGGTGCGGCGCCGCAGGCCGAGCAGGACCGAAAGGCCCATGGAATCGATTCCGGTGAGGCCGGCGCAGTCCACGGTGACCGTCTTCACGATGGCCTGAGCGTCTTCCATGGCGGCCTTGGCGTAGTGGGTGAACTGTTCACCGGTGTCGTAGTCGAGGCATCCGGTGACGTGGAGGACGAGTACGCCGGGTCCGTCGCTGGAAGTGATCTGCAGCTGTTCGCCGTTCATGAGCGCTGTCCGGGCACAACGACCAGCGCTTCGTGTGCCTGGGCGAGGGCGGTCTTGGTGCGGAGGGAAGTCGCTCAGCTGGCGGCTGAGTGAGGCGAGGGCGGGCAGGAGGCTGTGGGCCGGGACGCCGCGTGCGGTGAGGATGCCGGCGGTCCAGGCGATGAAGCGGGTGAAGAGCGCGGGGTCGTCGACGTAGAGAGCGGCGGCGAGATGGTTGACGATGTGGTCGAGGTCCTCGACCGCGCGATCGCGCTGGAACGCGGTGTAGTCGCGCATCGGCGGGAAGCTCTCTTCCACGTCCGCGAAGGTCTGCTTGACGAGCTGGCGGCGGCTCTGGCGGACCATGGTGTATTCCTGGTCGTTCAGGTGGGGCAGGTCCGCGCCGGCCAGCCGGGCCGAGGCCGCGGAAGGGCGCGTGAGGCCGTGGGTGAGGGCGGTGTCGGCTCCCACCGCGTCGGGGGCCCAGTCGGCCTGCATCATGCGCGCGTAGGAGCCGTCGGGGCCGAAGCCGGCGCCGCCCGCGAGGACGGGGATGCCGGCGGCTTGGCAGGCGCTGATCGCGTTGTGCGCGACGGGCAGGTGCGTGGGGATGGACGAGGACAGCAGGACGGCGTCGGAGCTGCGTCGGTGCAGGTGCGCGACCACGGGTGGTCGGTGGGGACCTGCGCGCCGAGGTAGTCGACGTGCCAACCGCGCAGGCGCAGCACTTCGGCGACCAGGCGGGCCGGCAGGGCGTGCCATTCGCCGTCGACGCAGGCCACCGTGACGTGTCCGCGTGCCGGCCCCGGTGGCGGGGGTGTCGCCGAGGCAATCGTCGCCACGCAGCGTTCGTTGATCGCGGTGGCGGCGTGTTCCTGGGCGACGGTGAGCCTGTTGGCCGCCCACTCCGCACCGACGCGTGCCTGTGCCGGTGCCACGATGCCGAGAAGAACGCGCTCGCCCGCTTCCTGAGGGGTCAGTCCCTGGCGGTTCGCGGTGTCGAGCGCCGAGTGCACCACGGCGGCCGCGCGTCTTTCGTCGACATCGCTCAGGCCCTCCACAGCTGATCGCGCAGCTCGCCCGGTGCGATCGTGCCGCGTGGGTCATGCGGTGAACCTGCCTTGCGTGTGTCCGTCGCCCGCGGTGGGGCGGGCGGCCTGGGGGCGCTGATGGCCAGCAGCGCCATGTCGTCCTTCGGACCGTCATCCACCCACTGGGTCGCGACCATCTGCACGTGCTCGGTGAGTGCTTCGGCCGGAAGTCCCGCGCACTTGGTGAGAACGTCGTGCAGCCGGGTCTCACCGAACATGGAGTCCCCAGCCGCCGTGTGCCTCGGTGATGCCGTCGGAATAGAGCAGACAGGTCTCCCCGGGCGCAGTTCGACCTTGACGGTCGATGCGGTCACCTCGGGCAGCACCCCGATCAGCGTGCCGCGCGTCGCGGTCTCCTCGACCCGTCCGTCACGGCGCACGATCAGGGGTGGCGGGTGTCCGGCGCTGGTCACGCGGAGCCTGACGATGTCACCGACGCGGGAAGCCGACGCGAACGCCATCGTGGCGAAGCGAGTGTGGTGCGAGGACAGCAGGGCGCTGTTGAGCAGCGACAGCATGCGGGCGTGGTCGTCGGCGAACGGCAGCGGGCCTGGAGCGTGTTGCGGATCTTGCCGGTCAGGACGGCCGCTTCCAGTCCCTTGCCGCACACGTCGCCCAGCACGGCGAACGTCTCTCCGTCCTCGTGGCCGGCGGGATGAACGTCGTAGAAGTCGCCGCCGATGCGGTCGGACGAGGCGGAGGCCCGGTAGCGGCCGGAGAAGTCGATGCCGCGCACGCGTTCCAGCGGCGGTGGCAGCAGGTCGCGCATCAGCACTTCGGTGATGTGCGCCTGTTCCGCGTACAGGCGGGCCGCTGACAATGCGGCGCCTGCGCGCGCGGCGAACAGCCGGGCGAAGGCCTCTTCCTCCTGGGTGAAGGCGGTCTCGGTGCTGCGGCGCAGCAGGATGATCGCCCCGGCGGGCAGTCCGTGTCCGGGAAGCGGCACCACCACGACCGAGCCGATGTCGGCGACCGGGCCGTCCTGCAGTTCCTCCGGTACGGCCCAGTCAGGTACGGAGGCGGGGTCGATCCAGCGGGAGGGCACCGGCGGGAATCCGGCCAACGCCTCCGCGAGGCCGGGCAGTTCCTGCGTCGATGGAGATCAGCCTCCGGCGCACCGGTCCGCCGCGGACAGCCCACGTCACCGGATGGGACCGGCCGCTGCCGACGCCCACGACGACGGCGACGTCCGCGAGGTGGTCCGCGGTCATGCGCGCGGTCACCTCCATGCACCGCTCGATGTTCAACGAGGCCAGTAGTTCCGTGAAGATGTCCTGCAAGAGGCGGCTGCGGTCGCGTTCCTCGTCCAGCTGTGCCCGCACGAGGCGCAGGTCACGGTGGTCCACCAGCCACCATGTCACCGCATCACTGCCGGAGAGACTGGGAATCGCGTCCACCTGCTGGTCGCCGACGGAGCCCTGCACGGTCTCCAGCAGGTGTGCGCGCAGGGCCGGTTCCGCGGATGCGATCCGTTCGTGTGCTCGGACCAGCCAGTCGGGAGCGACATCGCGCAGCAGGGTGCCCGTAGTCAGCCCGGTGAGCAGCACGGTGGCCACGTCGTCGCACGCGACGACCACGCCTTCCGCGTCCGCGATCACCTTGGCGCACGGGTGGTTCGTGGGGGATTCGGTCAGCCCGGCGCCGGGCGAACTGAGGGGCTCCGGAGAGGAAATCATCATGTGAGGCCCACGCAGGCGAACCTCCACCACCTTCCAGTTGGTTGCCAGGGTTGCACGCACATCACGGCCTGTTGCAGGAGGTGCCCGCTCGACCCGACCGCCGATGCTAACCACGCCCGGTACCCGGCTCGCAACCAGCGGAAGACCGCTACTAAACCCGTTTCAATCCTTAATGAATTGCGGAGAAGCTGCGAACGGCTGTGCCCCGATCGCCGGGTGAGGGCTGGTTCGTCCAGGTGGCGGGGGTCGGTGCGGCCGGAGTGGTCTCCCGTCCACCGCCCGGCCGGCAAGTGGCGGAGCGGGGTCAGCGCGGCGCGCCTTCGACTGTGCGCTCAGTCACAGGGAAGGCTGCCCCTCATCGAGCGGGGCTTCCTCGGAACGCCGAAAGCATCGCCCGGTTCTCCGCGACTTCCTCGACGGCCACGCACAAGCGAGGGAGGCGCTCTTCGACGTCGCCCACGCCGAACGTGAGCGACCCGTAGCAAGGCTGAACAACGGCGCAGAACCTCTCGGTTGGGCGCCGCCAGCCGATGGGAACAGGCGGAAAGGCGCGTTCGTCCGAAATGACCGGCACCTTCGGCTCGGCAGGACCCTGAGCTGTATACCCATGCGCCCACGGCATCGCATCTCTCGTGGGCGGGAAGGTCCATGACGCAAAGGCACTTGTTAAGGTCCGGCTTCACAAGCATGGGCGTAGGACCCCGGGGGACGCATGAACATCCGTACACGAGTCGAACAGGTCGGAGACCTGCCGCCGGGGGCCGCAGCCGCACTCGGCATCGTGTTCCTTCTGCTGATCATCGGCTTGGCGTGGGCGCTGTTCCGCCTGCCGGACCACACCAAACTCAGGAGCCCCGCCGCCCGCGAGCGCGCAGAGCGCCGCAAGGCCAGCCAGAAACGCCAGAAGAAGCTCCGCTCCCGGCGCGAAGCTCTGCAGCGCAAGGCGTCCCAGCGCTGACGGGGCCGCGTCTGAGCAGTGTGCGGTTCGCGGGCGCGCAGGCCTGGGCGAGGCCGTCGGCGGCCTCCGGGTGCGGCTCGTCGAGAGGCTGATCGCGCCCGGGTGGGTGCGGCGCAGGCCGGACGATGCGGCGGCGGGTGATGTGGGGCGGCCACGTCGCCGCTGATGAGCATGGCGCACGGGGTGATCGCGGCGGGATGGGCGAGAGCGAGGCTGATCACGAGGTTCGTGGAGTTCCTGCCGCCGGACAGCTGTGCGGTCGTGCGCTGGGACACCCATCGCGACGGGGCGCCTGGCATCAACGCTGCCTGAATGTGTGGGTATACGCGGTCGATCGGGTCCTGCGCCTGCGCGTCGTCACACCGGGTCCGTTCCGCGCGGCCTCCCGCCGAATGCGGCTGGCTACAGGGGGCGGTGCGGGTTTTCGTTCTGTGAGCGCCGTCTTGCTGACCGGTTGGAGACCAGACACAGACGAATACGAGGGCGATGCCCGCCGTGACCGTGATCTTCCCTGGGCTGTCTCCGTCGACGATGCGCCAGACCAGCAGTGCAACGGTGAGGCAGAGCATGGGCCAGCATACTTTGGAACCCAGCTGGATCCTGGTCTGGCCCAACCTGGCGCTTCATGTTTCGGCAGGTGTGACATGTGGTCCTCCTGCCTGCCGGATACCCACGCCTGTCACACACACTCGCGGCGAGGCGCTCAAGACGGAACGGACACCGATCCAACCGCGTGTGCCACCACGATGGACGGCCTGGATGACGGACTGATGGTCGGCCCCTGATCCGTGCTGAACTTGGGTCTGGCCGTGGGAACTTCACTGACCCTGCGACGCGAGTGCGACGCCGAGGGCCGCTGTCGCGTGCGACATCTTCGGCACTGGAGGGAGAACGCTCAGGCCTTCTGCCAGGAGCGGCGCGCCACGAGGCGCAGCATGAGCAGGAGCCACGCCACCCACAGCCGCCAGGACAAGACCCCAGCATCTCCGGTGGGCGGGATCCTGGTGGGCAGTCAGGTCGGCCTGACTGCCCACCAGATGCCTCGCCCACCGGCCCGAACCATCCCGGCACGGAGTTGGCGTCAGGCGGGCACGTTCCGCGCCGCCTCGATGTCGCGCAGCGCCTCGGCCGCGGTGCCCTCTCTTCCCTCACCGTTGCCTGCCTCGGCCCTGTACGCAAGCACGCACATGCCTCTGGGGAGTACCTATAACTGACGTACGTCGGGGAGCAGTTCGATCAGGACATCGAGCGTACGGCCGCTGGCTGACCAGTGCTTCTTCTTCTCCGTCAACTCGAAGTGGCGGTACTCGATGTACAGCACGAACACCTGTAGTTGATTTGGTGGCGGGCTCGTCAACCAGCGACGAGTCCGCTCTCCCGTTCACCCGCCGCAGCCGCGATCGGGGCCGGCCTCGCTCGCGCGCATCGCGCTGTTCTCCCGCAGGCGCAGGGTTTCCCACGGTCTCGCTGGCGCAGCCTTGACGAACTTGTTCAATCGGGAAGTGGTTCACGGCTCGCGCGGCCACCGCATTGCGGAGCTCTACGGCTTCGGATTCGAGGCGTTCGCACCGCCGGCCAGATCGGTAGCGGACAGCAGCTCAAGGGATCGGGAGGGGAAGACCGCGAAGAAGACCACGGGTGATCGCCCCGGCGCGCGGGCGCGAGGTCTCATGTCGCTGCTGTGGCGCTCAGCGCTGCCGCCAAGTCGGAGTAGACCGGCAGCCGTGATGCTGCTGGCAGCTGGGCCAGCAGCCTGCGTCACCGGACGCGAGGGCGCTATCAGCATCACCGGGCGGGTGCGCCGGAGTGCTGACAAGATGGCAGGCCAGTGCGGCATCGCACCGATCGACCTGGCTCAGCGCGAAGGCAATCGCCCGCGTGCCGGCCCAGCGCGGTGGTGGTTGCGGCGTAGAGGCTTCCCAGTTCGTGCTCGGTGACCGTGCCGGCCAGTTCGATGAGCCACAGATGGCGGCGCGCCTGGGACGTCACGACGGGCTGGTGCGCAGGATTTCTCATGGATGTTCCGATCACGCGATGGGACGGCGGCGGGCGCCGCAGCCGCTATGAGGGCCGCGAGCGAGCGCCTGTGGTCCCAAGCGCCGACTGTCTACACGGTAGCCCTGGGCTGCGGCACGTCACGACGTCGCCGGCCCGGGGAGCGCACCTGCGGCTGCTAAGCGGCCGCACCAAGCGCATGGTTGCGGACCTGCGCACAGCTCCGGGCGATCAGCCGGGACACGTGCATCTGGGAGAGCACCGATCTTCTCGCCGATGCGGGCCTGGCTCATGTCTTCGAAGTAGCGCAGGTAGAGGATCTCGCGCTCGCGCTCCGGGAGGGCGCGCAGACCTTCCTTGGCGGCTTCGCGATCATCGATGCGGTCGTAGGCCGCCTCAACGGTGCCGAGAGTGTCGGCCAGGCTGAAGCCGTCGTCCGTCCCGGTCAATTCGACGTCCAGGGACAGGGCCCTGTAGCTCTCAGGGCTTCCATGCCGTCACGGACCTGATCCACCGTCAGACCCGCCCGCGCAGCGCTACTTCTGCGGTCGGCTCACCGGGGTGGCCGGGCCGGTTGAGCAGGTCGCGGCGTACGGTGCGGACCTTGTTGCGCAGGTCCTGCACGCGGCGCGGCACCCGCACGTCCCAGCCGTGGTCACGGAAGTGACGCCGGATCTCCCCGGTGATCGTCGGGATCGCGTACGCCTCGAACGCGCCCTGGTCGGGTTCGTAGCGCTCCACCGCCTTCACCAGCCCCATCGCCGCGACCTGCCGGAGATCCTCAAGGTTCTCCCCGCGGTCCCGGAACTTGGTGGCGAGGCGGTGCGCCATCGGAAGCCAGGCCGTCACCAGTTCCTCCACCAGCAGCTCGCGTTCCGGCCCTGCCGGCGCGACAGCAAGCCGGCGAAACGCCTCGGTGGTGTCGGGAGCATCATCGTGGGTGTGGCGGGTGGCCATCAGGGGTCCTCCAGTCGCTGCTCACGGATAGGTCCGCGGTGAGCAGCGACAGCCCCAGCATCTGGATGCACCACTCCCGCA
Source organism: Streptomyces sp. KL116D (assembly GCF_030766975.1). Lineage (NCBI taxonomy): Bacteria > Bacillati > Actinomycetota > Actinomycetes > Kitasatosporales > Streptomycetaceae > Streptomyces > Streptomyces sp. KL116D. The sequence continues at coordinate 496,788 of NZ_JASERH010000084.1, read as the reverse complement.
GATGCGCCTGTTGTCCCAAGCACTCAAAGCCCGGCTGCCCGGCAGCCTTGCCCTAAACACCCCAGGCCAACAGACGCGACCTAGGGGCAGCCGCGTCTGCCACGCAGTCACCCCATCACCCGGGGCGAGCGCATCACCCTCGCCGTCTCCCTGTTCGGTGCCCTGCTGGACGACCACGGACGAAGACCGCTTCTGACACAGCGCGAAGAACGGCTTAAGCCGGGTGGAGGTGAGCCTTCCTCGGCAAGGGGCAGGACGCGTGGATGCCCGACCGAGGCGGGTATAGAAGCCGGCGCATTCGCGCCAGGGAGGGCGGACGGGCCCAGGGTGAAGTGGAGTTGGCGGTCGGCCATCGCGGGCCCCGCCGAGTCGCGCACGCCGGTCGCTGCTGTCCCGGCACACGCCTGTCGCCAGCCCATCCGTCATACCGTGCGAGGAGACTCACTCTTCCCCACTCCCCCACCAAGCCCCAGCCCCGTCCACCAACCAATCTCGCAGCACACCCTCCTCCACCTACCCAGCTGCCAGGGCCCTCAGACACCACCTCCGGCCGGCCGGGGAAGGGGCCCGTCACGGGAAAGGCGGTACGGCGGTGGCTGCGTCACAGGTCACGCGCCAGCTGCCGCATCTCCTCCGACCAGTCCACCTCGCCCATCTCCGATCCGGCAGGGACGGCAATGTAGGTGCTGGGCGAGCCAGTGCCTCAAGGGGCCGCGGCGGACCTCGATGAGTGCGTTGGCGTCGTCGGAACAGGCGCAGCAGCAGTACCTCGTTGCCCGAACCGTCCAGGAGGGCCACACCAGTACGTCACCGTGGACCGTGTTCGGCTCGGAGCCGGTCATGAGCAGGTCCCTGGACAGCCACCACTGCGTGCTGCGCCCGCCGGGGCCGTGGAACGCGAGGCGAACGGCGAAGGGGTCGTGCCGGTCGTAGCGGAGCGCCATCAGGAGCGGCACCAACTGGCCGTCCTCGCAGTGGAGTCGGACCGGAAAAGCGGAGACCGGCATGCGGGGCAGGACCGGCGTCCGGTGCGAGGAGACGGGACGCGCTCTCTGCGCGGGTCGCGGGTTGCGGCGACCGAGTGCGACGACGGCCTGGTGCAAGCGGTGGCGGAGGGCGCGCAGGAAGGGCATAGGGCGGTCCTGAAGCGGGACGTGGGAGGAAGAAGACGGCCACCGGTCCGGACCGAGAGACACACGTAGCCCCTCTCGCGGTGCCTCACGCACCGAAGGCGCCCCGGGTTCCTCTGGCGGTCCACGCGCGGTGGGGCACTCCATCAGGGGATCCGAGGCTCGGGGCTGCCGTGGCGCACCCGGGCCCTGTGCCGTCCACTGCGCCGGCGTCAGGTGCCGACAACGCCGTCGTCACGACGCCCGTGTGGCCAGAGCACGGCGCAGGGGTGCCGGCCCGCCGTCACTCATCACTCTGATCACCGAGCAGTTGAAGCAGGCGGACCCTGCGCCACTGCCATGCCTGGTTGTTCCCGGTGCAGGGCGACGCGACGTGAAGAGGGCATCGTTGTCGCGAGTTGACCTTGCGACTCCTTGCTCCGTGTGAAGCTGTGCCCATGGATGACATGAACGCTGATCTGAAGAGCAGACTGCAGACGGACCGCCCGCACTCGGCGCGCGTGTGGAACTACCTCCTGGGCGGCAAGGACAACTACCAGGTCGACAGCGAGGCTCGGCGACGCCATTCTGTCGACCTTCCCGGAGTTCGCGGCCGTGGCACGGCTCCAGCGAGGATTCCTCGTGCGCGCCGTGCGCTACCTTGCGGCCGAAGCGGGCATCCGGCAGTTCCTCGACATCGGCACCGGGCCGCCCACCGCCGACAACACCCACGAAGTGGCCCAGCGCATCGCCCCGGACAGCAGGATCGTCTACGTCGACAACGACCCGCTCGTCCTCGCCCACGCCCGAGCCCCGCTGACCAGCACCCCGGAGGGAGCGTGCGCCTACCTGTCGGAGGACGTGCGCAATCCCGAGCGGATTCTGGCCGAAGCGGCGCACGCGCTGGACTCTCAGCCGACCGGTCGGCCTGACCCTGCTCGGCATCATGGGCCACGTTGTCGGACGCCGACCGCCCCGCGGAACTGATTGCCACGCTTCTGGAGGCGTTGCCGTCCGCAGCTACATCGCACTGAGCGACGGCATCAACACCAACGAAGCGCTGAACGCAGCCGTGACCGCGTACAACGCGCAGTCGGCGAACACCTACCACCTGCGCTCACCGCAGGAGATAGCCGACTACTTCTCGGGCCTGGACGTCGTGGAACCGGGCGTCGTCGCCACGTCGGCCTGGCGCCCGGACGCCACACTTCCCGCCGATGACGCGGTGGACGTCGCGATGTGCGGCGTGGCCCGCAAGCGGTGAACGCCGAGCGGCGCGGCATGTGCATGGGGTGCGACATTCCTTGATCCCAGCACGCGAAGCGCGCCGCACTGCTCGGTTGCCCAGTCCGATGCGTATTCCCTTCATCTTGTGGAGCAGGCACGAAGCTCAGGAATTCCCTGGAAGGAGAGCGACGAGTGAGGCGCTCAGCACCATGGGCCACCCCGCAGAACCGGCCAGCAGGCAGTCCCCGTCCGAACTGCAGGCCTGCTCTCCTCGGTGAACAAGCTGACAGTCAACGGAGTTCGCTGGACGACCTGACGAAGAGAGTCGACCCCGACAAAACGAGCAAGGACGAGGCCGTAACCATCCCTGGCCGGCCTGGGCTCGTTGATCACGCCGACCGCCATCACGTTGGGCATCATTCGCTGATCACTGAGCTCGTTCAGAGTGACCCCTGATCGAGTGTCCCTGGCCGAGTCAGGATGAGGACCGCAGTGCACAGGGCTCCCGGGCCGTTGAGGAAGGTGCTCGACGATCTCAACCCATAGGCACAGGAGCCCTGTTGGTACCCCAGCCTGCTGCACTCGACCTGCCTCACGCTCTGGTCGAGTGGGTATCCATGCTCATCCTCATCCGTGAGGGTGACCAACGCTGCAAGCTGCCACCCCACCAGCCCGGCCTTGATCGGCCGCGTCTGCCTACACCGGCACGACACGCTCGCACAGATCGCCGCCGGCTGCGGAGTATCCGTCGGCACCGCCCACGCCTACGTCACGGCCGTCGTCGGCCACCCGTCCTGGCGGGCGCCAAACCCTGTGGACTGGCCCGACAGCCCCATGGCCGGTCGATCAAGCAAGCGGCTTGCGGTAACGGACGTACTCGTTCCGCCGCCGGAACCCCACACTCTCGTAAAGGTCGTAGGACCGGTGCGGATTTGCCGTGCCCGTGAACAGCCGAGCGGTCGTTGCACCTGCTCGCGCAGGCTCCGCAGCCCGTCCAGCAGCAGGACCCGGCCGATTCCGAGGCGTCGCTGGTCCATCCGGACACTCAGCTCTTCCACCTCGCCCACGGTGTGGTCGTGACGGCGGATGGAGCACAGGGCGACGCCGACCATGTCCTGCCCGTTCCAGGCAGCCCTCCAGCATGCCGGGTCGGCGGTGTCGACGAAGTCCTGGAAAGGCCATCTCTGAGTGAAACCGCGGTCCGCGTACGAATCGACGACCGTCCTCCAGGCTGCACGGTAGTGGCTTGTCCCGATCGGCCCTGTCCGTATCCCGGTTGGCAGCTCGCTGCCCGGCTCGGGCACCTGCTGCAGATCGTCCAGCTCCAGCTCACCGACCAGGCTGAAGACATGTCGGTAGCCGGCTGCCCGCAGAAGTGCCGTGGCGTCCTGCTCGGAGGCCACGGCGTTCGCGCCGATCACCGCCGTCCGCGCCGTTCCATGCTGATTGACGAGCTGGCGGATCCGCTCTTCGGCCCAGCTCAGCATGGCTGAGCCGATGCCCTGGCCGCGATGCTCGGGCAAGAGTAGCCGCGGTGCAGGTACAGCCACGTATCGTCCCGCTCTTGCCACCACCGGATCGTCGCGCAGCCGACGACGCTCTCGTCGATCACCACCAGGATCTGGTTCTTGGACGGCTCCTCCGACTTGGCAGAAGCTTCGGCGATCTCCGCCGCTGTCGGGAGCCCTTCCACTACCGAATGGACATCGACCCGGTCCCGTTCGACACACCCAGCCGCACCGCGGCCATGGCGCCGTGGTCTTCGTCGCCGCGATACGGCCGGAACCCGAGGCCGACCGGAAGGCCCTGTCCTGCCGTGCCATCCAACATGACCGGATGTTCTCGAACTTCGAGGCAGGTCCGCCACCCTATTCACGCTGCGGTCGTCTGCGACCGGTCAAGCGAGCTGGCCGCGTTCAAAGCGGGCCCCAGCGCGGACGAGGGCGACAAGGTGGGTGCATTCACTCGGCGGGGAATCGCAGAAACGTCAGCAGCTCATCCTCGTCATCGACGATCTTCTTGACGGCCTTGGGGGCTTCGCGCTGTACTGCTTGGCGAACGCCTTGACCGCGGCGGCCGCACGCTCCTTGTCCCCGGCGTTGTAGATGTTCTGGATGGCCTTCTTTGCCGCGTGGGCTGACGCTGACTTCGGGAGGCTGTCGAGGCAGTTGGCCGTCCTGTGAACCCAGCTACCCTTGGTGGCGCGTTTCGGGAATACTCGTTCAACGCGTTCCAGAAGCCCAGGGCTCCGTCGCCGACGGCGAGAACGGGAGCGCGCATGCCACGCCGCTGGCAGTCCCGCAGCGGGCTCTACCGCATGACCGCCCTCGCCGCCGTTACCTCACCCTGGAGCGTCGGCGCTGATGCATCTCATCGCCGTTCCAGGGCGAGGACGGATCGGCGACGGCCGATCATCCGGTGAGGAGCTGTCTCACGACCAAGCAAGTCGCCCTTCGGTGAACCGACAGACCGGGAGCGTCCATCGGCGATCCTCGCCAGCATTTCTTCCACGGAGTCGAAATACCGGGCCATCAGATTCGTACTCGCCCGTGACCGTGGGCTCCTACGAACCATCTGCCGACACGCGCCCGTCCCGCACATCGACGAACTTTCCCCTCCAGCCGTCCTGGTCCGAAAGGAACGGGATCCATTCAGTGCGCCAGAACGGGTGGTCCGGCTGATCCGGCGGGTCGAATCCACCGGGCCTGGAGCGGTTCGCGTACAGACTACTCCATCGCCCGGATGCCCAGAAAGAAGCTTCCACGTCGAACCCGTCGAAGCCGCAGCACATCACGTCGTCGTCGGCGTCTTCCTCCGGCGAGATCGAGACTGTTCCGCAACAGCCACGTGCGCAGGTCCCCATGGAGGAGATGCCCATCCGTTCCTCAGCTGCCGCGAGCATCTGCTCCGTAGCGGCCCCGGCAGATCCGCGTGATCGGCCGGCGCGTGCTCCCGAAGAAGACTCATCGCACGCGACCAACTCTCAGCCACAGTCATCGCGCTCTGCCTCTCTACAGGGATGTCTCCGTCCGACCACGCCACTGCGAAGGTGGGGAAGTACCGGCCGGAGAGCCTTGCGAGGATGGTACTTCGAGCGTATGTTCCATTCCTCCCAGCGATCATCTTCCGCAGGCGGCGTCAGCAATGGAAGAAGTCGCCCAGAGCGTCAGAGAGCGGGCGCCTCCTCGGCTCACATGATGGCCGGAGTCGATGCCATAGCCCTGGACATCGTCGGCCCAGTTGCGCCAGATGGTGCGCGGGTCCCCGTACAGGTCCTCCAAGTCGTCTCGTAGCGACCACAGAACCGGCACCGGGCAGCCGATCCGTGCACCCCGGGCACGGTCCCGCTTTCCTCGTGGTGGAGGTCCACGGTGAGCCCGGCGCGGTAGTCCTCCAGCATGGCGCGGACGACGTCTCGATCGCGGGTGGCGGCCCTCCACTCGTCGTGATTCTCCTGCCCCATGACTTCGGGGTCACCGCGGTACCAGGCGTCGGATCGGCGTTGATGACGCGTTCGGGGATCTCCGGCTGGGCGAAGAAGAACCAGTGCCACCACGCGGTGGCGAACCGGGCATCCGCGCGGGTCAGGTGCTCGCTCAGAGGAGGCCGTCCAGGAACGCCACTCGGGTCACTGCGGAGGGGCGGTCCAGGACCAGGCGGAGGGCCACGGCGACCCCCGGTCGTGGCCGACGAGACCGAAGCGCTGGTGGCCGAGCGTCTGCATGACCTCGACCATGTCCTGGCCACGGCGCGCTTGGAGTGCGGAACGTGATCCGAAGCAGGCGCCGGGCCGCGGGAGCGCCCATACCCGCGTAGGTCGGGGCAGACGACGCTGAAGCCGCGGCGCGCAGGACGGGCGCGACCCGGTGCCAAGTCGCCGACGTTCGCGGGTGGCCATGCAACAACAGGAGAGGCGGGCCCTCCCGCCGTACCGAACGAAGACGGACGCGTCACTGGTGCGCACCGTCCTGGTGGCGAACTCCTCGAACACGAAATGGCCCTTCCACTCTGAAGCCGGGTCTGGGCTACCTCACCGTCGCAACTGCCCGTGATAGACCCCAGCACACCGCCAACTGTCGAACTCAGTCACGACACCCTTGAATAGGCTGTGCAGTTGGCACCATTCGCCAACCAAGGGCTGACCTGTAAAGGCCGGTTGACGACCAGGTCAGGTGCTGAGCCGGATACTCGCGAGCCGTCGACGCGGGGCTGTGACAGTCTGCGGACATGCCAGAGCTGCGCGTCCATGCGGGTCGTCACTATGCCTTCAGTTCCACTACGCCTTGCCGTGGACGATCGCATGGTGTGTGGAGCTGAGCGAGGCTGTTCGCGCCGGCGGCGTGGGCTGAGATCCCCAGTGCGGAAACCCATTTGCCTGGGACGGCCTTCGTGGTGGCGGTGATCCCCGACGAGGATCCGCACCAGGAACCCACCGTCCACATCCACAGCCATGACGAGCATACGTCATCCCCTACGAGATCATGCGCTGGTTCATGGATCACGTGGCCGAGCAGGTCGAACGTTGCCGCATCGCGTCCGAGCAGGGAGAACCTGAAGCAGTGGAATGATCACGGTGTGCTTGGTGCGATCACGGCGTCGGAGCCGTCCTGAGAGCCCGCTCACCGGGCTGAGCCCAGCGCCGTTTCGGCAGGCTGGTGACGGTAGTGCGTCACGAGATCGCGAACGAGACGCAACTCGGGCGACCGTGGGGCCTGTCATTGGAAGACCCGGTGCTGCTGGTGGCGGCGTATTGGCGCACGAACTCGCCTTTGCGCCCACCCGCGATCACACCGTCGCTGAGCAGTCGAAGAACTGTCGATACTCCACCAACCACCAGGTCGTCGATGCCGACTCCCGCCGCGTCGTAATCGTCCGCCGGCCACTGCCGGGCAACCGCCCGGCCGACTGCGACTCCTGCGGGCCAGACGCAGAATCCTGCTTCGACCACGAGGAAGCGCTCGACTACAACGGCCGCATCGTGACAGGATGTTTAAGGCCCGGGGTTCCGGGAGCCCGGAACCCCGAACTCGATGTCCGGGCGGGTCCCGATAGCGCCGACTCTGCGAACAGACGGGACGGAGATCACCCACACGAGGGCTGCGGGGCTTGTGCGGCCCGGTCCAGCCCCGTAGTTTCCGCGCGTGACGATTGCGAGATCCACGTTAGGGCCGAACGCCACGATTCTGGTGGTCGACGCACCATGAGCCCAACCGGCTCGCCTTGGGAAGTGTGCTCCGCCGGGCCGGCTACCGAGTCAGCGGAAGCCGCCTCGGCCTCCGAAACCATGACGGCTCTGCACCGCTCCGAACTACCGCCGGAGATGGCGATCATCGATGTGCGGCTGCCGGTGACGAGCGGCTTCGAGCTCGCCCGGCAGATCGCCGCGGACCCCAAGCTGCCTCCTATCCCCATCGTCCACATCTCGGCGGAGGCCAACGGCAGTGACCGCATCCGCGGTCTTGAGGGCGGCGCCAGCGCCTATCTGGCGTCTCCCGTCGCGCCCGAGGAGCTCTTGTCCACCGTGGAGCGGGTACTCCTCGCACGACGCGAGGAACAGGCCGCCCACGACGAACGCCGCTTCGCTTCCGACCTCCAGCACGCCTTCCTCCCCGGCCGCAGAAACTGGCGGCGCTGGAGGGGATCGACCTCGCGGTCGGCTACGTACCCGCCATGGACCGCGCACAGTTGGGCGGCGACTTCTCACGCCGCGTTCGCCGTCGAACGCGGTGTACTGCTGCCGTGGGCGACGTGGCCGGGCACTCGCTGGCCGCGGCGACCGTCATAGGGTGGAGCTGCGTCACGTCCTGCGCGCCTACGCGTTGGAGGGCCATGAACCGCATCGCATCCCGCAGTTGATGGACCGCCTGCTCGTGCACTTTCACCCCGAGATCACCGCCACGATGTGTCTTCTGGTCCTGGACACGCGCAGCGGCACGATGGACATCGTCAACGCCGGGCACCTGCCCCTCGCTCGTCATCTCACCCGACGGCGGCGCGGACTACTCTGCCCGTCCATGGCCCGTTGCTGGGCCTCAACCTCGATCACAAGCCCGCCACGCCCGCCCTGGCTCGACGACGGTGACCTGCTGCTGATGGTCACCGACGGACTGATCGAACGGCCCCGCATCGACCTGGCCGTGTCCCTGGAGGACCTTCTGCCGGCGCGCCGCCGCCCTCTCCCGCACCCCGCAGTCCCTGCGCGACGCGCTGTTGCGTCACTACAGCGAGGACGCCGAGGATGACATCGCCCTCCTGGCCGTGCGCAGAAGGCCACCGCCCTCGCCTGAGGCAGGGGCTGACGGCTCCGGCGCCAGGATCTGGCGCGGACGCGGACGTCCTCCACGATCAGGCCGAGGGAGAGCAGGTGCCGGACGACCCGTTCCCGGGCCAGGTCCCGCTCGTCATAGACCCGTTGGCCGGTCGCCGTACGGTGCGGTGGCGGAAGGAGACCACGCTCCTCGCAGAAGAAGCACAGCGCGAGGGGCGTGGTGCATGCTGCGGCCGCGGCGTCTGCGATACGCATACGAGGTCTCCCTCGTCACCGGGTCAGGTCAGATCTGCACCACCAGGGTGTCGAAGTGACGTCCCTGGTGCAGTTCCCGCAACGCTCCCGGCGCGCGATCGACGCTCGGCAATGCACCTGCAGGATGGGGACGATCTCTCCTGTGCGCGGCCAGGCCGTCAGGCCTTCGCGCCACTCCACTCCGGGGCGATCGCAGCCCTGATAGCCGAGCACTTCCACCGATTGCCGGATGAGCAGGAGCGTCCCTGTACGCCGCGGACGCCGTGCACAGCAGCGCGACCAAGGCAGGGACACCCGTCGGGACGGCTTGCGCCGCGTCCCCGCCTCGGCGAGCGCGTACTCCCGCCATCCCGGCATGTGGGTGACCAGGACGTCCACGGGCACGACTCCCGAAGCCCGGACGGGCCTTGCTGAATCCGCGGCCGATGGACGGTACGGACATAGGTGACCTCCGAGATCGGCCCGGTGCTGGGCGAGCGAGAACGCGAACTCCCTCGCCTTGGCAGGGTGCACGGGCTGTCGGGTCCGGAGCACTTCCGGGGCGCCGAGATGCCCCGTGCTCGTCCCCGCCGCACGGCAACTCCTCGTACGCAACTGGCAGTTCCTCGTGGCCACCCGCCGGCGGGGCCGGCGAGCGGCCGGCGAATGCTCAGCGGGTCGACGGACGCCACTCGAACATGACGATCGTGGCGTCGTCACGCAGCCGGTTGTCCTGGGCGTCGACGAGGAAGTGGATGAGACGGCGCAGGGTCTCCGGCGCGAGTTCACCGGTCGCGGTGGCACGGATGATGTAGTCGGCGAACCGGTCGAGTCCGAGTTCTCCGCCGTCCCGGTGCGGGCTTCGGTGACGCCGTCGGTGTACATCAGGACGCGGTCGCCGGGCTCCAGTTCCAGGGTGTGGACGCTCCGCGGCGGTGCGGCGACGGCGGCCGCCAGTCCCAGGGCGGGTCGGCGTCGCGTTCCATCGCGTCGACCATCAGGCGCTGGTCGCGGATCAGGAGCGGCGCGGGGTGACCGCAGTTGATCCACCGCAACTCGCCGATGGCGAGGTCGAGTTGGGTCAGGACCCCGGTGCAGAACTGGTCGGGCAGCCACTGGGCCAGAGCCTGGTCGACCGATTCCACCAGCTCGGCCAGGTCGGCTCCGGTGCGGCGCGCGTTGCGACAGGCGGCCAGGGACACCACCGTGGTCAGCCCGGAGGCGAGGTTGTGTCCCATCGCGTCGAGGATCCCCGCGTGGAGCGTCGTCTCGGTCAGGGCGTGGTCGAAGGCGTCCCCGCCGATCTCGTAGGCCGGTTCCATGACCGCCGTCGAGACGGCGTGGGTGGTTCCGATCGTGCGGGGCGGGAGGTAGGCGCGCAGCATCTCGGCGGGGAGATGCATGGGCTCGGTCCGGGCCCGGCGGACGTAGGTGTCCTTGTAGGCGCGCTTGGAGGTGACCATCATGGCGCACAGGTGGGCAAGGGTCCGGCTGCGCCGGAGGGTGACCGGGTCGAGTGCGGGTGAGCGCACGGCGAGGACGCCCAGCCGTTCCGCCCCGTCCACCATGGGCAGCCAGGCGATCATCCCTCCCAGTTCCGACTCCTCCACGCGCAGCGCCTGCGTGCGGTAGGCCCAGCCGGCGAGCGAGTCGTCGACGGGGAGGGTCTGTGCCACCTCGTTCAAGGGAGCCAGCTGGCGCTGCTGGAGGTCGGCGAGGTAGACGACCGCGCCGTGCAGGCCCAGCACCTTCGCGCAGTGGGCCACGGTCGTCGTCAGGTCCAGGGCCGCGTTCCGCGGATCGGCCAGGAACTCGCCCAGGGCGCTGTCCGCGGTCTCGGGATCCGTCACACCGGCACTCCTTTCCCCGGGCCGCCCGTACGGACGGCCGCCCAGGCAGTCTCGCCCCGTGGCGAGGACTCCGCAGCCGGGGCGGGCCGCTCGGTCACCCGTCGGTGGCACCGGCGAGTGAGGGCCGCACGTCCGGCCGCACGAGGTACGCGGGGCTGCCTCGGCCGCGGTATGGGACGAGGCGAAGGTGAACGCGCGGGGCGAGGGGCCGTGGGACCGGAGGTCCGCGAGCCTCTCCAAGGCCTCGTCGACGGTCGGGATGTGCCCGGCGGGGATCCACCACAGGACCAGGTGTGCTTCGAGATGTCGGTCGAACCACTCGCGGCGCCGTCGCATCACCTCAGGTGTCCGCTGCGGTAGGTGAAGTCCCACAGGGCCTCGGGGACTCCCACACGGACAGGTTGACGACGACGTCCTCGCCCGCGGGGCTGCAGCCGGTCGCATCCTCGGCCCCCTCCTCGACGAGCCGCCACACGAAGCCGGGGGCGCCGTCGGCTTCGGCGTTGACCGGGTTGAGCAACTCGACGAACGACGCCATGCGCGGGTCCTCGAAGGGGTGGCGGAGCGTGACGACATTGAGTTCGGCGAGGTGTGCGGCGGGCACGGCTTGAGTCATGGCCTCATCCCAACACGTCCCTCATTTCTATGTCAATGATCGTTATTTTTAGAATGCTCCAGCACCACGCAGCACTCCCCCGGCCGCGCGTCCATGCGGGCACGGACCGGGCCGTCCGATCCGATCAACCCTTCGAGAAGAGCGAGGTTCATGCCGCACACGAGGGGTGGGAAGCGCTCGGCGACGGCATGGAAAGGGCAGTTGCGCAGACGCACGACCGCGAGCCCCGCGCCGTCACCCTGCCCCTCCGGCGCCTTCGGCTTCGGCTTCGGCTTCGGCTTCGGCTTCGGCTTCGGCTTCGGCTTCGGCTTCGGCTTCGGCTTCGGCTTCGGCTTCGGCTTCGGCTTCGGCTTCGGCAATGTACGGCTCGTAGCCGCGGGCCCTGAGCAGCTCCATCGCCGCACCCAGATCGCCACAGGGCGCGGCCGACCCGCGCAGGGCCTCGCCCCGGCGGCGCGCGCGGCCGCACCGAGCCCGACATCGAGCCCCGCCTCCTCGGCGGCCTCGGCGAGCAGTTCGGCGGCCGTCCGGTAGTCCCGGCCGGGCAGAGACACCGACCGCTCGGCGCGCGTGCGGGTGTACACCTTGGCCGGGCGCCCCGCTCCAGGCCCCGACCGGCCCGTCAGGCGGCGACTGCCGCTCTCAAGCAGCCCGGCCGCCGTCAGCTTGTCCAGGTGGTGTGCCGCGAGCGTCCGCGCCACCCCGGTCGCCTCGGCGGCCTCGTTGCGGCCGACCTCACGCCCCTGCGCCACCACGAACTCGTACAGTCGGCGCCGCACGGGGTCTTGGAGCACCGCGATCGCATCAATGTCATCCGTCACGCGACCATTCTAGAAACAACACAGATTGGATATAGAACAGCGCAGGCATACCGCCATGCGGGCCGAACACTTCTCCCGCACCGAAATGCCGTGGGCTCCTGGTTGCTCATCTTCCGTACGCCTGCAGCGGCGGGTTACCACGTGGCTCCGGGAAGCTTGCCGGAGCGGTCTCCCGCCCCGAACACGATCGGCTCTGGCCTGGGGCGATACCCCAGGCCTTGCAGCAGTGGTCACGAACAGCCCACCGCTCCAGCGCGCTCTCTCCGGCGATGGCGGTTGCCCTTTGTGCGACCCCTTCTGCACAACCGACGAGCAGGAAGTTCTGAAAGCTGCCTGCCCGCCCCTTCCGCCACAGGCGGCGGGTGAGCTGCGGCGTCTGGTGAAAACGTTCCTCGCCGTTCTCCCTGACTTCGCCGGTCCTGCACCAACTGACCGCTCGGCCTCTCAGGTGTCGTACTCACCGTTCCATGGAGCCGAGAAGCCCAATCGATCTGGATAGAGTTCAGCCAGTCGTCCTCGCCGTCCTCGCCCTCGCCATGGCACTCCGTGATGAGGCCGAACACCACACCATCAACGCCGAGCTGGAACGGCGGACTGCAATATCGCAGTACTCACGCTCAGGAAGGCGAGGCAAGGGCGGAGGCCAGCCAGGCTTCCGCGCGGGCAACCACGGAACGCTCGTCTTGCGGACGCCTGATCTGCTCTGCCCAAGTACCCGCGCACCAGATGTCGGACTCCTGGTGGTGTCCGTCGTGGTCAAACTTGTGCAGCACGGCGAAGAGTCGCTTCTGCTCCTCCCAGCCGTCCCCCATCACGAACGCATCGCGGAATGCATAGGTGACCGAAGCGAGAGCTGGCCGCCGCTGAACCGGCCGACGGCGTTCGTTCGACGGTCCGGCTCATGGGCGATGGGGATGATCTCAGGGACAGCCATGTTCGCACTCTAAGCACCAGGGTGAGCCCTCCTCTCACTGGATCTGAGATCTGCATCAGGCCCTGACAAGCGGCTGGTGAACGCCACGCCACGCGCGAGAGGACGGCGGTGGAAAGAGGGCCGTGAGATGGCCTTGGCAGCCACAACGACCGGACTCAGCACGTTCGTTGGCCGGTGATCCGGCTCCTCTGCGGGGCTGAGGTGGCCTGTTCGCTCCACGCAGGACAAGTCGTGGATGTGCCGGCCGCTCCAGCGGCGCGCCAGACTGCCTGGGGAGCGGCCGACTCGGATGTCGATGGGGCCTCAGTGCTGGATCAGGCCACCGACCGGGACGGCAGCGACATGGCCGGTCGCCGGAAGCATCTGGGCCAGAGCGAGGCCGATGTCGACCAGTGACGATCGCCGCAGGCGAATGACGTCGGGAATCGGGGTCCAGACGGACTCGGCGACTTCGCCGTTCGGCTCCGGGCGCAGTTGGCCTGCGGTGATACGCGCACCTGGTAGAAGACGCCGACATTCTGATGCTCGGGTCCGCCGGGGACGGCTACGTTCGGCCGCGGGAATCACCGGGAGTCCACCCCAACGGCGCTCGACCAGCGCGGTGCGGCCGGTCTCCTCCGCGACCTCCCGGATCACCGCATCGAACGGATCCTCAGCATGCTCGACCCGGCCACGGGGAGGGTCAGTTGCTTTCCCCTTTCGGGGACACGTGACGGGCAAGCAGTACCTGCCCTTCCTCGATGCACACGGCGTACGCCGCCAGTCGAAACTCATTCCCCTGTACCTCCCGCGGACCGTACCTCCACGTCAAGACCCCATCCGGCGCCGCTGGTACGAGGTGAAGCCGGATCAACTTCGCTTGACAGTTCGGTTCCGTGCGCTGGAGTCCCACGGCGCGAGTGGCATCGCGGGTTGAGGCTGACGGCTGGTGGCATCACAGGTTGCTGATGATCAGCCAGGCGGCTGCGCCGATCACCACGATGTACCCGCCGATGGAGATCACCTTTCCAGCAGCTCCGTGGCCGGCGTCCTCGATCCAGTTGCCCACGAGACCGACGAGCGGGGCGCCGAAGACGATCAGGAGAAGGCCGATCAAGTACCCATCTGTCCCCCATCACAGATCACCCCACCGGTGACAAGGAATGCGATGGTAGCGGCTCACCGCCCGCAACAATGCTTGTGCGCGCCTACGCCGCTACGTAGTGGTGGGCGCAGGCCGCCGCGCCACTCACTTCACCCATGACGGGTCATCGAGCAGCTCGGCGTCCGGGAGTCCGGCCCGCCTCAGGAACTCGATGACGTCCGCGTCTCGGAGTGCGCGAGGCCGAGGATCTGCCCGCGCGCCGTCACCCGCCTGCCCCCGGTTCCGAGCGGCGGGTGGACGATGATCGGCGCGGTGGGCATACCTCCAGAGGTGCGACCACGGACCGGCTGTGGCATGTGGATCTCCGCCTTGCGCTTCGGACAGGCGAGGTCAGGTGCTCCCCGGCCGCCGACAGCCGGGGAACACTGATCATTCAGCGCCCGAGACCCGCAAGTGTTGCACCTGGGAGTGCGCCGACTACAGAGAGCCGAGCATCAAGTCCGGCCGACACTCCGCGCACGGCGGTACCCCTCGGCGAGGGCCCGCCGCGCCTGATCCTCGGTGACACCCCGAAGACGGTCCCCTTGCGCGCACCAGCAGCTAGCTGCGTGGACATGAGTGGCCGGCTGGTCGCCGAAGCCTCGTTCGATGAGCCAGTCCGGTTCGGGTGGCCGGTTGGCCACGCCGCGGGCATGCTCCGCCTGCCGTCGCTCCTCGTCCGCGATCCAACGGCGGGTGCGCGCCAGGTCCCGCTCCTGCACACGCTCCAGGAAGCGCAGCAGGTCGAGGCGGGCACGCGGAGTAGAATCGTTCACGTGTTCGAGTCTAGATCGATAGGAGAACCCCGGCCCAGCACCGCAACTGTGCTGTGTCATCGAACCTTGCATCCCGCTGACGTACTGGCGGATTGTGCGGCCGTGGTCGAACTACGCTGAGGCCCCGTCTCACCAGATCAGGGAGCCTCGTGCCGCCGCCCTTCGCACACCAGATAACCAAGTATCGATCCCCGCTGACCGTGACGAGCACGGGTACTACACGGGAGCCGAGGACACCGTGAGCGATCACGGACCGGTCGAGGCGGCCTACTTGAGGCGATCACCGCTTTCGCCCGGGAGGCGGGCATCGACACGCTGGCGATCCGTGACCCCGAGGTCACCGGCTTCGTCAATTTCGGCCTGGCGGAACCGGCAGAAGACCACGGCCTCGCCGGCCTGTTCCCGCCGGACCTGACCGGCTACCACGACGGCGCCGAAGTTTCACTGTCTGCCGCCCTGGAGCTAGTGCGCGTCATGCTCCGCGACGGGGGTGCTTGGTGCAGGCTGGAGCGCGAGGACACGTTCACCATCCACGTCGGGTGGGACCAGTACGTGTACGTCAGCAGCGACCAACCCTGCGACAGAGCGGTCGCCCAGATCCGTGAACTCGGCCTGTTCGCACAACCGATCAACGCCTCCCCTACGCCGCAGATCTTGAGGAACCTGAGGTGACCGAGGCTGCCGACGAGACTTCTGGGGACGGGTCCGCACCGAACTCACCTCGTCGCGGACCCTGCTCCTGAAGAGACCCACGTGCGAAACGCGACCCGCTGGCACCGCCTCACCACGGGCAATCTCGACACAGTTCGCGCCCTGCTCGGTCCTCGCGCGCCCCTGACGGTCTGGCCCGACCTCAGCCCTGATGTCGACGCGGTCCTTGCCGCGCTGCCCGCTGATGCGTCCATGGACTTCGTCTGGGAAGAGCCGACCGGAATGATCCGCCACGTCACCATTGACGAGACCGATCACCATCACGCTCGCCATCCTGGTCGCGGGCGCGCAAGCGGCCTGCGCATTGCCCCTGAGTCTCGACGAGCGACATCCGTTGTTTCATGCCGCCCTGCCTGACAGCGACGGCGTGCTGCGCGCCAGATGGTGACCCGGCACTGCAAGGGATCTGCGCCACTCACAGTTCGATGACATCGCCCTGACTTCCATGGGACAGGATCACCAACCGGTGTGCCCTGACATGCGATCTTGACCAATGTCAGGCCTCTTCGACCGGTCAGGGCACGTAGGGGTACAGCTCCACCTTGTACGCCTCGATGCTGATCTCTACCCAGGTGTTGTCGGGCGGTGGCGGTGAGCCGACATCGAACAGCACCCGCGAGTCGCCGACCTGAAGGACAGCTGAGCCGTCTTCGGTGCGTTGGAGCAGCCCTCGCAGGACTGTCCGGCCGGCCTCCTCACCCACCCACGGTTCGGCGAGCACGGCCGACGACGGGTCATGCGGCGCCGGAGTAACTCAAATCCTTTGCCGTCAGGGCCTCGGGTACCAGCCGCAGCCACACAGTCCCCCGGTCACTGGGACTGTCGTGAAGGTAGCGGACAGAAGCGCTCGTCCCAATGGGACTCGTCCGCGCCGAGGTAGCGGACGAGCTTGCGCCGGCCTCGCGGTACGTCGAAGGGCACGAGCTCGGCATCGCCCGGGCAATCACCTGGCGGACGCAGGCCCGTTGCGATGTCGCAGACGTCGACCACGAGGGCGACCCTGGGGTTCGACGTGACGCGTGATCGAAGAGTCACGGCCCACGGTCCCGTGAGGATCCAGAAGGCTCCAGTCCTCCCACAGAAACCAGGCGGGCGCACTGTCGGGCCGTGAGTCGCGATGCGTGCGGTGAGCGGCGCTGGCTGAGAAAAGAATCCACGTCGAGCGCAGGAGAGTTCACGCGTTCATTCTCGTCTGGGCCGACGCGTCCGCGGGAATCCGACTTACGGACCTAGGTGGCCGACGCGCGGGGCAGGTGTTGAGACCCTGCGCAGGTCTTGGAGAGCTCATGCCGCGTGCTCTGTGACTTCGCGAAGGAGAGCCCTGCACGCGAGACTGCGGCGGCGGGACCGGGCGGCGGCACTGCTGGAACGCGACGCGTTCAGCAAGCTTGCGCTGGACGCCCCGGCCACGTGCGGCGGTGGCCAGAGCCATCCCGTGCGGCCCACCGCTTGCGAGGATCGAGCGGGCCGTCAGGTCGGCCCTGCAAAGGTGCGGACGGCCTGACGGCGTGCCATTGATGACCTCCGCGTTGGGCGTGCCAGGCGTAACGTGACGGCTGTGTGGCCCCCTGGGTCAGGGGCGGGCTCGGAGCCGCCGGCGTGCGGGAAGGGGACGCTTGTGCGGGCGGGGACGTTCTGGAAGGCCGCTATGAGCTCGTGAGCCTCTCTGGGAACCGGCGGCTTCGGCGAGGTCTGGAAGGCTCGGGACCCTCGGGTCGACCGGCACGTCGCCGTGAAGATACTCCACCGTGAGCGCGGGAGAGCAGCCAGGAGGCAGCTCGCTTCGCCGCGCAGCGAGGCGGCCGCGGCCGGCCGGCTCGCGCGCGCGAAGCTATCGTGACCGTCCATGCAGCTTCAGCTCCACCGCCTGGCACGAGGGCCGCCCGCTGATCTACCTGGTGATGGAGCTCGTGCCGGGCCCGGCCGCTCAGTTCCCGGATCGCCACGGGGCGGCTGGCGCCGGCGGAGCAGCCGTCGGCACTGCCTCGTGTGTCGCGCAGCCCTGACCGCCGCACGCGCGGCCGGACTTGTTCACCGGGACATCAAGCCGTCGGACGTGATCCTGTGCGGGGTCGGCGAAGGTGGTGGACTTCGGCATCGCCCGAGGCACACCCCGCAGCACAACATCACCACCGAGGGGCGCATCGTCGGGACGCCGGCCTACATGGCGCGAGTGCTTCTCCGGGCCGCTTCGATCACCGATCGATCTCTACTCCCTGGGCTGCCTCCTGTTCCGAGATGTGCGCCGGCTCCCCGCCCTTCCAGGGGACGCTGTGGGACATCATGCGCCAGCAGCTGTCCGAAGCCTCCGCCTGCCGCTCGCCTCCGTCGCTCTGATGTACCGCCGGAACTGCGGCAGTTGGTCGCGGCTCCACCCTGGCCAAGAGCCCGCGAGCGAGCCGGTTCAGCGACGCGAGCGCGGTGGCGTCGTCTCGGCTTCGGTCGAGCGGACCGGCTACGGCGCGGCGACTCGTGAGGAACGCTCGGCGACTGCCGGCGCAGGTCACCACTTCGGCTGGACCAGAAGGCGGCCGAGCGGCAGGACCACGGCGCTCGCGGCGAACCAGGGAACGGGCACGCCTACCCTCGCGAGAAGCGGAAAGACATCGAGACCAGAAGTCGCCTCGACGGCGCGGCCGAAGCCGCGGACGGCTGCACGTCATCCCTCTCAGAATCACCGGCGAAAGGCCCCTGCGAAGCCTGTGCGGGCACGTCCGCCACGGCCGCGCTCCGAGACTGTGTCCCGAGGCGCATCGGAGACCGGCGTGACCGCCGGTCCTGGCAGTTCAGTCGTGCTCTGCACTGCGAAGGCCGGGGACTCATCGCGTTGGACTGCGGGACCTGTGCGGGCCGGGGCCGCGCCAGACGTCACGCACGATCAGGCGCGCTTTCCCGCCAGGGATCCGCACAGGTCAGCGCATCCGTCTGGCAGGGCAGGGCGCCCCGAAACCGGCGAGGGGCGAACCCGAGGGATCTGTCACGTTCACGTCAAGGTCGACGGGTAGGGGCCGATCTCGATCGGCTCGGAGACAGCTCTGAGACGGTGTGGGCCGAGGAGAGAACAGGGCGGGATTCAGCTCGGTCCAGGTGCACCCGTCGCGTTCAGATGTCCTCGCGCAGTGCCGCCTTCTTGGCGGGGAGCGCTTCCCGACACCTCCGCGTTGACCCGCAACGCACGAACCTTGATCGTTCCTGCTCCCGGCTCGCAGGTTCGGTCTCGAACTCCTCCACCACGTCCGGCAGGTTCTCCAGGAACGACACAAGTCTGCGTCTGCCGCAGCCACTCGTGGGAGTCCTGTCACGAATCCCATCCATTGCATCGACACGACCCCGTCGCTGGGCCGCTCGCTTGCCGGACTTGTCGAACTCACTGCCAGCGGAGCGGCGCAGGCGTGAGGACCGTTTCGCTGCACGGGGCCAGGTTCGGCAGTTCGACGTAGAGGCGTATCGCCGTGGCTCCTTCACCCGCTTCGACGCGTCGTCCGGCACGACCTTCTCCACGTACAGGCCGAGCGACACGCCGGTCGCGGATCGGGCGACCTGTTCATGATGTGCAACCGCAGGGTGTCGCGACCGGGTTCTCGGTCCAGTAGGAGACCCTCATCGCCTGCCCGCGTCGGTCGCGTTCCGCGTCGGCCTGGGACTGCGTCAGCTGGTCCTGCGCCACCACGGCGTTGAAGTAGGTGGCGACCGCCGTGAAGACGAGGCCGCCGATGGCCGCGGCGGCGCAGCACGGCGCCGACGTGCGCCCACGGAAATGCGGCGCCATGGCCTCCGTGACGGTTCTGGTCGGGAGGCGCGCCGCAGCGCTCGGACGCGGTCGGGTCGTGGCTGTCGGCCGGCCCGTCGCGGCGCGGCTGCGGCGTTGTGGACTGCCGACCATGTCGCTCCGTCGCCTGCTCGGCCCTGGAGGGCGGAGGCACGGCATAGCGGCATCACGGGGGGTGCCGGGACCACCCCGTCGGCCCCCGCGACTCCCCCGCCGCCTCCTTCGGAAGTACCGGTCGGAGTCGTCGATGGCAGCTCCTCGGCCCTGCGGGTTCTCTGCTCCTCGCGTGGGGCGGGAGGCATTCCCCGATGCCGGATGCTCGACCTACGGCGCCCCCGATCATGCACGGCTGGGCCTCACCGCGAACGAGGTGGGTCCAGCAGGCTCACAGCCGCCTCACTTACTGAACGGAGGCCTGCGGCCACAGCTGGTTGTGTGAAGCGCTCGACGCGGATGGACGGCCTCGGTGCGGGGTGGCGGGCACGTGTGGATGACCCCGCTCGCGGCTGGGCCCCGGTCGGGTGACCGGGGCCCAGTCCTCGATGTGCGAGCCGGTCAGTGGCGCGGCCTTGCGGCCGAACTTGCCCTCACCGGGCATGCCGCCGTCATCCTTCGGATTCTCGTACTCGATCTTCTCCTTGCGCACCGTGTCGGAGACCTCCCTCGTCTCCGTGACCTTCTCGGTCTCCAGCCGGACGCGCTCCACCGGCACGGCCTCCTTGCGAACGACGGGCGCTCCGCGTGCAGGGTCACCTCGGTCTCCGCCTCCCCGATCGTGGTGCGCTGCGCGTCACCGTCACGGATCGGTTCACGTACGACGCGCACCTCCTCGTGGGACACCGGGACCGACGTGGTCACGTCTCCGTCTCGACGACCTTGCGCAGCCGGGCGCGGCCGACTTCCGCCTCCTCGACGCCGACCCGCAGCCGCTCACTCGGAGCGGATGAGGTCATCCGCTTGCCCGGTCCCTCCGGTGCGCCTCGCATCGCGGGTTCGCGGGCGCCGGCGCCGGCGGCGTGCCGGCCATGGGACTCGCCGGCTGCGGTGCCGCACCGGCCGCGCCGGCGGATCGCGGATCCGGGCGCACCGAGCCGGGCGTGCCGCGCGGTTGCCGCTGTCGCCGGTCGGGCGGCGGGTCGCCGGTCAGGCCGTAGTGCGCGTAGGCTCCCGCTTCTCGGACTCGTCCAGATGCTGGTCGGCCTCGACCCGGGGCGCGTCCTTCACCGCCTCCTTTAGGTGTACATCACCTGGAGCCTGTCGTCCTTGACGGAGGCGCCGCCCAGTGGCACGAAGGTCTCCTTCATGCCGAGACAGTCCTGTCTTGACCGTCGCCCAGTCGGGCCTGCCGGTCGTGTCGTCAGATAGACCCGCTCGACGCTGCCGATCTTCTCCCGGTGCGGTCATAGGCCGTCAGGCCGACAAGGGCATCGGGGTTGTTGATCTCGCCTGCGTCATGCGTGACCACTCCCTCCGGGACATGGGGCGGCTGTCGGCCGCCGAGTGGCCATGTGCCTCGTATCCATCGCGCGGCGCCGCGGCGAGGCACGCAACCAGTGGCTTCACTCTCCGTAGCACCGCGACCTGCTCGGGCGCCGTCGGCGGCGCCCTGCAATGGGGCGAGGGCGAATGCAGGTCAAGCACACCCGTGACCGCCATTCGGATGAATGGTTGGCGTTTGCCACTTCGTGGTCGCGATGGTCGCTGTCAGTCACCTTCCGTCCGGGGCAGCCCCAGCCCCCGGGGCGAACAGGTCGAGCGGTGCCGGTTAGCCGGCGGGCGCCGCACTGCTCGGTGGCCCAGCCCGAAGTGGAGCCCCATTCCCACGCAGAGCAGGAATGGAGTTCAGGAATTCCTGGAAGAGAGCCGGGAGTGAGGCGCGCAGTACCAGTGGCCACCGCAGAACCGACCAGCAGGGGGAATCGTGGGCATCGGAGGAGGCGTGCGAGCGCGGCGGCGAACGATCAACAGAAGCCATAACAAAGGGCGTGTTCGAGCCTCGCCTCAGAAAGCTGAACCTCACCGGGAACAGCTGGAGACTCAGTCCCTGTCCGAACTGCAGGCTTCATTGGTGACGATCAATCATGCCATCGATCACCCGGAGTCGTTCGGCGTCCTGAACGTCGAGATGACCGCGCAATCCGGCAAGGTCATCGGGGTCCTCAACACGCAACAGAGCGCGCACATCCAGGTCGGCATCCTGCCAACGCTCCTTGAACTCAAAGCCCTTATCCTGGAGCGCATCAATGCGCTGCGCCCCACCGAACAAGTGCGGGACTTCCGCCAGGAGGTCGTGAACACCGTCACCGACCCGGAGATGCGCGACCACCTCCTCAAGGTCCTCGACGAGCGCGCCGCCAGCGAGCAGGCCCTCAGTTCAAAGATCACGAAAGAGACAGCGGACAACGCAGAACTCATCAAGGAGATGTCTCATCTCAAAGAGCTCTTCTCGGTGAACAAGCTGGACAGTCGCCTGAGTTCGCTGGAGGACCTCACGAAGAGGATCGACGCCGACAAGACGAGCAAGTTCGAGGCCGTAACCATCACCCTGACCGTCCTGGGCTCGTTGATCGCGCTGACCGCCATCACGTTGGGCATCATTCGCTGGATCACTGGCTGACGCGGACGCCGTGCCTTGCGATGGCATTGCGGACGACTCTCCGCCGTTGCCGTAGGCGATCACGGGAATGACGCCGTTGGAGGGTTCCATCCAATTCAGCCCCTCCTCGATCCCGCTGGAGATCCCGCAACCGCAGATGGCGGGCGACGAAGATCGGCACACCTGGCACTCCCGTCACAGACGCCTGGTGCCGTCCGTCTGACTACAGCTACGGGTGCGTGTCCGTGATCGCGATGACCTCGTCGAGGCGGTCCAGGGCGGCCTGCAGTTCGTCCGCCTTGGCCTGAATGCGGTCGCGCTCGGCGCGCAGCATGGCGCGTTGTTCGGCGTCGGTGTGTCCGGAGTCCCAGCACGGAAGGAGTTCGGTGATCCTTCGGCTGGTCAGGCCGGCGGCGAACATCTGCTGGAAGAAGCGGACCCGGGCGATGGCGTCCTGCCGGTAGAGGCGCTGGCCGGACGGGCTGCGCTCCGGGGTGAGCAGGCCCTGCTGCTCGTAGTAGCGCACGGCGCGTACGGAGACACCGGCGCTTCGTGCCACCTCGCCGATGCGGATCAGCCGCTCTGCCGCGACCTCGGTGACGCTCATAACGCTTCCTCCCACCCCGCCCCTGACGATCAGCACTTGCCTCTGACGTCAACGTCAGGTTTTAGCGTACCGGGCATGGACATCAACAACTCGGTTGCCCTTGTCACCGGAGCCAACCGCGGCCTGGGCCGCGCCTTCACCCAGCGCCTGCTCGAACGGGGCGCCCGCAAGGTCTACGCGACAGCCCGCCGACCGCAGACCGTGGATCTTCCCGGCGTCGAAGTACTGCCTCTTGACATCACCGACCCCGCATCCGTGCGGGCCGCCGCCGAGGCTGCCCCGGACATCTCACTGCTGATCAACAACGCCGGAATCCAGACAGGAACCGACCTGGTGACCGGTTCGCTCGACGCGGTACGCCACGAGCTGGAGACCAACGTGTTCGGCCACCTGGAAATGATCCGGGACTTCGCGCCGGCGCTCGCCAGGAACGGCGGGGGCGCCGTCGTCAATGTCCTCTCCGCCATGTCATGGTTCGGAGGCAAGGGCGCCAATGCCTACCACTTGACCAAGGCCGCCGCCTGGGCCATGACCAACGGCGTCCGCCTGGAGCTCGCAGAGCAGGGCACGCTCGTGACAGCGGTGCACCTCGGCCTGGCCGACACCGACATGGCCGCGGGCTGGCCCGTGGACAAGATCGCGCCGTCGGACCTGGCCGACGCGGCACTCGACGGCGTCGAGGCGGGCGCCGCCGAGGTCCTCGCCGACCAGTGGAGCCGGGACGTCAAATCCCGGCTGACGCTGGCACCGGAGGAGTTCAACGCCGCGATGGACCGCGCTCTGGCAGCACTGACGACGACCTGAAGGCCCTCGGACCGCACTGACTTCGGTCGGATGCGTCTGAGGCTCGTCGGCTGAGCTCGGCTGAGGCTTCATCAGCCTTTATAGATTTCCACATTGTGGCCTCGCGTCGGCGGCTGGGTGTGCGGGGGATCGAGGTTGGTGACGCTCTCCTCGACGTCAGACGAGGACGGCAGGCGCGACACCAATCGTGCGCGCCTGCAGCATTGCGGCCTTCAGTCCCGCGGCGCCACGCGGATACGGTTCCCGTCAGAATCGGCTGCGAGAAAGGTCGGCCCGAACCCGGCATCACGTGGCTCCTGGAGGATCGTGACGCCCTTGGACTGCCACTCTTTGAAGATCGCATCGACCTCGTCGGGCCCACCCTCGTGGACGGCCAGGCACACCTCACTGGTGCGCGGGATGTCCGGTGACAGATCCTCGAACTGGCCGGACCACAGAGCGAGGCCAGCCCCGGGCCCGAGGTCGAAGGTGATGTATCCCGGAGTCTCGAACGAGGGGCTCATGCCGAGGAGGTCGCCGTAGAAACGAGCTGCGGCGGGAGCGTCGTTCACGTAGACGATGGACAGGACGGACGTGGTCATGGTTGTTCCTTCTCGCAGGTCGTGGGTACTCATCCATCAGCCTGACCGGGATATGCGCCGCATCGTGTCGCAATTCTTGGAAGACTTGGAGTGTGACCCCAGATCGCTTCTTCTCCCTGATGCTGCTCCTCGCATCGAGGAATGCCGTGACAACACAGGAACTTGCCTCGGCGCTGGGGGTGTCCCTTCGAACCGTCACCCGGGACCTGAACTGGCTCCGCGACGCCGGTCTGCCGGTGACCGCACAACGGGGCCGCCTCGGAGGGGTGGCCATGCTGCCCGGGTCCGGGCTCGACCTCACGCGACTGACGCCGGGCGAGCGCGATCACCTGTCGCTCACTGGGCTGGATGAGAAGCAACGTGCGGAGCTCAACGCATCGGTCGAAAGCCGGCGAGCGCTCTCCAAGATCGCCGCTACACGGCCACGTCGAGTTCATGAGCTCCTGCCGCTCACCGACGTGGTGCACGTGGACAGTCGTCCCTGGCGTCAGGCACGAGCTTCCGGCACGGCTCCGGCTTCGCTGATCGGTCCACTGCGGCGAGGTCGCCGGCTACGGATCGAGTACGACAGCTCACGCGCGTCAGGCCCACGCGACCTGGTCGTGGATCCCTATGGGCTGTTCGCCAAGGCCGGCAACTGGTACCTCGTCGCCGACTGTGCCCGAGTGCCACGGATGTACCGACTCGAACGGATCACGACGTGGAAGGAAGTCGACCAGCCACGACGGATCCGCGAGAGCCAGACCCTGGCCACCGTCGCCGCAACGCTCATTGATCAGTGGGAACACAACCACGCGATAGAGGTCAGCGCCACCATCGACCAGACCCAGATCGAGCGAGCGCAACGGATCTTTGGCCAACGACTCGTCCGGGACGACCATGAAGACTCCGCGACCGGCCACAAGGTAATGATCCGCTTCCTGCACCTGGAAGACGTGCGAGAACTGCTGCCGTTCGGGAGCGCCATCACTGTGCACGGCCCATCCGAAGCCAGGGCTCACCTCAGCGACCTCGTCACCAACCTTGCCCACCACTATGCGCCGTCACCAACGTCCTGACCCGCAACAGCTAAGGCAGTCCCGCTCAATCAAGTGCGATGCGGCGGGACAGTGAATCCTCACTCGAATCAACCGCAGCTGTGTCCCCTGGGTCCGCCTTGCAATAGCCACGCCAGGCTTCATAGAGGGCAGGCATCTAGGTGCAGCCGTCCACCCTCCACAAGGTCGGTACCACTCGCCCGTCTCACCGAGCGCCGAGGCTGAACGACTTCCCCATAGCCGTCGTCAAGCCGCGGCAGGAGCGGGGAACGGTGTTCGTAGGAGGTGTGGTCGCGGATCATGGCCCGCCCAGAACACCCACCTGGGGTGATCCGCATCGTCCCTGCGTCAAGCCTCTCGCTGGTCAGCTCTTCGTGATCAATCGCAGTGGTCCGTCTTCGGGCACGCGATGGACAGACTCCACGCACCGGAGGAGCGCACCTGGTAGTAGCCGCGGCCCGGCCACTGGAAGGCATGCTCCCCGGCCCGCCCCTCTACCACCGAGCCCCTGTAGACAAGGCTGCCGTCCAACGCTTCCAACTGGATCCGGTTCGGGCCTGCATAGTGCAGCACGCCTGGACCGGGTCCGCCTCGGAAGTGGACGAGGTCTGAGCCGGTCCCGTTGATCTCCTCCTGGAAGCGCGGGACTGCACGCAGGGGTGACGTAGATGCCGTCCATGCGTTTCGGCCGCCGGCAGTGGTCACTCGGAACCTGATCGTCTTGGCCCCTACCGGCAGCGGAATCCGCGCGGTGATGGGGGTCCCGTCGCCCGACAGCCGGTAGAGACGCGAAGAGCGCCCCTTCAACCCTACGAAGCGTAGCTGCACGTGTCCCGGTCCCCTGGTCGAGAAGACCACGACGGCCGGGCGGTACGACGGCATGGCCAGTTGATGCGTCTCCTCGTCCCGGCCACCTTCTCCGCTGACTTGAGGCCCGTCGGTGCCTGCCGCTTTGGCCTGGACCTCGTCAGTGGAGGTGGGCAAGCCGATACTGAAGGGATGCGCGTCCCACGGCTCGCCGGAAGTGGTGACCCTGGCCTTGTTCGTCAGGCTCGTTGACGCACTGCCCGCGCGCCACGACCACAGCCGCCGCAACCGCTCGCCGATTCCACTTCGCATGGTGGCCATCATGCTGCCTGCGCACCGGAGTTGGGCATACAGTGCGGTCCTCGATCCGTCGCGCTCACCGCCGTGGTGCGGCGGGCCGTCCCATGTGGCGCTGTCCAAGTCTCGCGCGGGTCGGGTGGCCGAGCCCGTGTCATGGTTGGGAGCCCCGATATGCTCCTGCGCATGAGTGCTGTTCAGGCCGGTCGTAAGCGTGATGGTGCCGCGACGCGGGAGGCCATTCTCGCCGCGGCGGTGGTGGAGTTCACCGAGCACGGTTACGCCAGGGCGGGAGTCCGGCAGATCGCTGAGCGGGCCGGGGTGACGGCGATGATGATCAACCGCTACTTCGGTTCGAAGGAGCGGTTGTTCGCGGAGGCGGTGGACCGGGCCTTCAAGCCGCCAACGGTGGTCGGGGAAGAGCGTCGGGAGCTGTCCCGGGCGATGGCGCACACCCTGGCGGAGCGCACCGGGACGGATTCCGAGGACCTGGACCCGTTCCTGCTGATGCTGCGCTCGGTGTCGGACCCGGAGGCAACGGACGCCCTGCGCAAGGGCGTGGAGGCGCATGTGGGCGCCCGACTGGCGGGACTGCTCGCAGGACCCGGGGCGGAGGTGCGGGCCCAGCTCGGCCTGGCTCTGGTCGCCGGGACCTGGCTGATGCGGACCGTCGTCGGCACGACCGCGCTCGCCGCTGCCGATGACGACGAGGTCGCCGAGTTGCTGGCGGCGATGCTCGAACCTCTTACCCAGGAGTCCGCCACGTAGCCGACTGAGCCCGGGAGTCGGATCGGCCCGGCTCACACGACCGGACAGGGCGGGGCGAGCACCTCTCGGCGCTCGCCCCGCCCTGTCCGGTCGTCCGTCCCTGTCTCGCCGCGGCTTGCTCAGAACGCGGAACGAATGAGGCCGCCGTCGACGCGGATGGTGGCGCCGCTGACGTACTGGGCGTAGTCGCTGCACAGGTAGGCGACGGCGGCGGCGATCTCGTCCGGCTCGCCGAAACGCTCCTGGTCGTTGGGGATCAGCGCCTCGACGGCGTTCGGGCGGATCTCTTCCCAGGTGTCGCCCCAGCCGCGCTCGGGTCCGATGTGGGTGACGAGTTCCTTCGTGGCCTCGACCAGGATGGCGCCCGGGGAGACGATGTTGGAAGTGACGCCGGTGCCCTTCAAGTCACGGGCCAGGGAGACGGCCAGGTTGTGGCGGGCTGCCAGAGTGGCGTTGTACTGAGGGTGGGTGTTCATCGGCTGGGAGGCGAGGCCTCCGCCGATGGTGATGACCCGGCCCCAGCCGCGCTCGCGCATCGCCGGGACGAGGTGCTGGATCATTCGCACGCCGGAGACGACGTTGACGTTGTAGGTGTTACGCCACTCGTCGGGGGTGGCTTCGGTCCAGGACAGGTGCCGATAGAAACCGGCGTTGTTGACCAGGATGTCGACCGGACCGCCGTCGAGGGCGGCACGGGCGACCTCGGCGGCGCTGTCGTCGTCGGCCAGATCACCGAGGACCGTGGTGGCGCTGCCGCCGACCTCACGGATCTCCCGCGCGACCCGCTCGGTGCGCTCCTTGTCGCGTCCGTGGATCACGACGGTGGCACCCTCGGCCGCCAGCAGCTTCGAGGTGGCCTCACCGAGTCCGAGACTCGCACCGGTGACGAGCGCGCGCTTTCCGGTCAGATTGAGGTTCATGTTCTGTGTCTTTCTCCTTGACTCCCCCGCGCCTCGGCGTCCGGGAAGTGTGCCTATACAGTTAAGTATACACCGGTAGACTTCTTGCGCGAGCGGGCGAGATTCCCGCTGTGTCGAGGTGGTGGATTCGAGGGGTGTCCTCGCCGTAACCGCGCCAGCTGGGGGCTACGGGGCGAGGGCGGGTTGATTGCGGGGCGGGCCGGAGAGGCCAGTGCGGTCCCGCTCGGCCCCGCCTGCGGATCGTCGCGGGCCGGGACATGGACCGGATCCGGGCTCCGGGCTCCGGGCTCCGGGCTCCGGGCTCCGGGCAGTCTGACCTCGTGTGCAGGGCAGGCAGCAGGTTCGGGCGGGCGCATCGGCGATCGCCCGGCCGGGTGCGGCGCTCTAACCGGTGACGAGAGCCCGTCAGCCGTGCAACTGCATGTCCATAGGTTTGTGTCTTTCATTCCTCCAGGTGTGTCGGCCGCGTCCGTCCCGTAGGGCAACGTGTGCGCTCCTCGGGATACGTATCCGGCTTCAGGACACCTCGAGGCTGCGTTTGCCGGAGAGGCCGATGGCGAACGGCAAAGCCCTCAGGCCAAGGAGCGCGTAGATGGTGGTGTGCAGGCCGCTGCTCGTGGTCCGGTCACTCGTCGTTGTCGGTGTGCCTCGCCTTGGCCGTCGCCAGGTATTCCGTGGCGAGGGCGTCGGCCATGTCCCCGAGCGCGTAGCGGGTCGTGGCGGTGTGGTGTGCGGCGCGGGCGATGTGGCTCCGTCGAGTCTCCGGCAAGGACTTGATCCGGTGGAGTCCGCGGGCCAGAGCGGAGGAGGAGGACGTGTCCAGCAGGATGCCGTTAACGCCGTCACGCAGATAGTGCGCCACTCCGCCGCGGCGCGGTCCCGCGACCGGCAGACCCGCCTCCATCGCCTCCAGGATCGCGATCCCGAACTCTTCCTTGGCGCTCGGGCACACGTACCAGGCGGCGATGCCGTTGTCCGTGTCGGCGAGGGCCCGCTCCAGGCGTCTGACGCTGCCGTTCGGCATCGCGGGGACCATCGCCAGGCGCGCGGCCGCCGCGTCCTGGCCGGTGAGCAGGGAGCGGACCGTGGCGTGCATCGATCGCTCGTGCTCGGAGGGCTGTTCGTCGCTGCCGCCGACGACGACCAGCGTGGTCGTGCGCCACAGTTCCGTCGTCAGCCAGGTGCGGACCAGCAGATCCTGCTGTTTGACGGGGTGGAGGCGTCCCACGCACAGCATCAGCGGCAGGCCACGGTCGTCCGGCGACAGCGTGTCGCCGCGACTGCCGTCGGCGAACAGGTCGTCCAGCATCCGCTGCCGCAGCGCGTTCTCGTCCGGCGCGGGCACGTACGGAGCGATTCCCTCGGGCGGGGCGGCGGGCCCGGTGGGCCCGTAGCGGTCCTCGAGGACGGGGAAATGGTGGAGGAGGTCCTGGGTTCCGGAGGGGCCCGGGATGCCGATCACCTCGTCGGCACGGTCCACGAGGCGGTCGGCGCAGAAGATGCGGTGCAGATCGCTCCGGAGCAGGTGCGCGCGCTCCGGGTCCCGCGCATCGGTGTCGGCGTGCTTGTGCGCGACCGTTCGATGAGGGTCCGGGGTGGCGGTGAACAATAGGCGGGCTCCCGTCCGTTCGGCCGCGTGGGCAAGGGCCAGGCTGCTGTCGTCGGCGTAGCGCACGTGCAGGACGTCCACGCGGCGGGGCAGGACGCCCAACAGGCGGGTCGCCCACCAACTGAGCGCCGTGCGGTGGGCCGGCCACACGTCCTGCGGGGGTGTGGTGGCCGTGTCGACCGGCAGACGCAGCACCCAGTGGTCCGGGCCGCGCTCATACAGGAGACGAGGGTCGCGTGCCAGGCCGTCGTGGCCTGCGGTCACCACGGTCAGCACCTGACCGATGTGCTCGTTCTCGGCGAGCCGGTCGCCGAGCCCGCCCAGGAGCACGGACAGGCCACCGCTGAGTCCTTGACCGGGCGCGTCGAGGTCGCCCTGGAGCATGGTCTGGGCGACGACGATGCCGCGCGCGGGCCACGGATCGGCTGTCAGTGCGGTGGGTGGGGCCAGGAGGAGTTGCTCGTAGGGGTCGTTCGCGTGTGCGGCCGCGGGGAGATGGCGGGGGCCGTCGGACAAGCGGTGGAGGTAGCGCCAGAGGGCGTGCCGCGTGGGGCGGTCGTCCGCGGTGGACCGGGCTGACGCTTCGGCCGCGGTCAGGGGGTGCAGGCCCGCCGATTCCGCGCAGTCCAGCAGGAACGCGATGCGGGCGGCATCCGGTTCCGCCCGCGTCAGCAGATGATGGCGCAGTACCAATTCGGCGTGCGGTTTGCCGTAGCCGCGTACGGTCTCCGGCCACATCTCGGCCAGGACCGCGGTGAGCCGTGTCCCGCCCAGGTCGTGGGCGAGGAGCGCCCCGGGAGTGAGCGGAACGGCGAGGCGGCACAGATGGCGCAGGCGCGCGACGGTGATGTCCTCGGTGCTGAGCGCGGTGGCCGGTCCGGCCGGCGTGAGGCGCGAGCGGGGCGCGTACTCGGCGTCGAGCAGCCGCTGCAGATCGCCGGTCCGGTGCCGGTCCGTGCGGGTGGCCGGACCGTGCCGTCGCGTGCCGCGGAAGAAGGCGTGGCGCGCGCTGACCAGCGGATCCCGGCCTTCCGGGCACAGCGTTCCAGAGGCGGGTTCGCACGGCTGGGCTGAGGTCGACACGCAGTCTCCTTCATGCGGATGGACGACGCTGCGAGTTCTCTCAGGGGGCTTCACCCGGATGCAGCTGGTGACGGGGCATCGACGCCGACGGGCCCCGTGGCACTCCGTGCATCCGGCCGTCGGACCTGGAGTGAAGGATGGTCATGCCGCGCATTGTGATCATCAGTCCTCCCTTCTTCTCGCACGCCCGGCCGCTGTCGGTTCTGGCGGCTGCGCTGCGGGCCCGCGGCGCAGAGGTGCACTTCGCCTGTTCGCCGGCGTTCGCGGGCATGGCGGAGCAGGCCGGCGTGCGTTTCGTGCCCCTGGCCGTGACCCGCAACGCCAACACGGGCGTCGCGGAAGCCACGGAGCAGGACGCGGTGGAAGCGGCTCGGCTGGGCGAGTTCTTCGACGCCACCCGGCGCGGCGCGGTCGCCGCTCTGACGACGCAGGCCCGTCACCGCCGGGCCGACATGCTGGCCGACCCGGACACCGTCTTCGGGGAGCTGCGCGTTCTGGATGAGCGTCTGCGCCCCGACTGGTACGTGGTGGACCAGCTCAGCTACGCGGCGACCCTCGCCCTGCACTGTCTGCGAGCCCGGTACGCGACGTTCTGCCCGGGGCATCCGACCTACGTTCTCGGGGGCACGGACAGTTGGTTCGGCGTTCCCTACGACTGGCCTGCCGCCCTGCGCCCCGATACGCGGCTGCTCGCGGATCTGACGGCGGTGGCGAGGGACAACGACCGTGCGTTCACCGCGCTGTTCGAGGAGTTCGTCCGTGACAAGGCTCCGCACGCGCCTGCGGTGGGCCGTGCGTTCGCGCTGACGTCACCCGACGCCGTCGTGTACTCCTATCCGCACCTGCCGTGGCTGCCCGAGCCGCAAGCAGGCCCGCGACACGTGTACGCGGGACACATGGCCGACCCGGCCGAGCAGCTTGACGGTCAGTGGTCGCGGCGGCTGCGCCGGCTCCGCGGCAGGGCCGACAAGGTCGTCCTCGTCGCCCTCGGCACGTTCCTGGCGGCCCGCGACGATGTCTTGCGGACGGTGGTCTCCGGGGCTGTGCGCCACGACGACCGTACAGCTGTCGTCGTGGCGGCGGGCGAACGCACGGCCGCCCTCGCCGATCTGGCCGGTGACCGCGTCGTCCTCGCGCCGTCCGTCCCCCAGCAGGCCCTGCTCCCCCACGTGGACGCCATGGTCCATCACGGCGGCAACAACTCGTTCACCGAGTGCCTGCGCTCCGGGGTCCCGGCACTCGTCCTGCCGTTCTCCAGCGACCAGTTCGCCATCGCGCGCGACGCGGAGCGGGCCGGGGTCGGAGTCGTACGGGACCCGAACCGCCTGGCGCCGCAGGACGTGCCGACGGCACTGGCAGCCCTGCATGCCACCGTCCGCCCCAACATGGCGCGGTGGGCGTCCGAACTCGGCGCACGCGGCCCCCACTACGCCGCCGCCCACCTGCTGGCCACGATGAACCGGCCCGCCCCGGTGCACTGAGCCGCCGCTCTGCCGGACCATCCGTGGTCTGCCCTCTTTACTACGGATGCGAGAAATAGCAGTGAATGCACTGAATCCGAACCGGTGCCCTGCGCGGAAGGGGTGTCGAACGGTGCGCTTGCAAGGTCCGGCCGGCAGCGCGGCTCACGCCCGTCGGAACGACCAGCAGCCATCACCTGTCATCAGTCCACGAAGGGACATTCGTGCCGCTCTCCCGATACGCCACCGCTCTGCCCGCCGCGCTGCTCGGCATCGCGCTCGCCGCCCCGGCCGCCCACGCGGCTCCGCAGCCGCCCCCGCCTGTCGGCCAGGTCGACGTCAGCCGCTATCAGGGGACCTGGTACCAGATCGCCGCCGTTCCGCGGCTCTTTGAGATCCAGTGCGCCAAGAACGTGCACGCGGTCTACACGCTCACAGCATCGGGGGCCGTCGGCGTCCGCAACAGCTGCACGACGTGGCTGGGCAAGGCCAGCGGCGTAACCGGAGAAGCCAAGGCCCTTGACAGTTCCGGCGCCCGACTGAACGTCAGTTTCGTGAAGACCGGCGGCTCCTACCGCCACAGCGAAGACGCCAACTACATCGTGACCGGCCTCGACCCCGACTACCGCTGGGCCGTGATCACGGACAGCGACCGCAAGTCCGGCTTCGTGCTGTCCCGCACTCCGGAGCTGCCGGCCGGGCAGCGGTCCGCGATCCTCGCCTCCATCGACGCTTCGGGGCTCGACGCGTGCGACTTCCTCGTGACCCGGCAGGACGCCGCGACCGTGCCCACCGCCTCATTCTGCTGATTCCCGGCGTGCCGGGCCGCTCGCCCGCGCAACGGTTTCCGGACCGGTCAGCTCTCTCATGATCAGATCCACCGCCGCCGGGACCGCGAGGCCGCGGGGCAGCTTGGGCGGCTGCCCCGCGACCGCGCGGCCGGCGAAGCCGGTGTCGAGATGCGGCAGGCAGAGATCGACGACTGCGACATGCCGCCGCTGCTCTTTGCGCACCGCGTGCAGCCAGGCGGCGAGGGCGGCTTTCGCGGCAGCGTAGTCGGCCATCTTCGGAGGCGGATTCTCAGCGACCACGCCCGTGACGGCCGCGAGGACCCCGCCTGCTGTTACCAGCGGAAGTGCGGCGCGCAGAAAGGCCATGGGGGCGAGCGCGTTGACGGTCATCAGGTGTTCGGCGACGGCCTCGCTGATGGTGTCCGCGGCGCCGAAGGCAGGGACTCCGATGCAGCTCACCACCGCGTCGAGGCCGCCCATCCGCTGGGCTGCCCGGCGGGTCAGGGCGGCGCAGGAGTCCAGGTCGTAGGCATCGAAGCTGCTCGCGCCGGTTCCTGGAAGTCGGCCTTGGAGCGCCCGCAGTTCTGTTTCGTTTCGGCCGGCAAGGTGCAAGGTGGCACCAGCGCTGTACAGGCGGTGCGCCAGCGCTCTGCCGACCTCCCCGGTGGCTCCGGGCAGGAGAATGCGTGCTCCGTCGACATCCATCTCGGACGCCCTTCCGCGCATCGTGCGTATCGAATCGGGCCGATCCCCGTCGGCTAGCCGGCGGGATCGTGCATCGCCCATCGGATGAGGGCCGTGGTGAGGCGGCCGGCCGGCTGGACCGCCCAGCGCTCGGCGGGCTCCCAGCGCGGGAGGCGAAGTTCCGCGGTCGCCCAACGGGGCAGCAGGGCAACCGCGTTGGAGGCCAAAGCGGCGTACAGCGGCAGGGCAGGGGCAGGCAGCGGAGGGCTCAACAGCAGGTAGCGCGCGGTTTCCAGCGCCTCCGGCGTGGCGCGCAGTTCGGGGCGGTAGGCGGCGAGGCGGGCGCGGAGGTCGCCGGTCGACTCAGGGGGCGTGGGCACACCGAGCGCCCGGGCGATGCGCGCCATCTGACGCACGTACTCGTCGCATTCCCGCACCGTCAGGCGACGGGAGGCGAAACGCTGGTGCGCTCGCAGGAAGGAATCCACTTCGGCGATGTGGATCCACTCCAGCAGATGTGGGTCGGATGCGCGATAGGCGACGCCGCGGTCCGTCACCCCCCGGATGCGTTCGTGCACCGCGTTCACTCGGTCGCAGGCCGACTGGGCGGTCTCGGCAGGGCCGAAGGTCGTGGTGGCCAGGAAGGTGCTCGTCCGGTGCAGGCGTCCCCACGGGTCGCCGCGGAATCCGGAGTGCGTGGCGACGGCCGCCATGGCGGCGGGATGCAGGGTCTGCAGCAGCAGCGCTGACAGACCGCCGATGAACATGGCGCTGTCGGCGTGCACGGCGCGGATCGGGCTGTCGCACGGGAACCATCTGGGGCCGGGCGTTTCGTGGATCAGCGCGCGGTTGCGGGGGCCGTCGGGACCGGCGACACGGGCGAACAGCATCTTTCCCGCCCGTTGACGCAGCGGCTCCAACGGCTCCCGTACACGCGACGCAAGGTCCCCCATCGCGGCACCCCTGTGTCGGTTCATCTGGCGGCGGCGCGAGAACCGAGGTCGCGCGCAACCCGGACACCAGGTGTTCGGCAGATTCCCGGTTGTCGGTTGCGGTGACCCCAATCTTTCTCCTCGACATGCGGCCGCCCTGGAGGAGGAGGACCGTTGAAGCATGACCGATTCACTCATCCCGCCCACGGAGACACCGCCCGTGGAGGGCTCAACGGCCGAGGCACACCAGCAGCGGGCCGACGGTGGGGTCTGGGAACATCCCTCCTGGTGGTTG
Organism: Streptomyces sp. KL116D; assembly: GCF_030766975.1. Lineage (NCBI taxonomy): Bacteria > Bacillati > Actinomycetota > Actinomycetes > Kitasatosporales > Streptomycetaceae > Streptomyces > Streptomyces sp. KL116D. Next base: position 462,079 of record NZ_JASERH010000084.1, on the reverse strand, counting down.
TGGCTGATCGTGGCCGGTTCGGTACTCGTCGCCGCCTTCTTCGTGGCACGCATCTGGGGCCTGTGACCTCGGTGCCCCGGCTTCGAGCGGTCGTGGCCGCTACGAAGGTTCGGCCGGTGCCGCCCGCTGCGCTTGCCTGCTTACTCGTGCGGCGGCCGGTGCCTCCCGCTGCGCTTGCCTGCTTCCTCGCGCGGGCCGCATCAAAGTGGAGCGGGCGGTGACCGGCGGCTCCGGTCAGGCTTCTTCCGGAGAGTGTGCGGAGCCAGGAAGTCGGGAGGCTGCCTGCTCCATGAGCGTCCGCAGCAGGTGCACATCGGGCCGGCGCTCCGTGCCGTTCCGGATGACGGTGAAGAGGGTGCGGGTGACGGGGCTGACCAGGGGGTGCAGGCTGAGTCCATGGTGTTCGGGAAGAGCGAGACGGGGCGCGAGGGCCACTCCGGCGCCAGCCGCGGTGAGAGCGGCCAAGACGGCGAAATCGTCGCTGCGTACCCGGATGTCGGGAACGAAGCCCGCGCTACCGCAGGCGCGCTGGATCATGTCGTAGCAGGAGGTTTCGGGAGCTGGGGTGAGCCAGGGCTCGCGGGAGAACCGGGTGAGGTCCGCCGTCTGCCCGGGAGCTAGTCCCAGTTGCTGGGCGTGATCCGGGTGCAGGCAGAGCACGACCGGGTCGTCCATCAGGACGTCATGGCGGCTGCTGGCGGGGAAGTCACGCGGCAGGATGGTGTAGCTGTGGGCCAGCGCAACGTCGGTCTGGCGTTTGCCCAGTGCCGCGATCGCCAAGTCAGGCTCTTGGACGGTCAGTTGCACGGCGAGGGTTCGCGCCTGCTCGTCGGCGTGCTCGGCGATCAGCCGGTACACCAGGGGCATCAGGGTGCGGGCGGCGGAGGCGAAGGACGCCACTCGGATGAGGCCGCGGCGGCCGCCCTTGAGGGCGGCGAGGTCGGCTTCGGCTGCGGCGAGGTCACCAAGGATGACGTCGGCGTGTTTGACGAGCAGTTCGCCTGCCGGGGTCAGGCGGAGGGTGCGTCCGTTCTTCTCCACCACCGGCATCCCCGCCTCGCGTTCGAGTGAGGCGAGTTGCTGGGAGACTGCCGGCGCTGTCAGTTGCAACGCCTCGGCCGCCGCCGCGACCGTTTTGTAGACGGCGAGATGCTGCAGGATGCGCAGCCGTCGAACATCGAGCATGAATGATTCCTATGGGTGCGAGTACACAGGGAATTGTGACCGAATCCCGCGAGGGGCGCTGCTCAGCGCGTTCGCCGCGTTTCTATCGACGACCGATGAAGACGTCGTTCTCCAGAGGCTCTTCGCTGCGAGGAGAGTTCCGATTCGATGCCGGGTCTGCGGGTGCAGGGGTGCGACGGTTGATCAGAACCACCCCGCCAATGGTGATCGCGCCGCCGAGGAGTTCGATCAGGTGGGGAACTTCACCCAGCCAGACAAATGAAATGACCAGGGCAACCGGCGGTACGAGGTAGAGCGCTGCTGTGGATGCCGCCAGCGACAGCCGCGCGACCGCATAGCCCCAGATGACGAACCCCAGCGCGGAGGGGAGCAGCCCCAAGAAGAGCACCGCTCCCAGTGCCGATGCCGGGGCTCGCGCCGCGGCGCTGATAGTGGTGGGCACCAGCGGCAGAGCGAACACCGTCCCCGCCACCATTGCGTAGGTGGCCACCTCCAAACCCGTGTAGTGGCGCAACAGCGGTTTGGTGGAGAAGTGGTAGACGGCCTGGACGACAGCCGCTGCCAGCACGACCAAGGCCGCACCGGTGAAGCCGGACACCCCGTCGGCCAGGGTGACCACCGCCGTGCCGGTGATGGCGACGAGGCTGCCGACGACGATGTTGCGGGTGAGTGGTTCCGCCAGGAATGCGCTGGCGAGCAGCACGCTGAAGACGGGCGTCGCCCCGATCAACAAGCTGGCAGTGCCGGCTTCGACGTGGGTCTCGCCCCAGTTCAGGAGCACTTGGTACGCGGTCATGCCGGTCAGTCCGCACGCGGCGATCAACGGCAGGTCGCGCCTGCGCGGTATCCGTACTCCGGCGAAGGGCGCGACGACCAGCAGGACCACAGCCGCTACGGCCAGGCGTAGGAACGACAGCGCTGCCAGGCCGAGCCCATCGAGCCCCACACGAATCGCCGGAAACGCCGAGGCCCATAGCAGCACGGTCCCGGCCAGTGCCAAGAGGTGGGGGGAGAAGAATCGAGGTTTGCTCACCCGTTCACGGTGCCTCTTCCGTAACGAAAGTTCCAGTTAGTATTTGTTGGCAGATTCGAAAGCTTCTCTTAAAGGCGGTGCCTCCCTTCCAGAGCGAGCATGGCGTCCTCGTTGCCGTCGACCAGCTGGAGCCTGGGCCAGCAGGTCACCTTCCTGCGGGCGGCTTGAGGGAGTAAAGGGCCTGACCACGCCGCCTTCGCGTTGACGACCCGCCATGGGTGACGCCACGGCTGAACCACGCACCGGCTCTGCCGCTGTGGTGGCCGGGATCAGGCGAGGGCGAGGAAGAGCTTTTCCAGTTCGTCCTGAGACATGGGCGGAGTGTCGGAGTCCCCGGCAAGGCACTGACGCATTCCGCTGGCCACGATTTTGAAGCCGGCCCTGTCCAACGCCCGGGAGACCGCCGCGAGTTGCGTCACGACGTCCTTGCAGTCACGACCCGCCTCGATCATCGTGATCACGGCGGTCAACTGCCCTTGCGCCCGCCGCAGACGGTTCAGGACGGGCTGCATCGATTCTTCGTCCACCTGCATCGAAACCCTCCTCCACTCCTGGACAAGAAGCCCCAGAATACCCCATGGGGTATAAGTCCCAGCTGTCGCGCCGCCGCGGCCGAGCGAGTGCCAACTGGCAGCCGACCCTCACCCGGGACGCCCTGCCGTCGACCTGCCCACCACCTTCGTGAATACCCCCGGGGGTATTTGACAGCGACGACGGGAGCCATTTACGGTCGTCCACGTAATACCCCAGGGGGTATCGCAGCAACTCCCGACGCGGTGAACGTCGCGGCGAGGCGGAACCCCAGCCCGATCCGTGGCGACACCTGAGGCGTCGACCCCGCTCACCCCGACTCCCTGCAGCCGCCGCCCGCACCCCACCTCTCGGGAGGGGTGCCTCACGCCCTCAGACATACCCCCAGGGGTATACCGTCCAACGCTTTACGGAGGTTTCCGTGTTCTTCTCGCAGTACTACCTCGAGTGCCTGTCGCAGGCGTCATACATGATCGCCGACGAGTCCACCGGTCAGGCCGTGGTCGTCGACCCCCGCCGGGACGTGTCCGAGTACCTCGCGGATGCCGAAGCCCGCGGGCTCACCGTGGTCGGTGTCATCAACACCCACTTCCACGCGGACTTCGTCGCCGGACACCTGGAGATGGCCGACCGTACCGGCGCGTGGATCGGCTACGGGCGGCGCGCCGAGACCGAGTACGCGATTGGGAAGCTGGCCGACGGCGACACGATCAGCCTCGGCGACGTCACTCTGAAGATCATGGAAACGCCGGGTCACACCCCGGAGTCGATCAGCGTGCTGGTGTACGAGCACGCCGACGATGCCGTGCCGTACGGCGTGCTGACCGGCGATGCGCTGTTCATCGGCGACGTGGGCCGTCCCGACCTGCTGGCCTCGGTCGGGGTCACCGCTGACGAGCTCGGCGCGATGCTGCACGACAGTGTGCAGAACAAGCTGATGGGGCTGCCCGACGACGTGCGGGTCTTCCCCGCCCACGGCGCCGGTTCGTCCTGCGGCAAGAACCTCTCCACCGAGCGTCAGTCCACGATCGGTGAGCAGCGCGCCACCAACTACGCGTGTGCCCCGATGAGCCGTGAGGACTTCGTGGCCATCGTCACCGCCGGTCAGTCCGCGGCTCCGGGTTACTTCGCCTACGACGCGGACCTCAACCGTCGGCAGCGGGAGCTGTTCGACCCGGAGAACGCGCCCCGGGCGCTCAGCGTTGCGGACTTCGCCGCACGGCGGGAGGCGGGCGCGGTGGTGGTCGACGCCCGTGACCCGCAGGAGTTCGCCGCAGGGCATCTGCGCGGCGCGGTCAACGTTCCGGCGGACGGCCGGTTCGCGGAGCAGGCCGGCACGGTGCTCCCGCTGGGCGCCCAGGTGCTGGTCGTCGCACCGGAGGACCGCGAGGTGGAGATCGTCACCCGGCTCGCCCGGATCGGCTTCGACCGCACGGCCGGCTACCTGGCCTCCCCCGACGAGGCACTGGAGTCGATGGCCGACGAGGTCGCCGCGGCCAGCCGCCTGACCGCGGCCCAGCTCCGCGCCGAGCTGGGCGGCGCCAACCCGCCGGTCGTCGTCGACGTCCGCAACTGCGGCGAACGCGGCGAGAACGGGTTCATCGAGGGCGCCCTGCACATCAGCCTCGGCGAGCTGCCGCACCGGCTGGACGAGATCCCGCGCGACCGGCCGCTGGTCCTGCACTGCGCGGGTGGTCATCGCTCCTCCATCGCCGCCAGCCTGCTGCGACACGAGGGCTTCGAGGACGTCTCCGACGTCCTCGGCGGCTGGGCCGCCTGGGCCCTGCTCACCACCCCCGCCGCCGCCTGACCCGGTACGTCACGACCTGCCGGTGCGCCCGCGCGGGTCCACCGGCCGCACCACTCCCCTCCCCCTTTCCGTGCCTTCCTCGCCTTCCCTCCAAGGAGCTCTCATGACGACCGACACCGCCCGCACCGCCTCCTTCACCCCCACCGCCCTCCAGCACCTGATCGACAACGGAAACACCCCCCGCCTGCTGGACGTGCGCACCCCGGGCGAGTTCCAGACCAGCCACGTCCCCGGCGCCTACAACGTGCCGCTGGACACCCTGCGTGAGCACCGTGCGGAGCTGCGCCGGCACCTCGACGAGGACGTCGTGCTGATCTGTCGCTCCGGTGCCCGCGCCTCGCAGGCCGAGCAGGCGCTCGCCGAGGTGGGCCTGCCGAACCTGCGTGTCCTGGACGGCGGCATGACGGCCTGGGAAGCGGCCGGTGCCCCGGTCAACCGTGGCCCGCAGCGCTGGGAGCTGGAGCGCCAGGTCCGTCTGATCGCCGGCTCGGTCGTGCTGGTCACCGGTGTCGTGGGCTTCTTCGTCCCCGGCGTGCACCTGATCGGTACCGCGATCGGCGCCGGGCTGACGTTCGCCGCGCTCAGCAACACCTGCGCGATGGGCATGATGCTCTCCAAGCTGCCCTACAACCGCGGCCCGCGCACCGACATCCGCACGGTGGTCGCCTCCCTGCGGGAACGGTCGTGATCGCCCTCGTCCTCGCCGCCTCCGGGCCGGCGCCGGACGCGCACCGCCGCCGCCTTGGGTCCGCAGAAGCGCCGGGAGCTGAGCATGCACCCCTGACACACGTCGCCGGGGGCCGCACGCCACACGTCATCACGCACGATGGAGAAGCCCGGTGAAGGTGCAGGAAGAGGCGGTGAGCGCAGTCCTCAACCGGCTGCGCCGTGCCCAGGGCCAGCTCGCGGGAGTCATCACCATGGTCGAGGACGGCCGCGACTGCGCGGACGTCGTCACCCAGCTCGCCGCTGTCTCCCGCGCCCTCGACCGGGCCGGATTCAAGATCGTCGCAAGCGGCATGCGCCAGTGTCGCGCGGACGGGCGCGCGACGTCCCCGTCCATGACGGAAAAGGAACTGGAGGGGCTGTTCCTCTCCCTGGCGTGAGCCTGCGGGCGGCTGTGGCGCACGGCGGATGTGTGTCACGGGGCGCTGCTGCCCGCGGCGCGGTGCGCTCGCTCGGCCCGCCCGCCAGTGGTTCGCCGCCGGTCCTGCACGGGTTCGGCCGGCGTTGGTGCGAGTTCTCACACACTCGAACAGAATACCCCCGGGGGTATTCCTGTTACCTTGGTGGACAGATACCCCCGGGGGTAATTCCCAGCAAAGGAGCAAGCACGTGTTCTTCGTCGACACCATCGAGCTCGAGGGACTCGGCAACCGCCACTACCTCGCCGGCGGCGAGCGGGCGGCCGTGGCCGTGGACCCGCCGCGCGACATCGACCAGGTGCTGGCGGCGGCCGCCCGACGCGGTGTGCGGATCACCCACGTGGTGGAGACCCACATCCACAACGACTACGTCACCGGAGGTCTGGAGCTCGCCCGGATCACCGGCGCCCTCTACCTGGTGCCCGCCGGGGCCCACGTGTCGTTCGCCCGGACCCCGGTGTCCGACGGCGACACGATCACGGTCGAAGAAGGCATCGAACTACGGGCGGTGGCCACCCCCGGGCACACCCCGCACCACACCGCGTACGTGCTCGCCGAGCAGGGCACACCGGTGGCCGCGTTCACCGGCGGTTCGCTGCTCATCGGCACGGTGGGCCGCCCCGATCTGGTCGAACCCCGCCTCACCGAGCAGCTGGCCCGCGCCCAGCACGCCTCCGCGCACCGGCTGGCGGCCGAGCTCCCCGACGAGACGGCCGTCCTGCCCACGCACGGCTTCGGCAGCTTCTGCTCCTCCGCCCAGGCCGAGGGCGACGACACCACCATCGGCCGGGAGAAGACCGCCAATACGGCGCTCACCACCGATGTCGACACCTTCGTCGCCGAGCTCCTGGCCGGGCTGGAGGACGTCCCCGCCTACTACGCGCACATGGGCCCGGTCAACGCCTCCGGCCCCGACCCGGTGGACCTGACGCCCCCGGCCGTCGCGGACGCCGCCGAGATCGCCTCCCGGCTGGCGGCCGGCGAGTGGGTCGTGGACCTGCGCAACCGGGTCGCCTTCGCCGAGGGACACGTCGCCGGGTCGTTCAACTTCGAGGCGGACGGCAAGATCGCCACCTACCTCGCCTGGATGATCCCGTGGGGCAAGCCGGTGACCCTGCTCGCCGAGTCACCTGAGCAACTGGCCGCGGCCCAGCGCGAGTTGGTCCGAGTCGGCATCGACCGGCCCGCCGCCGCGGCGACCGGCACCCCGCGCGCCTGGGTGCCCGAGGGTACCGAGCTCGCGTCCTTCCCGCGCTCCACCTTCGCCGGGCTCGCCGGACGGGACACCGCCCGGACCGTCGTACTCGACGTGCGACGCGACTCGGAGCGGGCCGCCGGACACATCGAGGGCTCCGTCCACATCCCGGTCCACGAGCTGCACAAGCGCCTCGACGAAGTGCCCGCCGGCACCGTGTGGGTGCACTGCGCCGGCGGTATGCGCGCCGGGATCGCGGCCTCCCTGCTCGACGCCGCCGGCCGTGACGTGGTGGCCGTCGACGACGGGTTCGACGCCGCCACCGCCGCAGGTCTGACCGTCGTCACCGACTGACCGGTCCACCCCGGCGGCCCGGCACCGCTGCGCACCCAGCCGACGAGTGCCCCTCATCAGTAACACCGCTTCATCGAAAGGTTCTGTGATGTCCCTGTTCTCCCGGAACACCACACAGCGCATCAGCGTGGAAGAGGCCCACCGGCGCACCCAGGGCGACGGCGCCCCAGCCGTCCTGCTCGACGTACGCGAGCGGGGTGAGTGGAGCGCCGGGCACGCGCCCGGCGCCGTGTACGCACCCCTGTCCGGCCTGGCCGCGAACTCCGCCCTGCCGCAGGCCGCCCAGGGGCGGCCGCTGATAGTGATCTGTCGCAGCGGCAACCGCTCGCAGAAGGCCGCCCAACTGCTCTCCGCGCGCGGGCTGGACGCCGTGGACGTCAAGGGCGGCATGAAGGCATGGGCGGCGGCCGGGCACCCGGTCGTCGACACTCGCGGAAACAACGGCTCGGTGGCGTGAGCGCCCTCATCCTCGCGCTCGTCGCCGGCGCCGTCGTCGGACTTGCCCTCGGTGGACTCGGCGGTGGCGGCAGTGTCCTGGCGGTCCCCGCCCTGACCTACCTGCTCGGTCTGCGCCCGGCGGAAGCGATCACCGCCAGCCTGATCATCGTCACCGTGACGTCCGTGACCGCGCTCGCCGGACACGCCCGGGACGGCAACGTGGCCTGGCGGACCGGCCTGCTGTTCGCGGCGGCCGGCGTCGCCCCCGCCATGCTCACCGGGGCGGCCGCCGGTCACCTGCCGCAGGCGGCGCTGACCGTCGCCTTCGCGGTGGTCGCCTCGGTCGCCGCCATGGGCATGCTGCGGCCCGCACACACCCCGGACGTCGGCGAGGTGCGCACCGTCAAGGCGGGCGCCGCCGGAGCGGGACTCGGCGCGATCACCGGACTGTTGGGCGTAGGTGGCGGCTTCCTCGCCGTCCCCGCCCTGGTCCGCGTGCTGCGCCTGCCCATGCGCAGGGCGGTCGGCACCAGTCTCCTCGTCATCACCATCAACTCGCTGGCCGCCCTCGGCGCCCGCGCCGGAACCGCCGTGGACCTGGACTGGGCCGTCATCGCGCCGTTCACCGCGGCCGCGATCCTCGGAGCCTGGGACGGCAAACGCCACGCACAACGGCTCACCGGCGACACGCTCCGGCGGATCTTCGCCTACGTGCTCCTCGCGGTCGCCGGTCTGATGCTCGTCGACGCGTTCGTCTGACCTCCTCCAGGGGTCCGCTGCCACCGGCGCCGTCCTGGTCCGGCCCTGAGCCGGCCGGGCCAGGACCTACCGCACCGCAGCCACACCCGCACCGTTCAAGGACACCCACGCATGACCACGAACGCACACACCACACGGCCCGCCGCAACCGCCGTGCGCCTCGGACTGCGGGAGAACTGGCTCCAGTTCACCCTCCTCGTCGTCGTCAACATCGCCGTCGGCGGTCTGGTGGGCCTGGAACGCACCACCGTGCCGCTCATCGGCACCGACGTCTTCGGCCTGACCAGCGACCTGGCGGTCTTCTCGTTCATCATCGCCTTCGGAGCCACCAAGGCCCTGACCAACCTCGCCGCCGGAGCCCTGACGGCCCGCTTCCGCCGCAGGCGACTCCTCCTCACGGGCTGGCTGATCGGCGTCCCCGTCCCCTTCATGCTCGCCTGGGCGCCCTCGTGGGGCTGGATCGTCGCCGCGAACGTCCTGCTCGGCCTCAACCAGGGTCTGGCCTGGTCGATGACCGTCAACATGAAGATCGACCTGGTCGGTCCCGCCCGACGGGGACTCGCCACCGGACTCAACGAAGCCGCCGGCTACACCGCGGTCGGCGTCACCGCCCTGCTCACCGGCTACCTCGCCACCGGCTACGGCCTGCGCCCCGTCCCGGAACTCCTCGGCGTCGTCTTCGTCGTCGCCGGACTCGCCCTGTCCCTCGCCGTCCGGGACACCGCCGCCCACGTGGCCCTCGAACTCGCCCAGCACCCCAAGCCCCTGCCCACCGGGGAAAAGCCCGGCCTGGCGGCAACGTTCGCCCGCACCTCCTGGCGGGACCGCTCACTGCGCGGCGCCAGCCAGGCCGGCCTCGTCAACAACCTCAACGACGGACTCACCTGGGGCGTCTTCCCCCTGCTCTTCACCGACCACGGCCTCGGGCTGGCCGCCGTCGGCCTCATCAAGGGCCTCTACCCCATCCTGTGGGGCATCGGCCAGATCCCCACCGGCCACCTGGCCGACCGCATCGGCCGCAAACCCCTGATCGTCACCGGCATGCTCGTCCAGGCCGCCGGCTTCGTCCTCGCCCTCGCCCTCCTGGACCAACCCCTGCTCGCGGGCATCCTGTCGGCCGTCGCCCTCGGCCTCGGCACCGCCATGGTCTACCCCGCACTCATCGCCTGCGTCTCCGACCACGCCCACCCCACCTGGCGCGTCAACGCCCTCGGCACCTACCGCCTCTGGCGCGACATCGGCTACGCGGCAGGCGCCCTCGTCGCGGGCGTCCTCGCCGACACGCTCGGACTCAGCGCCACCGTCATCACCGCCGCCGCACTCACCGCCGCCTCGGGCCTCCTCGCCGCCCGCTGGATCACCGACCGCACCCCACCCCACAAGATGCCGCACGCGGAGTGAACGCCACGTCAGCGTGGCCATCGCCGGAACGGGACGGGCATGGTGACAGCAGAAGACGCTGCACGGTCCCATCGGCGTTGCACCTGAAAGCTGCCAGGGGCGTGACGCGTCATCCAAGTCGAACCGTCCGTCTCGACCGCGAAGGCCGTCACACCCGGCAACTCCTCCAACCAGGCACGAGCGTCACCTCCCATGGCATACGCGGATGTCGCGGCGACATCCGCCTCGGTGAGGGAGGTGGACACCACCGTGAGGGAGGCGAGCCCGTAGCTCGGGGGTTCGCCCGTGTGCGGGTCGACGATGTGACAGCCGCGCTCGGCCGGACCCGACGTGGCGACGGCGAGCGGGCCCGCGACGGACTTGACGCGCGCCGCGAGTCTGCCCGGCGCCAGCGGATGGCTGATGCCCACACGCCAGGGGCCGCCGTGCAGTTGGACGTCTCCGCCGCCATTGAGGCAGAGGCGCTCGGCGCCTGCGGACCGCAGCAGACGGGCCGCGCGTTCCACCGCCCATCCCTTGACGAGACCGGAGGGGTCGAAGGCCCCGGAGTGCCGCGACGAGAACCAGCCTCCGGAGCGACGCTCGGCGTCGGCGCACATCGTCAGCACCTGCTGCACCTCGCCGTCCCACCGGTGCGGTACTGGTTCGCCCCGCCGGATCCGGCAGACGGCACTGTCCGGCCGGAACGGGGAGAAGACCGCGTCGACGTGGTGCAGCAGGCTCTCGACGTCATCAAGTGCACTGCGCAGAAGAGGGGTTGGCTCGTCGCGCAGGGTGAGGGAGAAGACCGTGCCCATGGTGTGGACGACCCGGTGGAGTCCCGTGGGGTCAGCCATGCGCTTGATCCAGGGCACTCTGGAGGGAGTTGGTGTAGCCCTCGCTGGTGTAGGTGGCTCCGGAGACTGTGTCGACGTGGGCGCTCTGGGCGTCCAGGGTCTCCTGGACGAGTACCGGTATCGCGGAGGCGTTGATCTGCCGGCTGCGCGGGTCGCCGTCAGGCGCTCGTACGGCGCGTGCGGCGGTGATCCTGGATCCGTCGAGAGTGACCTCGACCTGGACGGGCCCGTAGCGGGTCTGGACGGTGGAGCCGGTGATCGTGCGCTTACCGGCGGAGCTGCTGCCGGTGCCGCCCGTCGCCGGTGCCGTGGACGGGGTGGGCACGGCGTGGGTCACGTGGTGCGGTTTGAGGGACAGGGCGAGGACCGGCACGGTCACGGTCGCCACGCAGGTCAGTACGGTGCGGCGGACGGAGTGGGAACGCATGGCGGGGCTCACAGTTCGAAGGATTCGTGGTGGATGCGCGTGCCTGGGACGCCTGCCGCGCGCAGGGCGTCGTACGCGGCGTTCGCCATGCCGGGTGGCCCGCACAGGTACACGTCGTGCCGGGCGATGTCGGGCAGCAGCGTCCGCAGCCGGTCCGCCGTGAACGGGGAACGCGTGTGGTCCGGACCGTTGAGCGCATACAGGAGCCGAGCCCCGCGGCCGGCCGCGATCGACTCCAGTTCGCCGCGCAGCGCCAACTCCTCCGCGGTACGTGCCCGGTAGAGCAGAGTGAGACTGCCGGGCGCGGCAGGCAGCGTCTCGAACAGTGTGCGCAGTGGGGTGATGCCGGTACCGCCCGCGACGAGGAGCACCTTGCCCCGCCGGCGTCGTCCGGCGGTCAGGGCCCCGTACGGGCCTTCCGCCCACACCCGCGTACCGCTCGGCAAGGTGGCGACGGCACCGCTGTGGTCCCCGAGTGCCTTGACCGTGACGCGCAGCAGGTCGCCCCTCGACACCGCCGAGAGGGAGTAGGGATGCGAGGCGTACCACATACCCGGGGACAGGAACCGCCAGCGCAGGAACTGCCCCGGCTCGGCGCCGAGTTCGTCCAGACGTCGCCCTCGGATCCACACCGAGTGGACGTCCGGCGCTTCCCGCACGACGACCTCGACGCGCAGTCGGTGTCGCAGATTGAGCCGCACGGGCATCAGCACCCGGAACCAGAGCACCAGGCAGGCCACCGAGAGGTACAGCACGTACCACGCCGTGCGGGCGGTGGCCCCGGCCACGAAGTCGGCGCCGAGCGCCACCTGGTGGGAGAAGGCGAGGAACACCGCGGCATAGGTGAGCAGGTGCAGGTAGTACCAGGTTTCGTAGCGCATGCGGCGCCGTACCGCGCGCACCGAGGTGTAGCCCACGGCGAGCAGCACCGCGCCCCCCGCCGCGCCCTTGAGCATCTCCGGCAGGTCGAACACGATCGTGCTCAACTCGGGCAGCGGGCCCACTCGCGCCTGCGCCGCGTAGCCGAGGGTGATGAGCACGATGTGGGCGACGAGAAGGCCGATCGTCCAACGGCCCGCGGCGGCGTGCCAGCGAGCGGTGCGGTCGCTGCCCACCCCGTTCTCCAGCCACGGCACCCGCGCCATCAGAGCGACCAGCAGAGCACACGTGTAGCCACAGACGAGACCGGTGATGCGGCCCGCCCCGGTCAGCCAGCCGGCCACGCCGACCACGGATCCGGTGTCCGCCCACCACAGCGCCAGCACCGCCAGGCCGCCCGCCCAGGCCGCGGCCTGCAGCGGCACGGCGGGAGACCGTTTCCGTCGCGGAGCGGGCGTACGGTGCCGCGCCGGTGGTGGACCGTGCGTGGTGGTGGTCATGTGCGGCTCCTCCTGCGCGTTCGAGCTGCCCACTGTGGTGCGGCAACCTCTGAACCGGCTCTGAGGTCCCGCGCCTGAGGCCGCCTTCACAGGAAACTCAGAGAAATCCGGGAGACTCTGGAAGGGCCATGAACCAACGCCCCGCGGCCCTGACCCGCCCCGACGGCACGCCTGTGCGCGTCCTCGTCGTCGACGACGAACCCGACCTCGCCGAGGTCGTCACCGGCGCCCTGCGCTACGAGGGCTGGGAGGTGCGCTCCGCGGCGACGGCCAGGGCCGCCGTGCGCGAAGCCCGCGACTTCCGGCCCGACGCCGTCGTCCTGGACATCATGTTGCCCGACCGCGACGGACTGTCCGTGCTGCGTGACCTGCGGGCCGAGCAGCCGCACGTGTGCGTGCTGTTCCTCACCGCCCGGGACACCGTCGAGGACCGCATCGCCGGAATCACCGCAGGTGGCGACGACTACGTGACCAAGCCGTTCAGCCTCGGTGAGCTCGTCGCACGGGTGCGCGGCCTGCTGCGCCGGGCGGGCATGACCAGGGAACGGGCAGCTGCGTCCATGCTGGTCGTCGGCGACCTGGAGATGGACGAGGACGCCCACGAGGTCACCCGCGACAACGCCCCGATCGATCTCTCCCCCACCGAGTTCCAGCTGCTGCGCTGCCTCATGCGCCACCCGCGCCGCGTCCTGAGCAAGACCCAGCTCCTCGACCTCGTCTGGTCCTACGACTTCGGCGGTCAGGCGCACGTCGTGGAGCTGTACATCTCGTATCTGCGCAAGAAGATCGACGCGGGCCGCCCCCCCCATGATCCACACGGTGCGCGGCGCCGGATACGTCCTGAAGCCGGTGGACCGGTGAAACGGCCGCGCCTGCACACGCTGCGCGCCCGGCTCACCGCGGGGATGCTCGTCCTGCTCACCGTCGGCTGCGCCGCCGTCGGGGGCACGGCGGTCCTGGAACTCGGCGGATTCCTCACCGGCCGCCTCGACCAGCAACTGTCCGACACCGGCAGCGTGTTCGCGGCGAGCCTCGAACACAGCCGTACGGCCCACGACGACCACGACGGCGACGAACACGGCGACACCCGCCGACAGGCCACGGGCACCCTCGGCGTCCGCCTCGTGGACGGCGCCGTCACCAACGCCGCCGTGGTCCACGCCGACAGCTCCAGCAGCGCCCTGACGGTGGATCTGTCCACCGCGGACGCGCGCGCTCTCGCCGCTCTGCCTCCGAACGGTACGGGGCACAGCGTCGAGCTCTCCTCGCTCGGCGACTACCGCGTCGCGGCCTGGCCGGGACGCGACGGCGACGTCCTGCTCACCGGGTTCCCGCTGGAGCCCGTCGAGGCCGCCGTGCACCGCCTCGAACTCGTGGCCGCGATCGTCCTCGGCCTGGTGCTGATCGGTGCCGGGGTGGCCGGCGCCCTGTGGGTGCGCTGGTCGCTGCGCCCGCTCAGCCGGATCGCCTCCACGGCGACCCGGGTCAGCGAACTCCCGCTGGGCAGCGGCGAAGTAGCGCTGCCCGCGCGCGCTCCCGACACCCCTCCGCGCAGCCGAGAGGTCGACCAGGTCACCCACGCCCTCAACCGCATGCTGGGCCACGTCGAGAACGCCCTCACCCAGCGCCACCGCAGCGAGGAGCGGTTGCGCAGCTTCTCCGCCGACGCCAGCCACGAGCTGCGCACCCCCGTCGCCTCGGTGCGCGGCCACGCCGAACTCGCCCTGCTGCACCCGGGCCCCGTCCCGCCGGACATCACCCGTGCCCTGGAGCGCATCGCCGCCGAGTCGACCCGGATGGGCGCGATGGTCGACGACCTGCTCCTGCTCGCCCGCCTCGACGCGGGCCGCCCGCTGGAACGCGAGCAGGTGGACCTCACCCGGCTCGTCCTGGACGCCGTCGCCGACGCCCGCGCGGCAGGCCCCGGTCACCACTGGTCCCTGGAGCTGCCCGAGGAACCGATCACGATGTGCGGCGACGCGCACCGCCTCCAGCAGCTCCTCGCGAATCTCCTCGCCAACGCGCGCCTGCACACGCCGCCCGGCACCGACATCACCGTCCGGGCCGCATCAGGTGACGGCGGAGTACGGCTGACCGTCACGGACAATGGCCCCGGCATCCCGGCCGACCTGCGCGAGAACCTCTTCGAACGCTTCGTGCACGGAGACGGTCCGCGCGGCGAACACGGTGGTGGAACGGGCCTCGGCCTCTCGATCGTCGACGCCGTCGCCACCGCGCACGGCGGAACGGTGACCGTGACGACCGAGCCGGGCGCCACCACCTTCACCGTGCGCCTGGCCGACGGTGCCTGTTCGGACGACCAGGCCGGCAAGGGGGGACCTGCGCCGCACGGCAGGCGATGACGCCTCTCCAGGTCCATACCCCCGAACAGGGTTCGAGCCACTATTGCGGTGCCCACAAGGGGCGCAAGTGCTCCTGCATTCTCAGGGCACGCGCGAGCATCTCCACAGCGGACTCCGCCTGAGATTCGGCCCGCATGCGTGCCTCCTCCTGCAGTCGCCGGACCTCCTCCTGCATCTCGCGGGCTCGCTCGCTCGCCTCCCGAACCCACACAAGCAGCTTCTGGACGCGCTCGTGAGCCTCTCGGGTGGAGAACAAGGCATCCGCAAGACACGTATCTTCGGCATTCTGCACCGTCATCATGGCCATCTCTCCCAGCACCACCTCAGCGGACTGCGGGTTCGTCCACGTAGACCCTTTCGCAGCCCGTCTCGTCGCACAGCACGCCAAACGAAGAGGCGTCCTGGGCAGATCAGGGCAGGGAACATCCAGATTGCGAAGCCTCGGCGTGCGATCTCCCAGGGCCGGTAACGTGCACGGGAGAGAACTCGTCTGCCAGGCGCGCACCACTCCGCGGCACGAAAGAGGCACATAAGCAGCGGAGTTGTGGGGTGCCATACGAACGAGGACAGACATGAGCACGCTTCGATTCGACAGCGAGGACCTCGCGCTCACCGAGGAATTCCTCAGCAGGGCGTACACGAAGATGCGGATCGGCGGCACCGCCGAGCACACCAGGGCACAGGTTTCCCGGTACAGCGTCGGATCGACGAGCATCGACCGGCTCGAGTTCGACTACGACATGAGTCACGACGCCCGCCCCATCGGCAAGGTCTGTCTGGGGAACGTGCACGCGGGAAGCGAGGGTTACAGGGGTGTCATCCAGCACGCCCGCTACAACCTCATCATGTTCGACCCCACACTGCTGGACCAAGTTGCCGCCGTCCTCCCTGGCACCGGCTCCCAGCATGTCCGGCTGACCGGAGACCGCCCGGTCTCCCCCGCCGCAGGCCGCCATCTGCGACAGACCATCGCTTACCTACGCGACCACATGCTGGCCGAACCGGCGGTCCGCGACGTGCCGTTGATCGCGTCGTCGGCCTCCCAGCTCCTGGCCGCGCGTGTGCTCAACACCTTCCCGAACAATGCGCTCTCGCGTATCCCTGCAATACGCCTTCCGCAGTCACCTGAACACCACCCCGCTGGGCTACCTCCGCCAGGTCCGCCCCCCGCGGCAGTCCCTCTTCCAGGGCCCTTCCTGAACCCATGGATGGTCAAAGTGCCGGATCCGACGGCCCCACGATCGCCCGCAGCGCCGCAACGTGCCCGTGGTAGGCATCCTGGCCTCGCCGGGTCAGGTGAAGCCACACGCGCTGTCGGGTGTCGCGGACCGCTCTGCGCTGCCCGGCGTAGCCTGCGTCCATCAGCGCGGTGACATGTTTGCTCAACGCTGAGCCGGAGACGTCGAGTTGCTTTTGGACCAAGCCGAACTCCGCCTCGCCCGCGGTGTCCAGGAGGGCACAGATGCGCAGCCGGTTCGGGGCGTGGATGGTGGTGTCAAAGCCCTCCAGAGGGTCGCGGGATTCGGCGCTCACGAGGTCTTCCGGTGCAGGCGGACGAAGGCACCGTGGCAGCCGACGGACATGGCGGCACTGATCAGGGAGGCCGCGATGAGGCACACCGGACGTCCGGTGACGCGGAACGCGAACGGTGCCCCCAGCAGCAGCACGGGCAGGCCGACGGCGAGCGGCACGGTCGCCCGCTTCGGCAGCACGTCGAACCGCAGGGCCACCCCGGTCCTTGCGCGGCGAGCGAGCCCGCTCGGGTTCTGCTCCGTGCTGTTGATCGGAGAGTCGGGCGGCGGCCATCAATGCCGAGGGGGAGATCCAGTCGTCGCAGGAGGAACTCTCCGGCACGGTCAGTCAGTGCCCCATCCCCCGCATCGGATTCGCCCTGGACAGGATCGCGTTCGCCAATGCCTCGACCGGTTCGGTCCGCGCACGGGGGTTCGTGAGGAGCACCTGGTCGATCTCGCCGAGTTCCGGAAGGCCCGCACCGGGCGGGAGTTCGGCGAGGTCGCCCGGGGCCAGACTGTGCGTGAAGATGGCGATGCCGAGTCCGGCGCGAACCGCAGCGAGGACACCATTGACCCCCTGCACGGTGCACGTGACCCGATAGCGTCGGCCGACGGCGTCGAGTGCGCGGGCGGCGAGTGCACGGCTGAGGCTGGGGGCCTGGTAGACGATCAGCGGGACGGGACGGTCCGGTGTCACCTCGATGCCGGGGACGGACGCCCAGATGAGCCGGTCACGGCGGACCAGGCGCCCCTTCCCCTCCCCCGGTTCGGCCTTGACGAGCGCGATGTCGAGGTGCCCCGACTCGATGCGGCGCTGCAACGCCGGCCCCTGGGCGACCGTCAGCGCCAGGTCGATGCCCGGGTGAAGCTTGCGGAAGTCGCGCAGGACGGTGGGGACTTGAGTGAGGGCGATGTCGTCAGTGACGCCGAAGCGCAGTCGTCCGCTCAGCCCTGAGCCGGTGAAGTAGTCGACCGCTCGCTCGTGGGCGGAGATGATCGTCCGGGCGAAGTCCGCCATCGCCTCACCGTCGTCGGTCAGCGCGACGCTGCGCGTGTCGCGTACCAACAGGGGCCGGCCTGCGGCGTCTTCGAGTTTGCGGACGTGCTGGCTGACAGTGGGCTGCGCAAGGCCCAGCTGTGACGCGGCCCGGGTGAAGCTCAGGAGTTGCGCCACCGCGAGGAAGGTGCGCAGATGCTCAACGCTGTACATGCGGCCTGCCCCGTCCGTCTCACCCATTGAGGAACGCAATCACTGTAATAGCTTGGATTCCATTTCGAAATGACTCACAGGCGGTAACGATGGGGGCACACCGACTTCATGAGGTGACTGACCCGTGAACCGCCAGCCCGGTCCCGACGACCCGCTGCCCTCCGCCCCCTCCCCGACACATCGATCTCGCCACCCGCGCCGCGGCCATCTGTTCAGCTCGCTGCGGGAGCGGAACTACCGCTTCTTCTTCGCAGGCCGGCTCCTCGTCAACACCGGTACCTGGGTGCAGCGGATTGCGCAGGACTGGCTCGTACTGACCCTCACCGACAGCGCCACCGCGGTGGGCATCACCACGGCGCTGCAGTTTCTGCCCACGCTCCTGTTCGGTCTCACCGGAGGCTGGATCGCGGACCGCTGGCCCAAACGCCGCGTGCTGCTCATCACCCAGTCGGCCATGGGCCTCACCGCTGCCGCCCTCGCCGGCTTCACCCTCAGCGGCCAGGTGACCGTATGGCACGTCTACCTCATCGCCTGCGCGCTCGGCACCGCGACCGCCATCGACGAACCGGCCCGGCAGGCCTTCGTCAACGAGGTCGTCGGACCACACAACCTGCGCAACGCCATCGGGCTCAACGCCTCCGCCTGGCAGATCGGTGCCCTCATCGGACCCGCGCTCAGCGGCGCCCTCATGGCGAGCGTCGGCGCGGGCTACGCCTTCGCCATCAACGCACTCACCTACCTCGCACCACTCGGTTCGCTCCTCCTGATCCGCCCCCACGAGTTGCACCGGTCGAGCACGCCCCCGACGTCCGACCGCCGCCTGCGAGAAGGGCTCCGCCACCTCACCGAGAACCGCGCCCTGCTGTGGCCGATTCTCCTGGTGGGTGCGTTCGGGCTGTTCACCATCAGCCTTCCGGTGACGCTCGCCTCCTACGCGAAGTCCGTCCTGCACACCGATGCAGGCGGCTACGGGCTGCTCAGCGCCACCACAGCGGCCGGCGCCCTTGTGGGTGCGCTCCTTGCCGCGCACCGCCCGCACAGCACTCAACGCGCCCTGTTCAGCATCGGCGGAACACTCGCCGTGCTCTACATGGGAGCGTCGCTGACCACCAGTCCATGGGCCCTGGCGGCTTTCCTGGCCCCGATGGGTGCCATGACGACCCTGCTCAACACCTCGACCAACACCGCCGTGCAGGTCGGTGCACCCGAGGCGTTCCGCGGCCGGCTCATGGGCGCGTATGTCCTCGTGTTCGTCGGCAGCGGCGCCGTCGGCGGCCCTCTGCTCGGCGCCGTCAACCAGACATTCGGGCCCCGCACAGCGCTGTTGGTGGCGGGAGCCGTACCCGCGATCTGCGCCACGGTCCTCTGGCTCACGCGTCCTTCGAAGCGAATGCCGTCCGCCTCCCTGACCTTCCACCGCTCCCGGGTGGTTGCTCGCTCGACGCACCAGGTGCGACCACAAGGGAGGAAGTTCGGGTAGATCACCCCTGCCTGCGCAGACAGGCCGAGACGACTACTCCAGAGGTAAGGGGACGCGGTCGCAAGTGGATCCGCCCCTCATGGCTGTCCCGGAACAGAGCGGGAGTGGTGGCCGGCAGCTGTGAGCAGGGTTTGCATGAGGCGGACAGCGCGGTCGATGGCGGCCGGCTGGCCGACCACCACGGGCGTCCATTCCAGCGCGGTGGCGAGCTGGACGAGGATGTCGAGGGTCTCCGTGCCGGATTCTTCGGGGAGTTGGATGCCGGCGTCGTCGAGCGCGGCCTTGAACCCTTGGTGGAGGGACCGGGCGACAGCCCCGTCCTGGGCCATCAACACGCGCAGGGCCGGGCCGGGCTCGCGGACGGCGAAGTCGCACAGCGGCTGGTAGTCGCTGGTGAGCTGCATGAAGGCCCGGATGGTGCCGAGCGCCCTGGGGACTCCTGCGCCGCGGGCACGGGCGAGGGTGTGACGGAAGGTGTGGTCGGACATGGCGGCCAGGACGGAACCGATGAGTTCTTCCCGGTCGCCGACCCAGCGGTAGAGGGTCGTTCGGCCGATGCCGAGGCGTTCGGCGAGCACACGCATGTCGAGGCGCTCGCCACGGTCGAACATCCGGCGAGCCACCTCAAGGGCGTCTGCGGCGGTGGCGCGCCGGAAGGCGACGGGAGTGTCGTGAGCGGGGGCAGCGGGATGGGTGGCGTGGGTGCTCTCGGCCATCCTCCGACCCCTCCGATGCCGTCGTGCGCGGGCTGCCGTCGCGGAGCGGAGCCTCGGCAAGGTCAGCTTGTCACCTTCGCCGAGGCTCCTTCAACCGCGCCCGTCCGCCTCCCGGAGGGCACGGGCCGCCGCGGAGCGGTCAGCGGCCGTGCCGGCCGGAGCAGCCGTCGGCCTCGAAGGCGTCGGGGGTGGTGTAGGTCCCGGTGGGGAGGTAGCGGCCCATGACGGCGCTCTCGTCGCCGGGGACACCGGTGTTCTGCACGGCGTGCGTGAAGTGCCGGGCAGGCATCATGTTCCGCAGCAACAGCAGTGCGTCGTCGGGATGGCCCGCCCCGTCCCCCCTCTCGGGCCAGGCGATCCAGCCGACCCCGCACGCGACGGTCGCGTTGCTCGGCCGATCCTGCGGGAGGCTGACGACCAGGGTGTAGTCACCGGCGGCGTCGGCCGGCACCTGCTCGTCGTCGATGCAGGAGTCGTCGCCCTCCACCCGTGTGGTGTGTGCCTCGTACGCGCACAGGGACCAGTAGCGCAGCTGGGCCGGTCGCATGAACGGCACGCGGTGCTGGGTGCGCGGCGTGGTGGGCATCCTGCCGCGCAGGACCAGGACGGGGCCCAGGGCTCGGTTGGCGAACCCGTTGAGGTAGGCGTTGTCGAGATTGGAGTACTGGCCGGGTGCGCGCACGGGATTCGGCGGGCAGTTGCCGTAGTAGGTGCATTGGAGGTTCCAGCTCGCGTTGTACGAGGCTCGCCACAGCAGCGGGTCCCGTGCGGGGAATCCGAGGGGTTTGCCGGGCTGGTCCCGGTCCGTGAGGTAGTCGCTGAGGGAGCGGAGCTTCGGCGCGACCGGGGTGGTGGAGACGTGCAGGCTGTCGCAGAGGGCGCGGCCGGTCAGCACGGTGCCGTCGGCGAGGGTGAGTTCGGGGGTGGGCAGGCCCACCCCGCCCGTGGCATCGCGCCCCTTGTCCGGTACGTAGATGCGGTAGAACAGCACCTGCTTCGCCGGGTCGTTCCGGCTGCCGTAGAGGGTGTTCGGAGCCTGTTGCGAGGGATCGTCCGGGGCACGGTCGGCGGACACGTGAACCGTCCAGTCGCGGTGCGGCAGCGTCCTCGGCGCGCCGGGCAGGAACGGATTGGTGGAGCCGGGGTCGGGCTGGATCCGGACGTCGTTCAGGGCGGCGCTGGGCGTCGCGGCGACGGCGTCGTAGGTGTTGAGCGACTGGTAACGGGCGTGCGGATACCGTCCCTTGAAGGTCAGGCGGGCGTCGGCGGGGATGGTGTACTGGCTGGTCCAGTAGGCGGCGTTGGTGTCCAGGTAGGCGATGTTGAACCGGTCCTCGGCGTGGCTGTAGGGGCCGACCCAGAAGCACGAGGAGTTCTGCTGCGCGGGTTCCGCAGCGGTCGGGGGCCTGTCGGCGACGGCCTGGCCCGCGGTGGCGGGCGCGGCCATCAGGCCGAGGGCAGTGGCCGTCGCAGTGACGGCGAGGCGGCGTCGGCCCGGCGGGCGGGGACGTCGGAGCAGGGCGCGCATGCGGCTTCCTCGGGATCGTGTCGGTCGTGCGGCGGGCAGAGGGAAGAGCGCGGTCCAAAGCGGCGGGCACGGGCCGGCCACGGGCCGCGGCGGCCGTGCCGCGGTTCCGGCGCGGCCCCGCGGGCATCAGTGGACGGCGGTGCCCATGGCCTCGAAGGCCTCGGTGGTGGTGTAGCGACCGGTGGGCAGGTAGGGGCCCATGACGGATGCTTCGTCGCCGGGCACCTCGGTGTCCTGGGCGGCGTGGTGGAAGCCGGCCGACGGCAGCATGTTCCGGATGAGCAGCATGGTGTCGTCCAGGTGGCCCGCTCCGTCTCCGCGCGGGGACAGCGTGAGCCAGTTGACCCCGTTCGCGGCGGTCGCGTTGGCCGGCCGGTCCTCGGGCAGGCTCAGGGCGATGGTGTAGTTCCCCTCGACGTCCGTGACCAGCTGCTCGTCGTACAGACAGGCCACGCCCCGGGTGGTCGCGTAGCTCTCGTTGGAGCAGATCGACCAGTACCGCATGTCGGGGTTGCCGCGCATGAAGGGGTCGCGCCGAACCGTGGCCGGGGTGACCGGCAGCTTGCCCCGCAGTACGAGGACCTTGCCCAAGGCTCGGCTGGCGTAAGCGGAGACGTACTGGTTGTCCTTGTTGGAGTACTGCCCGCCCGACCGCGGCGGCGTGCCCGAGCACTTGCCCTGGTACACGCAGCCGACGGCGAACGGGGAGTTGTAGTAGGCGCGCCAGACCGGGGTCGGGTCCGCGGGGAAGCCGACCGGCTTGCCCGGCTGGTCCCGCAGCGCCTGATAGGTGCTCGGCGGCAGGTGGGTCACCGGCGGCTGGGTCTGCTGCTGGGCCTGGACCGCATCGCACACCGCGCGTCCGGTGACCGTTCTTCCGTCGGCGAGGTGAAGGGTCGGCCGGGGCAGCCCGACGCCGCCGGTGGCGTCCTTGCCGCGGTCGGGCAGGTAGACCCGGTAGGCCAGCACCACCTGCTGCTGGCCGGGGACGCCCGCGTAGAGGGTGTTGGGTGCGCGGTCGGCCGGATCGGCGGGGGGCTGCTCGCCGACCAGTTGCGCCGTGTAGGAACGGTGGCCGTTCCCGGCGCGCAGCGCGTTGGGGAGGTACGGATTGCGCGATCCCGGGTCCGGCGCGGTGGAGACGTCGTTGAGGGCGTCGGTCGGGCCGTGCGTCTCGCTGTTGTAGCTGTTCAGCGACTGGTACCGGGCGTGTGCGAACGCGCCGTCGAAGGTCAGGCGCGCGCCGTGGGGCAGGGTGAAGTCGGCGCCCCAGTAACGGGCCCCGGAATCGGGGAACGCGTAGTTGTCGTCCGAGTCGACGATGCGGCTGGTGGGGCCGAACCAGAAGCAGGCGGCCGCTGCTGCGCCCGAGTCCGCCGAGCCGGACCGCTCGGCAGCCTCGACGGGTCGGGTGAGCGGCGGGAAGGAAGTGATGCCGAGTGCGAGTGCAGCGGCGATGACGCCGAGCCCGGTCAGCCGTGAGCGCATGGAGGTGCCTTCCACAAGTCGGTGTGGCGGATGGGGTGTTGAAGGAAGTGGCACGGACGCTAGATCCCGTTCGGAACACTCGTCAATAATGTTTCACTCGGGATCTTCTGAAGATTTGTTCCAACTGGTGGCGGGCACAGAAACGCACGCCACGGCACGCCGCGGGACCCTCCGGATCACTGGCGCGCCTAACGTGAAGCCGTGACATCCACGAACTCCGAGGGCCGCATCTCCCAGATGTGGAACGCCGCCCTCCTGGCCGTCGTCGGCGCCTCCCTGGTCACCCAGCTCGTCCTGACGCTCACCGGCGGCCGGGACGCGAACTCCGGCGCCACCAACGCCGGCGTCCCCACGCTCACCCGACTGGTCCGGCTCGCCAGCTACTTCACGATCGAGAGCAACGTGCTGGTGGCCGTCTGCTGCGTCACCCTCCTGCTGGGCCCGGGCCGCGACGGCCGCGTGTGGCGGGTCCTCCGCCTCGACACCTTGCTGGGGATCGCCATCACCGGCCTGGTCTTCGCCGTCCTACTGGCCCCGAAGGTCCACCTCCACGGTCTGGCCCTGGCCGTCACCATCGGACTGCACGGCATCGCACCCGTCGCGACCCTGGTCGGCTGGCTGCTGTTCGGCCCCTGGCCCCGCATCGACCTGCCCACCGTCGGCCGGGCCTTCCTCTGGCCGGCCGCCTGGCTGGGCTACACACTCGCCCACGGCGCCGCCACCGACTGGTATCCCTATCCGTTCCTGGACGTGACCGAACTCGGCTACCCACGGGCCCTGATCAACATTGCCGGTGTCCTCGCCGTCGCGCTCCTCCTCTCCTTCCTGCTGATGCGGGCCGACGCGGCACTCGCGCGCCGCCACCGCCGCGGCATCGGCGAACATTAGCATTGTGCTAATCAAGCGCAACCGTTGTTCGCGTCCCGGACTCCGTCAGCCAGCCTCGGTCCGCCGCGTGCCAGCCCAGTTGCAGCCGATTCGTGGCACCGACCACCTTCATCATGCGGCTCACCCGCCGCTGCAGGGTGCGCAGGCCGATGCCCAGTTGCTTGGCGGCGCTGGAGTCGCTGTGTCCGGTGAGCATCAAGGAGAGCACCGCACGGTCCACCCCGTCGGCATCCGCTGCCGCGTCGTCCCGGCCGAGGACCAGGGGCGGAGCCTGCCGCCACACCGTGTCGAAGAGGCCGGCCAGCAGGCCGAGCAGTGCACTGCCGTGCACCAGGAACGCGGCGGGCCGCTGCTCCACCGGCTCGACCGGGGTCATCGCCACCGCTCCGTCGGCGATCAGGAGCCTGCCCGGCAGCCGGTCGACCACACGCACCTCCTCCCCCCGCTCCAGCGCCGCCCGGAGCTGGCCGAACACGTCGGGGCGGGCCAGCGCCGTGCGTTCCACGACGACCCGGTAGCGCACACCACGCGCCGCCGCCTCGTGCTCCGCGGTGTTCTCCGCTCCGGACACCACCGTGGGCTGCGCGCTGACGAACGCACACACCTCCCGCTCCGCCTCGAGCTGCAACTGCCGGAAGCGCGCGGCCAGCGCCTCCGCGCCCACGACGAGCTCCATGGTCCTGTGGAGCTGGGGTGCATCGCTCGCCGACCGGAACTCCGCTGCGAGCCGGTCGGCTTCCGTCTCCGCCCGAGTCAGGTCCAGCCGGTGCCGCGCGGTCAGCGCCCGGATGGCATCGCGGGGCGGAAGGACCTCCCACCCGGGCACGCCGGCGTCCGCCCCCGTGACAAGCCCCATCCGCTCCAATCGGCGCAGGGCTCGGGCCACGAGGCCGGCGGGCAGCGCGAGCCGAGCGGCGAGGGTGGGCACGTCGCTCACGCGGTGGGTCAACAGGTGCCGGTAGATGCGCTCTTGGGAGGAGTCGAGACCGATCGCCTGGAACATACGGGGTTTCCTTCGCTGGGCTTCACGGGCCGACCCGGTGGCGGGGTTCGGCCATGGCGGTAAGTCGACGGACCGCATCACCCCTGCCCGGGCAGGCGTTCTGCGACGGTGGACCGTACCGGAATCTCCGGCAGCCGGCGTCCGCGGCACCGAGCACATCACAACGCCGCGCACCCTCCCGTGTCGAGCAGCGCGCCCTTCCCGCCGGGACCGATCCCATGACGCGCCCACTCCCCCAGCCCTCAGCCACGCCACTCCACGGAGGAACACGGTCGCGCCGTCGCGTACCGTGAGCCACCGGATCGGCGAGGCGAACAGGTGGTCAAGGTGGCGGTTTCGGCAGACGGGAAGGGCGGAGAGGCCAAGGAACCCGGTACGCGACGCGGCAGGGCCACCATGGACAGCGAAGCGACCGGGCGGATGCTGGAGCAGGCCGCCCTGGACCTCATCGACCGTGACGGCGTACTCGCGGGCCTCAACCTGCGCGAGGTCGCCGACCGGGCCGGGGTCAACCGCGGCCTCGTCTACCACTACTTCGGTTCCCGCCGCGACCTGCTGCGCGCGGCGCTGCAGCGCACCGCCGCCGAGCGCCGCACTCAGCTCCTCGTCGAGGACGGACCGCACCGCTTCGGCGACCGGATGACACGGGCGGTGCGCGGCTGTCTTCGGTACGTGACCTCCATCCGCCTCGTGCTTCTCCTTCTGCTCGACGGCGACCCGAAGCTCAAGGTCATGCCGCACCGGGACACCACGCAGGACCGGCTGAAGGGCGACATCGCCGCCGGATACGTCGCGGCGGACGTGGACCCCGTCGCTCTGCACACCTTCCTCAAGTCCGTCAACTACGGCTATATCCTCGCGCGTTCGGCACACGCCAAGGAGTTCGGTATCGGCGTGCGGGAACTGGACGAGCGGTTCGTCGCCCTGCTGGAGCGCATGTGCGCGAGCCTGGACGGTCCGGCGGTCACCGCACAGCCGCAGCACGGACCCGCATCGCAGGACGACTCACCTCGCTGAGATCCACGGTCCACCCGGTCCGCCCGGCCCGCGCCAACCGATCCGCACCACCCGATCCGCCCGGCCCGCACCGGCCGGCCCGCACCGGCCGGCCCGCACCGGCCGGGCATGCCAGCGGTGGCGGCTCCGTGCCGTGGCAGAACCCCGCCACCCACGAACCGTTGCCGCACCACGGCACCACACGCTTCGCTCTGTCACGTCCACGTCGGCACACCGCCCGCTCTTGACGTAACGCTAAATTCCGCGGGCCGGGTGCGCCGGACGTCACGGCTGTCGGTTCGGCCCGTCCGTCCCGTACGGCCACTCAACTGCACGACGTGTAAGGAGTGTTCGTGTCCCGAGACAACAGAGCGGTCAGACGGGTGATCCCCGTCGACGGCTCACGCTGCCGACCGGCGTGCCTGGCGACCGTGGGCATGGTGGGCGCCGCCCTCACCCTTGCCCTCGTTCCGGCCGCCCACGCCCACGACGGCATCCCGGCCCTGCCCGTCATCGCGGGAAAGAAGGCGGCCACGCCCGCCAGGACCCTGACACTGGTCACGGGAGACAAGCTCCAGGTGACCACGGACCCGCAGGGACGGCCGAGCGTCGTCGCCCTGCCCCGACCGGGCCGTCCGGCACCGGCCCTGAACGTCGTGACCAGCGACGACGGCCACGTGCACGTCACCCCCGAGACCGCGGAACCACTGATCGCAGCCGGCCGGCTCGACCCCGGCCTGTTCGACGTCACCCAACTCCTCACGTTCGGCTTCGACGACAAGACCTCGCCCGACATCCCGCTCATCGCCACCTACGGCAAGAACTCCAAGTCCTTCGCCGCCCCCGACGGCGCCCGGAAGGTCCGCAGGCTCGACCGGCTGCGCACGGCCACCTTCCGTACGGACAAGTCCGACGCCGACACGTTCTGGAACGGCATCCGGCAGTCCGGCGACCGGCTCGCCGACGGCATGACCAAGCTGTGGCTCGACAAACCGGTCAAGGCCACCGACGTCGACTGGAACGTCTCCCGCATCCAGGCGCCCGACGCCTGGGCCGCGGGGCTCGACGGCAAGGGTGTTCCCGTCGCCGTCCTGGACACCGGAGTCGACTCCACCCATCCCGACCTCGCCGGCCGGATCAAGGAGACCAGGAACTTCACCGACGAGGCCGGCGCCGTCGACGGCCACGGCCACGGCACCCACGTCGCCGCGACCATCGCGGGCAGCGGAACCGCGAGCGACGGCCGGCACAAGGGCGTCGCCCCGGCCTCCGACCTCTACATCGGCAAGGTGCTCGACAACGCGGGACAGGGCACCGACTCCGAGGTCCTGGCAGGCATGGACTGGGCCGCGCACTCCGGAGCGAAGATCGTCAGCATGTCGCTCGGCGGCGCGGGCGGAGCCGACGGAACCGACCCCCTGAGCCAGGCCGTGAACAGCCTGTCCGCGGAGACCGGAACCCTCTTCGTGATCGCCGCGGGCAACTCCGGATCGAGCCCGGACACCGTCGGCGCTCCGGGAGCCGCCGCCGACGCCCTCACCGTGGGCGCCGTCGACGCGGACGGCAGGATCGCCGGCTTCTCCAGTCGCGGCCCCCTCAAGGACGGCCGCTTCAAGCCGGACGTCACGGCCCCCGGCGTGAACATCGTCTCGGCGCGCGCCACCGGCACGTCCATGGGCCGCCCGGTCGACGACCGCTACACAGCCGCCGACGGCACGTCGATGGCCACCCCGCACGTCGCCGGCGCCGCCGCGATCGTGGCCCAGGCCCACCCCGACTGGACCGGACAGCAGATCAAGGCCGCCCTCGTCGGAACCGCCGAACCCGGCCAGGAGGGCGTGTTCACCGACGGCAGCGGCGAGATACGCGCCAAGCGAGCCACCGACGCGAAGGTGCTCGCGAGCCCGGCCACCCTGAACTTCCCCGTGGTCAGCGCCGAACAGACGGACACACTGTCCCGGGAGATCACGTACACCAACACCACGGAAAGCCCGGTCGGCCTGAACCTGGCAGCGGACTTCACCGTCGGCGGGCAGCCCGCCGCGGACGGCGCCTTCACGCTCTCCGACAGCCGGATCACACTCCCCGCGAAGGGCACCGCCACAGCCACGCTGACCCTGGATGCGGCCAAGGCCCCGTCCGGCACCTACTCAGGCGCTGTCACCGCCACCGCCGACAGCGGCGTCACGGTGCGCACCCCCTCCGCCGTGTTCAAGGACACCCCGCGCGCCACGATCAACCTGCCGGTCACCCGGCACGACGGCGGCCACGACGCCATCGGGGGCAAGATCCAGGTGTTCGCCGAGGACAAGGGCGGCAAGAACTCCGACTACGAGATCACGCCGGGCCGACAGCCCCAACTGCGCCTGGCGCCCGGTCACTACACCATCATCGCGCAACTGCTGGGCCACAACTCGTCGGGCACCGTCGTCGAACGCTCCATGGTCGGTGACACCAACATCGCGGCCAAGGCCGGCGACACCATCACCGTGCCGCTCGACGCCTCCAAGGCCCGCAAGGTCGACCTGCGCGGCGAGCGGACGGGCGAGGTGCGCTACCGCGAGTTCGGCTGGTACCGCTCGGTCTTCGACCCGGACTCCTCCGCCCGCTTCGCCAGCTCGCGCTTCATCATCCCCGACCAGTGGAACGAGAACGTCTACCTCGGCGCCCTGTCGGCAGGGTCCCGCGGCTCCTTCCAGTGGTCGGAGCGGGCCACCTGGTACCGCCAGGACGTGACCGCCCGGATCCTCGGCGGCCCCGGCTTCGCCCCGCAGCCGGTCTGGGGCGCACCCGCCGCGCGCGGCGAGCACCGCTACCGCGTCGTTCCCGTCGGCAAGGCGACGGCCACCGACCTCGCGGGCAAGGACCTCAAGGGTGCCATCGCCCTGCTCGACACCATCCCGGACACCACGTACGCCGCCCAGACATCCGCGCTGAAGGCTGCGGGCGCCGCAGCCGTACTGATCTCGGGCCCCGACAACACCCTCTACCAGGACATGCAGTTCACCTCGGCGCTGCCCGCCTACACGGTCACCAAGGCGGAAGCCGACCGGCTGGGCCGCGCCCGCACCCGGGTGAGCATCGACTACGCGCCGGACAGCCCGTACCTGTACGACCTGGTCATCGGTGGCCAGAACAGCGGCACCGACAAGGTGACGCACACGGCCAAGGACACGGAGATGGCACGGTACGACGCGGACTACCACTCCACGAACGGCAGCACAATGCTGGGCAACACCGCCCGGCTCGCCGCCCACGGCTCGGTGATCCGCACCAGCGGATACGCCGAGCAGATCCAACTTCCCCTCAAACGAACCGAGTTCCTCATGCCGGACACCCACTGGACCCGCATGATGGTCTTCTCCCACGTGGGCGGCACGAAGGTCAACAACACGTTCCAGCCCGCCGACACCTCCCCGAAGCCGGGCGCCCGCTCGCACGAGGACTGGCTCCGGCCCGGCATCGCCCCCTTCGTCGGCAACGGCGTTCTCGCCCGGCTCAGCCCCACCATGCTCCGCATCAACGCGCGCACCTGGGGGGACAGCTCCGGTTCCCACTTCGCGGGACCCAACAACGGCGCCGACATCGTGAACACCAAGTGGTACCGCAACGACGAACTCGTCGGCGGCGGGCCCGCGTTCGAGATCTTCGGACTGCCCACCGTGGCCGAATCGGCGACCTACCGCCTGGAGACGGAGGCCAGGCGGGAGAACCAGCCCACCTGGGGCTACTCCACCCACGTGGCCACCACCTGGGAGTTCAAGGCCGACGCGAGCACCGACCCCGACCTGCCCGCCCCTCGCTACGACATCCCCACCGACGACTACGGCAAGGTGCCCGGCGGCAAGGAACTGCAGTTCACCCTCGCGACCGGGAACCACCCCACGTCAGCCGAACTCTCCTACTCCGTCGACGCCGGCACCACATGGAAGAAGGCGAGCGTCACCCACCGCGCCGACGGCACCTGGACGGTGACCCTGCGCCTGCCCAAGGCGGAGGACACCGAGAACAGCAAGGTCTCCCTGCGTCTGCGCGGCGCCAACGACGCCGGTGACACCGTCACGCAGACGGTCACCGACGCCTTCGGCCTCAGATAGCGGAGCGGCAGACCGCGGTCCCGGTTCCACGACACCGTCCCGGCCGGTGCGGAACGGGTGGGAGTACGCAGACAGCGCGGCCGCCCCGTCCAGGGCGGCCGCGCTGTCTGTCGGCCTCCTAGCGCTTGGTCCAGGGATCGAAGTAGGCGATGGTTGCGATGTCGATCTCGACGCCGGTGTCGAAGCTTCCGCCCGTCGCGCTCTGGCCGGTCACGAACATCTGCACGCCGTGCTTGGTCGCGCTCATGGCGATCGCGTGGCCGCTGTCCAGGGACCCGACGAGACCGTCGTACCGGCCGAGCCACACCTGGCGGCCGCCGGTGGTGTCGTACGCGATCGTCACGTAGTCGCTGCCGGCGTCACTGTCGCTGCTCGTGCCGGTGATGACGACCTTGCTGCCGTCCGGCGTGACCGCGATGCCCCACGAGGTGTCGTCGTAGTGGGCCTTGCCGTCGTAGCGCTGGACCCACTTCCGCTGCCCGGTCGCCTCGTCGTAGGCCACCGTCGTCATGTCGAACCGGGTGCCCTCGCCTTCGGTGTTGCCCGTGACGAAGACCTTCCCCCCGGCCACGGTGACGGCGTACGGGTTGTCGGACGCGTGCCCCGGGCCGTCGTAGCGGTTGCTCCACAGCCGCTTGCCGGTGGCGATGCTGTAGGCCTCCGTGACGAGGTCGGTCGAGGTCGTCGCCGAACTGCTGGCGCCCGTCACGATGACCGACTTGCCGTTCTCGGAGACCGTCATCGCCGACGGGACGTCCAGGCCGTGCGCCGGACCGTCGTGGCGGGCCGTCCACTTCTGTGCGCCGGTTGCGGCGTCGTACGCGACCGTGCCCCAGTCGGAGAAGCCCGTCCCGGTGCCCGGGCTCTGGCCGCTGACGATCAGTGTCCTGCCGTCAGGCGTGATCGCGATCATGCGGGAGTCGTCGGTCTTGTGGCCAGGACCGTCGTACGTCTTCGCCCAGGTCTGCTTGCCGCTTTTCGCGTCGTACGCCACCGTGAAGTAGTCGTCGACACCGCCCTCGGCGAGCGTCGTCATCCCGGTCATGTAGACGTGTTTGCCGTCGGGGCTCACCACGTTCTCCCAGGCCGACGAGCTGAGCTTGCCGGGACCGGGGTAGCGCGCGTCCCACTTCTGCGCACCCGTCGCGGTGTCGTAGGCGATCGTCACGGCGTCCGTGCCGGTGTCGACGCCATTGGTCTCACCGGAGACGTAGAGCGTGCGGCCGTCCGGGCTGATGTTGGTGTCGAGGGGCTCGGCGTAGTCGCCCGTCGGGCCCGCATAGCGCGACGTCCACAGCTCGGCGCCGGTC
The DNA here is from genome assembly GCF_030766975.1 of Streptomyces sp. KL116D. Taxonomy (NCBI): domain Bacteria; kingdom Bacillati; phylum Actinomycetota; class Actinomycetes; order Kitasatosporales; family Streptomycetaceae; genus Streptomyces; species Streptomyces sp. KL116D. Next base: position 430,993 of record NZ_JASERH010000084.1, on the reverse strand, counting down.
TTCGGGTCGTAGGCGATGGTGACGATGCTCAGGTTCTCCTGACCGGGCGCCGCCCCGTAGTTGAGGGCCGTGACGTAGACCCGCTTGCCCTTCGGGTCGAGGACGACCTGCTCGCCGGAGTCCCGCACGCCCGCGACGCCGGTGACGGCGGTCCAGGCCTCCGCCACGGGTCGGACCACCATCGGGATCCGCACGCGGTGCTTGCCGTCGGTCCAGGTCAGGGAGCCCGACACGTAGGTGTTGACGGCCGCGGTGGTCCGGGTGAACTTCACCTGGAAGGACCGCGTCTCGCCGGGACGCACCGTGAGCCGCTTCGGAGTCACCTGGACGTTCACGCCGGCGAGGCCGCGGACCGAGGGGGTGTAGGTCGCCGAGGAGGACCCGACGTTGGTGACCTCACGTGTCACCGTCCGGGCCCCCGGCGCGAGCCGTCCGAGCGCGATCGACGGGGTGTTGAGGGCGCTGGGGTCGAAGGACTTGCCCTTCTTGGCCTCGGCGTCGCAGACGTCCTGTTCGACGCCCTTCGTCGTGCCGCACAGGAACGCGAACCAGTCGTCGGTGCCGCTGTCGTAGACGAGACCCGGGTCCACGGCACTGTTCGGCTGGACGTGTCCGGCACCCTGCGCGAAGGCGACCACCGGCTTGTCGGCCGAGCCGTCGAGGAGGTCGGTGCCGGTCGTCATCAGGGCCGACTTGATCGCCATCGGCGACCAGTCGGGGTGGCGCTGCTTGAGCAGAGCCGCGAGGCCGGCGACGTGCGGGGCCGCCATCGAGGTACCGCTCATCAGGTTGAAGTCCAGCCCGCCCTGACCCGGCGGGGCGACGGCCGCGAGGATGTCCTGGCCGGGCGCCGCGAGGTCGGGCTTGAGCAGGTCGCCGCCGGCGGCCGTCGTCGGCCCGCGGGAGGAGAAGGACGCGATGTGGGGCGCCGGGGCGTCGTAGCCGATCTTGGCGCCGGCGATCGTCGCGGTGGCGTCGGCGGTGCCGGCGTACTCCTTGACCGCGGCGCGGTCGGCGAGCGGCAGGTGTACCGACGGCACGGAATGGAAGTCGGAGTCGGTGTCGTCGGCATCGCTGCTGGTGTTGACCATGATCATGCCGATGCCGCCGGCCTGCTTCACCGCGAGGCTCTTGTTGACGCGCGGGTTGGAGCCACGCTCACAGACGACGATCTTGCCCTTCACCTTGGCGGGGTCGAGCACGGGCTCGCCGTTGTTGTCGGCGGCCGCGTAGCACTGTTCGGCGAGCGTCTCGCTCGAGGTCGAGAGGCCTGTCGTCTCCTTGCCCGCGTAGACGAGCGGGGCCGGTCCGACCGAGGTGGCCGCGAGCGAAGCTCCGGTGTGGGTCTGCCCGTTCCCCAGGGTCACCGTGCCGGTCGTCGTCCGGTTGTGCGTGTCGGCGGCGACCGTCGTCACCCAGGGCGCCGGGTGCGCGACCGTGTTGGCCTCGGGGCCGCTGTTGCCGGCGGAGGCGGAGACGAAGATGCCGGCCTGGGCCGCGGCGAGGAAGGACACCTCGGACGGGTCGAGCAGGTCGTCGGTCGTACCCGACACGGAGAAGTTGATGACGTCGACGCCGTCGGCGACCGCCTGGTCGATGGCGGCCACGATGTCGGAGTTGGCCCCCGACGCGGTGGAGCCGTCCTTGGTCGACCACAGCGCCTTGTAGGAGGCGATGCGGGCGCGCGGCGCCATGCCCGTGACCGCGCCGAACACGGAGGCCGGCCCGGTGGCGGCGACCCCGTGGTCACCGCCGGAGGTCGAAGAGGTGTGGGTGCCGTGCCCGTTGTAGTCGCGCGCGGAGAGGAATTCCCACGGCATCTGGCTCTTGATGCCGGCGTCGCCGCCCCACGCCTCGTCGAAGTGGCGTGCGGCGACGATCTTGCCGTTGCAGTCGTCCTCGCCCCATGAACCGTCGGTGGCGAGGTCGCAGGTCCCGTGGAAGTCGGTGAGCGGCTTGTACGCCTTCCCGCTGACGTCGGGGTTGGCGAAGCTCTTGCTGTCCGGCCAGACTCCGGTGTCTATCACGCCGATGACGAGGTCCTCGCCGGCCCCCTCCGGGCCTGCGAGCTGGTCCCAGAGACCGCCCGGCTTGTCGAGACCGAGGAAGGCGGGCGTCGATGCCGTCTGCGCCTTCACCTTCCGGTCCTTGGTCACGGCGACGACGTCCGGCATCGCGCGCAGCTGCGCTGCCTGACGGGCCGTCAAGTCGGCCGCGAAGCCGTCGAACGAGTAGGTGTAGCTGTGGAACTTCTTCGCGCCCACGGCCTTCACGGCGCGCTGCTGCCGGTCGTGGAGGTGGTCGACGTACTGCTTGACCTTGGCCGAGCGGGGGTTGATCTTCTTGCCGCGGGCCGGCTTGGTCGCTTCCAGCCCGGATTCGTCGCCGCCATAGGTGACGACGGGAGCCAGGGCCATCTGAACTATGTAGGTCTTCTCCTTGTCAGGGCCTGCCGGGGCCGCCGACCCGGGCACGGCGGCTGTCAGCACGATCGCCGTCAGCGCCGCGGTACCTGGCAACCACCTCCGGAACAGGGAGGAGTTGGTCCGTCTCATTCGTTCGCCTTCCACAGGAAGCTCTGGGATCGAACGCAGACGCTAGCGACGGTGTAACCCGGATATCCTCCGTAGGACACACGGAATTTTGGCGTTAATCTGATCACGACGTTGCGAGATCGGGTCGGCGAGAGGGGCGGAACATGCCCTTGCCGTCGCAGGTGAGCCACGCGGAGGACCCAGCCGACAGCCTGGTCGGACGGCGGGAGGAACTCGCAGTCCTGCAGGCGGCCATCGCCGCCCAGCCGTCCCTCGCCCTCGTCGAGGGCGAGGCCGGTATCGGCAAGAGCCGCTTGGTGCGCGAGCTGCTGGCGTCACCTGCGGTCGTCGGCCGCAGGATCCTGGTCGGGCAGTGCGAGCAACTCCAGGAGCCCCTGCCGCTGTCCCCGCTGCTCGACGCCTTCCGTCAGGTGGGAAACCTGCCGGCCGGCGCCGAGGTGCTCAACCCGGTGCTCGGCGCCCTGGCACCGCTGGTCCCCGAGATCGCCTCGCAGTTGCCGCCGCCCCCGCCGGCACTCACCGACCAAGGAGCGGAGCGACACCGGGTCTTCCGCGCCGCCGTCGCCCTGCTCGACCGGCTCGGCCCCTTGGTGCTCGTGCTGGAGGACGTGCACTGGGCAGACACGGTGACCTTCGACTTCCTGGCCTTCCTCGCCGCACACCTTCCTCCTCGCCTGACCGCGATCCTCGTCGCGCGCACGGAGACCGGGCGGCTCCCGATCCGGGAGGCCTTGGCCCGGGCACCTTCCGGCGCGGCCCGCGTCGTCGGCCTGAGCCCGTTGAACCGGCCGGAAGTGGCTCAGCTCGCCGGCCGGATCCTGCACGCCGACCTCTCTCCTGAGGTCGCCGACCGTCTCTACGACAGGACTGGCGGCATCCCGTTCGTGGTCGAGGAGGTCCTGCGCACCTTCGTGGAGGGCCCGGCAGCGCGCACGATCCCGGCCCGCCCCGAGGCGCTGGACGACCTCGCGGTTCCGGTGGTGCTCCGCGACGTGATCGTGCAGCGCCTCCTCACCCTCGACGACGACGCCCGGCAGGTCGTGAACGCGGCTGCGGTCCTGGGCCTGGTCACCGACGACCGTCTGCTGGCGGAGGTGACCGAGCACGACGCCGGCGAGATCGCCCGATCCCTCGCACGGGCGCAGGCCTTGGGCCTGCTCCACGACAAGGGCGGGCACAGTTGCTTCCGCCATGCGCTGGCCCAGCAGGTGGTGTACGAGGCGGTGCCTGCGGCCGAGCGGCGGTGGCTGCATCTGCGGACCGCCCGTGCTCTGGAAGCTGGGGCGGGCGCACCCACGGCGGCCAGGCTCGCCCATCACTACCGGCTCGCGGGCCGCCACCAGGAGTTCGTCGTCCACGCGGAAGCGGCCGCCGAGGCCGCACTCGCGCACGGCAACGACGCGACGGCCGCCCGCTTCCTGCTGGAGGCGCTCGAAGCGCAAGGCGTCCCGCAGCCGGACCGGGTCCGGCTCGCCCTCAAGCTGGGCAGGGCCGCGGTCGACGGGCTCGCCCACACCGAGGCGCTGCCGATCGTCCACGGGCTGCTGGTGACCGAGCAGTTGCCGGCCGCCGTACGCGGCGAGTTGCGCTTCACTCATGGACGCCTTCTCCGCCAGTCCGGTGACGCCCGCGCCGGCTACCTGGAGATCGGCAACGCCCTCGCGGACCTTGCCGACGAGCCCGCGCTCCTCGGCCGTGCGCTCGCCGTCCTCGCCGCGCCCGAGACGGTCACGGACCGGCACATGCGCGAGCACGTCGCTCGCTGTGACGAAGCGGCGGCGGCCGCGCTGCGCAGCGGCGACCGCAGTGTCGACGTCGCCGTCCGCATCACACGGGCAGGGCTCATGCTCGAGCAGGGCCGGCCGGAGAGCTGGCCGCTGATCGACGACCTGTTGGGCGGGGACGAGCTGCGCACCTCCTACCGGGAGCGTGCGCGCGCGTGCCTCAACTGGGCCCAGGCCGCGCTGCACATCGGCCGCCCGGACCGCGCCGAGGCGCTGCTGGCCGAGGGGCGCCGGGTCTCCGAGCAGGCGGACTACCTGCGCCTGACCGAGGTGGTCGACCTCGTCGCCGCCGCGGTCGATCACGCCGCCGGCCGGTGGGACGGCCTGCTCGACAGTGTTCGCCGGATGGGCGGGGCCGACGCGACGTTCGGGGCGGCGTCCCTGGACTCCCGACTGCTGCACGGCTCGCTGCTCGCGGCGGTCGGCCCGGCCGAGGAGGCCGCCGCCCGCTTCAGCGAGGTGATCGCCGTCGCCGAACGGGTCGGCGCCGTCTGGCCGCTCATCGCGGCGAGGACCGCCATGGCCCAGTTGCTGCTGACGATGGACGACGCGGTCGGCGCCGTCGACCACGCCAGGGCCGCTGTCGCCGACGTCCGCGCGAAGGGGAACTGGGTGTGGGGCGCCGCGCCGGTGGCGTGCCTCGTGGAGGCACTGACCGTACGCGGGCCGGACAGCGAGGCCGCCGCACTCGTCGACGAGTTCGCGGCCGGGCTCGACGGGACTAACTCGCCGCGCGCGCAGGCTGCCCTCCTGACCGCCCGGGGCGCGCTCGCCTCCGCCCACGATCGCGGCGACGATGCCGAGGCTCTGTTCGGGCAGGCGCGTCAGGTCCTCATGGACGCGGGGCTGCGCTACGACGAGGCACAGGCTGCCGAACGGCTCGGCCGGCTCCGCTGCGAGCGCGGGGCGGCGCGGGGCGGTCCCGACCTGGAGGCCGCCCTTCGCTCGTACGGTGCGATGACGGCCTCGCGTGACATCGCGCGCGTCTGCCGCAGCATGCGGCAGTTCGGCGTGCCGATCCCGTATCCCTGGCGGGGTGGACGGCGCTCCCTGGGTCAGACGCTGTCGCCGAAGGAGCACCGGGTGGCCGCTCTGGCCGCCTCGGGCAAGACCAACCAGGAGATCGCCACCGAGCTGTTCCTGTCCCGCCGCACGGTCGAGAGCCACGTCTCCAGCACCCTGCGCAAGCTCGGCTGCGGGTCGCGCAAGGAGCTGGCGGCGATGCTTCTCGACATCGCCGAATGACACCGACCGGTGCCTGTCAGCCCGACAGGAAGGCCGGCCCCGTCCTGCGTTGGGCAGAGTCCGTGTTCTGTGTGTGCGCAGACGCGCCGGCAGGTGACAGGACTTGCACGGTGCACGGAGGCACCGTGCAGCTGTTCCACACGTGTGACCTCATGCCGCCGACTGGCGGTCGGCGGCCCGAATGACCGGAGCTGACATGGAACTCGACGTCCTCGGACTCGGCGAGGAGACCCAACGCGTCTACACCACGCTGATCGGCCTGCCCCACAGCACTGCCTCCGAGGTGGCGAGCGCCTGCAGGGCGAGCACGAGCCAGGCCGGGCGCCAGCTGTCCACCCTGGTGAAGGCCGGCCTCGCGACCAGATCGGCGGGCCGCCCTCCCCGCTTCACCGCCGCCGCCCCCGATGTCGCGGTCACCGAACTGATCAAGGAACGCGAGCGGCAGCTGGGTGCGGCCCGCGCGCTGGTCCACCAACTGGCCGACAGACACCGTGAAGCTCTGCGGATCGCCGACCCGGACATCGCTGTGGAACTGCTCCGCGGTCGTGACGACATCAGCGCTGCCATCCGCCGGCTCACCGACGGCGCCCTCCATCAGATCCGCACCTTCGACCGGCCGCCCTACGTCGACCGCCCCGGCAGCAACCTGGACGACCAACGCCGCAGACAGAGTTCGGGCGTCACGCACCGCGTGGTCTACGACCGGGCTGCGGTCGCATGGCCGGACCGCCTCCGGGACGACATCCTGCCGAGCATACGCTCCGGCGAACAGGCACGTGTGCGGGCACAGTTGCCGATCAAACTCGTGATCGCCGACGACACGCAGGCAGTCATCCCCTTCAGTCTCGCCCCGGGTGGACACCTCACCGCGCACGTGATCCACCGCTCGCCGATGCTGACCGCGCTGGAAGCCCTCTTCGAAGCGGAGTGGGACCGTGCGTCCCCCATTCAGGACCCCGCACCGCCGACCGCCTCACCCGGCACGTCCGGCCGGCCCGATCACCTCTCCCTCGTCAGGCTGCTCGCCGCGGGCTGTTCGGATGCGGCGATCGCCCGTACTCAGGGCTGGAGCGCGCGCACCACCCAACGCCGCATCCGCCAGCTGATGACCGAACTCGGCGCCACCACCCGCTTCCAGGCCGCGGCCCAGGCCGCCCGCCGGGGATGGCTGCACGAGCCTTCGGCGATCACGAAGCCCACGACCGTGAGCGACGGAGGATGACGAGCCGCATGTCGGTCACCGCATCCGTCACCGGGCGGCCGGCCGACTGCTGGCACACCGGCGCTTCCGACGCCGTTGCACCGTACGGACCGCGGACGGAGGTACCTGCTCGACTTCAAGCAGGGCGACACGTGTTCCCCGATCAGGGCACGTATGTCTGACGTGCGCCGCCGCCTCCACGTGGGGTCGAACGACGTGCGCTGCAAAACCCACGCGCAGAGCGCAGGCGGGCACGTCGAGTGCGAGACGCCCGCCACCGAGCGCAGCCTGGCCGATCTATGCCACATGGCATGTAGTCGCCACCCGTCTCACCTGCCGGAGACGTGGTGATGGCACTTAGTTTCTTCTCTCAACGGACCTACACCGTCCGCTGTCGACCTTGAACCAGCGCGGGTCGACCCCAGCTCGGCAGTAGGGGTTCACACGGTGCGCACTTCGAGGCGCACGGCGAACCTCCGCGCGCCGGCAACACCGGCTTCACGCTGAAGTGAAGCTCGTGCCCCTCTCCCCGTGAAACCGCACGGGCCGGTCCCCCTCGACCGGCCCGTGTGCCGCTCGACATCGGCAGACAGCCGAACGGAAGGTCCCCCAGATTGAATTCCTCCAGTAACAGGGCTGCGTCCACACAGGGTTCGCACCGGACCCGGCGGCGCCTGGTCTCGACCGTGGTGGTCACGGCCGCAGCACTCACCTTGTCCGCACTGCCCGCCTCGGCCGGCGCCGCCTCCACTTCCGACGCATCCGCCGACACCCGCCAAGTACCAGCTCTTCCACAGATCAAGGCCACGGCCAGACCAGGAGCCGCCACCGTCCAGCTGTCGCCCGGGCAGCGCCGGAAGCTGCTCGACCAGGCGACCAACACGGCGCCGGACGCCGCCCGTTCGCTGGGTCTGGGCCATCAGGAGAAGCTGATCCCCAAGGACGTCATCAAGGACGCCGACGGAACGGTGCACACCCGCTACGACCGGACGTATGCCGGACCGCCCGTGATCGGCGGAGACCTGTGGTCCATCAGCACGACGGGTCCCACACCGTCACCTACGCCTCCAAGGCGCAGCTGACCCTCCCGACGCCAAGGCCAAGGTGTCGGCCGGCACCGCGAAGAAGTCGGCTGAGCAAAGCCGCGCGCGTAGGGCACTCCGCAAGGGAAACGCACGCAACGCCCCCGCCAGGTCGTCTGGATGATGAACGACAAGCCCCAGCTGGCCTGCTGGGAGACAGTCGTCACCGGCCTGCAGCGGGACGTGGGTCCCCCAGCGAACGCCACGTCGAGACCGACGCCGCGAGCGGCGCCACTCTGAGAACGCCGAACACGTGGAGTCCGCCGCCAGGGCAACAGCCTCTACAGCGTGGCAGGTCACGATCGGTTCCACCCGCCAGGACGACGGCACGTACGCCCTGATCGACCCCGCGCACGGTCAGCACCGACCTCGACTCCAGCGACAGAATCCAACGGGGTCCTGTTCACCGACGCTGACGACGTGTGGGGCGACGGAACGGCGGCGAACCCCGAGACCGCCGCGGTGGACGCGGCCTACGGCGCGCAGACGACGTGGGACTCTCTACCACGACAACTTCGGCCGCAACGGCATAGCCAACGACGGCCGCGGTAGCAGTTCCTCCGGGTCCACTACGAATCCGTGAAAGGCGTCTCGCCAACGCCAACTGGCAGGACGGCTGCTTCTGCATGAGCTACGGCGACGGCGCGGACGGACAGCACCCGGTGACGTCCCTGGACATCGCCGCGCACGAGATGACGCGCACGGAGTCACCTCCGCCACCGCCGGACTGGGCAACAACGGCGAATCGCCGGGCCTCAACGAAGCGATCAGCGACATGATGGCCGCCGCCGTCGAGTTCCACGCCGACAACCCCAACGACGTACCCGACTACTACGATGGCCGAGTTGGACGACCTGCACGGCGACGGCAAGCCCATCCGCTACATGGACCGTCCCTCCAAGGCCGGCATCAGCTCCGTCGGCCACGCGCCCCTGGACTACTGGACGCCGCAGGCGAAGGGGCAGGAGCCGCACATGGTGGCCGGGGTGGGCGACCACTTCTTCTACCGCTCGCCGAGGGCAGCGGACAGAAGACCATCAGCGGCGTGGACTACGACAGCCCCACGTACGACGGGCTCCCCGTGGCGGGCGTCGGACTGACCGACGCCTCGGCCGTGGTGTGCCGCGCGCTCACCGTCTACATGACCAGCACCACCGACTACGCCGGCGCCCGGACCGCGACGCTCCAGGCCGCCGCCGACCTCTACGGCGCCAAGAGCGACGCCTACGAGTCCGTCGCCAACGCCTGGGCGGCCGTCAACGTCGGGATCCGCTACGTCAACCACATCGCCGCGGAACCACTGCCGACCGAGCCGGTGGCGGTCGGCCAGCCGGTCAGCCGTCAGATCACGGCATCCAGCAGTCGTCCCGGCCCGCTGACCTACTCCGCCAAGTCGCTGCCCCAGGGGCTGTCGATCAACCACACCACCGGTCTGATCACCGGCACGCCCGGCAAGGCCGGTGACTACGACTCGGTCATCATCATCACGGACGCGGCGAGGAACATCCGGAAGTTCCCGTTCACCTGGACCGCTCTTGAATCCGGCGGACACTTCTTCGTCAACCCCACCACGTATGTGATCCCCAAGCGGGGCGTGGTCGAGTCCCCACTGGTCGTCCGGAGAAAGCCGGGCAACGCACCCTAATGACCTCATAGGTCTCGATCGATCTCGACCACGAGTTCAGCAATGCCATGGTGATCGACCTGATCGCCCCCGACGGCACCGCCATCCACGTCAAGCCCTGGGGACCCTGGGTGCTCACGCCCAGCCTGCACGAGACCTACACGGTCGACGCCTCAGCGGTGCCCGCGGTAGGCACCTGGAAGCTGCGCGTCACCGACGGCACCCCGGCATCTTCGATCTGGACCCGGGCGCATCTCCAGCGCTGGAGCCTGACCTTCTGAGGCTTTCCCTCAACGGTCGTAACCGGCGTCCGGCCCGGTATAGAGCGCCACGGCCACCGCCTGCGACCAGGGCTTTGCCCCTGGAAGTCATGCGGTGGCCGTGAGCCTTGACGTGGGACCGCGCACTTCAACAAGCCTTCTGTCGAACGAAGACATGCCCTGGTCGCCAGCGGCGTCCGACCGGCCAGGCCGAGCAGAGGTCCCGCCGGCGGGTCCGTGGCCCGACAGGAGCCGGACACGCGGCGGGTCCGGAACTCGCGCGGTGCCTCCCGGGAGCCTCGCCACCCGGGTACCGTCAAGCTCATGCTGTGGATCTCGATCGAACGCATCCGCGAGCCGCAGACCTGCCACTGCGGCGCGTCGGTCGAACAGACGGGCCGCTGGTTCACGCGCGCTACTACTGCTCGCGAAAGCACCGCCGTCGGGGCCGGCTAGCCCAGACCGTAGTAGCCGTCCTCGACTTCTTGTCCTGAGTCTGGTCACACCCGTCCCGCGTCAGCGGCGCGCCACCACATCGGCCAAGGGACGATCCCGTGGCCTCAGTTCGGCACTGCCCGTCCCCGCTCCCGGAGCGGCCCATGCCCAGCGCGGCCACCAGCGTCAGGCCTGCCGACACCACCATCGCCTCGTTCGCTCCCGGCCATGTCGTGGGCCGACGTGGTGAGCGCGATCGTCAGTGCTACGCCGGCACAAGAACCGAGGTAGCGGAAGGACTGCTGCGCCCCCGACCCCATGGCCGCGCGGACTGCCGACACCGAGTCGACGGCCAGCAGCGGCAGCGCTGCATTCAGCGAGGCCGCTGCCCACTCCTGCCACCACGAGTCCCGGCAGCAGGCGCATCCAGGAACCGGCGCCGACCGCGCCCAGCATCCCCAAGGTCCCGGCCGCGTGCAGAACAAAGCTCGATGACCATCTGGCGCGGTGGGACAGGCGGCCGCCGAGGTGGCGCGCCAGGATGGGCGACCACGAAGGACGTGCCCGACCAGAGCGAGAAACAGCCAGGCCGTGCTGATCGCCGACAGCCCCAGAGACCTGCTGGAGCATCGTGGGCAGGAAGCTGAACAGGCCTATCACCGCGAGGCCGGTGAACAGTCCCCTCGACGGACGAAGCCAGGAAGAGCGGTCGCGCAGCAGCGCCAAGTCGATCATCGGCGCGTGCCACCCAAGCCGTTCCATCAGGGCGAACACGGCCGTCAGGAGAATTGCGGCGACGAGCAGAAGAGCAACGGCACTCGCAGCCAGCCGTCCCGGCCCAGGGTCAGCGCCGCCACCAACGCCACCAGCGCAGCCGCGAAGGCCAGGGCGCCGACGACATCCGTCCGCCCGCGGCGCGGAGAGCGTGACTCGAGAGCCCGCACAGACCGCACCCCGCCACGATCAGCGCGGCAACACCCAGCACCACATACGCGACGACGCCAAGACGGCATCGAACCGGCAAGAAGCGGCCCCACCGCGATCCCGCCGCTCACGAATGCTCCCAAACTCCGGTCGCTCGGATCCTGCCCTGGGGGTGGAGTAGGCGTGGACGATCAGTCCCAGGCTGCTCGCAAGAGCGCGGCGCCGGCGGCGCCCTGGGCGATGCGCGCGAGGGTGAACAGTGTGGTCGACGGTGCGAGCGCACCCAGAGCTGTCGCCAACCCGAGTGCGAACGTGCCGGAAACGAAGATCCGGCGGCGGCCGAAGTCGTCGGCGAGGCTGCCTCCGACCAGCAGCAGGGCGGCCAGGCCCAGTGGGCCCCGTCTCAGCGGCCACGCCTGGGCGGAGAGCGGGGTGTGCAGGTCGGAAGCCGCCTCGAGAGGGTCACCATCGGCGCGGTGTAGGTCATCAGGGCGACCGCGGTGGCGGCACCGCCACGGCGAGGGCGAGGCCCGGGCGCTGGAGCGCGTCGGGGCGGCCGGCGGGCCCTGCTCGACGGCGCAGGGCGTTCCCGGCAGGGCAGCTGTCGTCCGGCCTTTCCCTGGTGCCGGCATCAGTGCCGTTCATGAGCTGTCTGTGCCCTCCAGGCCACGGTGGCGCGGCACATATACGAGTGAGTTCATTCACTGAATTCCGGAATGAGATGGGCGCTGAAGTCCCCATCGCTGAACCAACCAACGACGCGCGCCGTCCCGGCCGACCACCGGTGCCGGCCTGGATCCAGTCCCTCAGATCCGGTCAGCCGGGCGCTGATACATCCGAGGCGGCTCCTGTATCCGGTGGCCACAACCGGGTGATGGTGAGCGCCGGATCCAGAGCATCCCCCGTGCGCCCGTCCTACGGACGCGCCGCAGTCCGCACGGTGAGCAGGTTCGGATCGATGTTGGTGAAGTAGGCGCCGCTGGCGATGTAGGTCGATCGTGGCCACGCAACGCGAGCGACGTGGTTCTGGAGTCCGTCGGCTCCGGTCAGCATCGACGGTGTGGCTGCCGTTCGGCCTGACCAGCGCGATCGTGTTGTCCGCGTTGATCGCGGCCAGCAGAGTGTCGCCGGAGCCGGTGAACACGAAGTCGTCAATATTGGCCAGTCCCGTCGCGCGGGTCTCGATGGGCCCGGCGCCGCTCTGCCGGGTGACCGGATGCGCAGCATGGTGCCCTGGTCCAAGTTGAGACCCACACAGAGCCCTTGAGTACCTTGATGCCGTTCGCTCCGAGGAATCCGGCCGCGGCCAGTTCGGGGCCGGTACTCCACACGGGTGGGGCCGCCTCCGGTAAGACGCTCCAGATGGTGCCGAGAACCGAGTCGGCCACGTAGAGACGGTGTGCACTCCGGTCGAGGGCCAGGCCGTTGGGGAGGCCCTCCGGCGGGAAGCGCGGCAATGCGCTGCGGAGTGCCGTCGGCGCGCAGCCGCCACACGCCGGTCAGATCGCTGCTGCCGGTGGCGTAGAGGAAGTACAGGGTGCCGTCGTCGGCGCGGACGATGCCGCCGAGGAACGGCTGCGAGAGGGCCGGAGTGGTGGATCCGGCCGCCGGGGCAGGCAGTGTGGCAAGGATCCGCACCTTGCCATCTGTGGTGATCCGGGCGATCTGTCGGCTGTAGGCGAAGGTCACCACGGCGCTGCCGTCGGGCTCCAGGGTGATGTTCTCCGGACGCTGCCCCTTGGCCATGTCGAGGTGCGCCACGAAGCGCGTGCTCTGCGGCTGGGCGGCCGCGGCCGTGGTCACGGAGCCGTCCGAGGTCACGGCGATGGCTGTCATCACCGCTGAGGCCAGAAGGCCGGTGCGCAGTCTCCTGAGGAGCGTGGTCAGCGAGCTCTCCTTCTTCACAGGTCGAGTCGGGTGGACGCGCCCCGAGAGTGCGGGGCGACCGAGATAGTGGATGAACATGGCTTCGAATGGCGGCAGTTGGCGGTGGGGGCCGGCCGGGTGAGCGCACGGCGATGCGGCCGGAGGGCACAGCGGAGCGATGGGAGCGCGCGCCCGTGGAGCGCGTACGCCACAGCGGCAGGGCAGCCCTCGCTGGGCGGCTGACGCACCGTGTCCGCGCCCCCGCCGCGCCTCTCAGCGCCTGTCGTTCCCGGGAGCCAGGAGTACGGGGATGCGGCTGCCGTGGACGACGGCGTCGCTGACGCGAGGTTGAGCAGGGCTGCGAACAGCCCGTGCCGATGGGGACTCAGGACCAGCAGATCGGCCTGATAACCGGCAGCCGCGGACGAGATGACGGCGGACACCTCGGTCGTCAGGGCGCTGACGAGGGTGCCTTCGGCGGAGACACCCATGTCCCGCAGCGCGGAGACCGCCTCGTCGAGGACCGCCTTGGCTTCCGCGTCGGACTCCAACGGGACCACGGCAGCGAGCTCGGCTGCGGTGGCAACGACGTGCAGAACGCTGACCGTGGCCCCAGTGAGCCGGGCCAGCTCACCGACCGTACGTACCGTGGAGTGGCGTGCCGGACTGGAATCGACGGCAACGAGAATGCGATGGAACACGAGCCTGCGAACCTCTTTCGAACGTGGGTGAACATCAGCGTGGGCGCGCCTCTTGGCGCGGTGGGGCATCCCCGGCAGGTGAGGTCAGGCGGCCAGCAACCGCCGCCGCAGCTCGCCGATTCCGTGGATCGAACTGACGAGTTCGTCGCCTGCCTTCAGCCACCGCTGGGGCGTACGGCCGAGTCCGACGCCCGACGGTGTACCGGTGTAGATGACGTCCCCGGGCGACAGCGGCAGTACCGCCGACAACTTCGCGATGAGAGCCGACACGGGGAAGATGAGCTGCTGGGTGGAGGCGTGCTGCACGCGCTCACCGTTGATGCTGCACATGAGGTAGAGGTTGTCGGGGTCGTCGAACTCGTCGGGGGTGACGAGGCAGGGGCCCATGGGCGAGAAGCCCGGGTAGGACTTCGCCAGGCTGAACTGCGGCGCCGGCCCGCTCATTTGCAGGACGCGTTCAGACAGGTCCTGGCCGATCGTCAGGCCGGCCACGTGGTCCCACGCGTCCGCTTCCCGTACGTCTCGGGCATGGCGGCCAATGACGACGACCAGTTCCACCTCCCAGTCCGTGTTGCCTCCCTCCGGCAGCACCACGTCGGTGACGGGGCCGGTGATGCTGCTGGTGAATTTGGTGAAGACGGGTGGCATGCCTTCGGGCGTGCCGTACCCGGCCTCGGCGACGTGTTCGCGGTAGTTGAGGCCGATGGCGAGGAGCTGGCGTGGTGCCGGCGCCGGAGCGCCGAGATCGGCGGCGTCGAAGGGGGTTCCCGTACCGAGGTCCGCACCCGCGGCCCAGGTCCGGAATTCCTCCCAGCGTTCGTAGACAGCCTGGGGGTTGGGCGAGAACCGGTGGCCACTGGCCTCGTGCACGTCCACGGCCCGGTCGTGCGAGACGAGTACCAGCCGTCCGGACAGGTTGGCGATGCGCATGAACTCTCCTGTACTGGCTCTTCGAAGGGTGCCCGATCGGGCGATGGGGGTCAGACGGGCCGGGTGACGCGCTCGAGGAGCAGCAGCACCGACTGGTACGGGCGGCCCGTGGCGTGCTCCATGCCGATCTCGCAGGTGCGGTTCGCCGAGAGGTAGGCGTCGTAATCGCCCGCCAGAACCTCTTCCGCCTCGTGGGCAGTGGCCGACTCGGTCAGCTCCTTGTGGAGCATGCCGCGGTCCCCGGCGAAGCCGCAGCACTCCGCGTACACGGGGACGCTCACCTCGTGGGCGACGAACTTCGCGAGCTCTTCCAGCTGTTCCACGTCGCCGAGGTGCCTCATCGAACACGTCGGGTGGATGACCGCGCTGTCGACCTTCCGCGACGCCGTGAGGTGGGGCAGCAGTTCGCCGGCGGTCCACACCAGGGAGTCGACCACGTCCAGTTGCTCGTGCTTGCGCTTGTTCTCCGGCGTCAGGTAGGGGACGATCTCGTGCCCGACGCCCAGGGCACAGGAAGAGGCGTCGACGACGAGGGGCAGCGTGCCGCCGTCCGTCCACTCCCAGGCCTTCTCAACGGTCTGGTTGGCCATGAAGGCGTTGCCGTCGTCGTATCCCTTGGAGTGCCAGATGGTCGCGCAGCAGGAGCCGACGAGGTCCGGTGGAACCCAGAGCGGGCGGCCCGCCCGTCCGGAGAGCCTGACCACGGCCTCCGGCAGAGGGAGGTCCTCCCCTGCCTCAGGTCCCGCGAAGATGCGGTTGACGCAGGCGACGAAGTAGACGGCTGCGGCACCCTCCCGTCGGGTCTCGGGCAAGTGCCCGGGGGCCGGCCCGGGAATCGCGGTGATCCACTCGCGGCACCAGATCAGCTGTCACCACCGTGCGGGCGAGGGACGTGGCACCGTGCAGAAGCCGGTCGTCGACGTGATCCGCGACGCCGAGGGCGATGCGCACGGACGACTCCACTGCACCGAAGTGCCTCGGCGACCCGCTCGGCGCTGCGTTCCGCGAGACCGCCGTGTCGCTGGTGCCGGAACTGCTTCCATCATGGCTCCGGTGTCGATACCGACCGGGCAGGCGATCTTGCAGGTCGAGTCGCCTCGCGCAGGTGCTCTACGGCGTCGTAGCCGTAGGACTCCAACAGGCCCTCGGTCACGGGCGATTCGGCGGGCTGGCGCAGCATCTCGCGCCGGAGCACGATCCGTTGCCGGGGAGTCGTCGTCAGATCACGGCTGGGGCACACCGGCTCGCAGAAGCCGCATTCGATGCAGGGGTCGGCGACGGCACCCGATGGTCGGGATGGTCTTCGCGTGCTGGAGGTGGGCCCCGGGGTCCCGGTTCAGCACGACCTCCCGGAGCGAGCACTCCGTGCGCGTCGAACGCCTGCTTGATCCGCCACATGATCTCCGCTGCCTGTGCGCCCCACTCCGCCTCCAGGAACGGCGTCATATTCGGCCCGTGGCGTGTTCCGCCTTGAGGGAGCCGTCGAATCGGTCGATCACCATGGCGCAGAACTCGTCCATGAACGCCGCGTAGCGGTCGACGTCGTCGGGGCGCGCAGCGTCGAAGGCGAGCAGGAAGTGCAGGTTGCCGTGGGCGCGTGGCCGGCCACCGCGGCGGTGTAGCCGTAGCGTTGCTGCATCTGCGACAGAGCCTCGCACGCCTCGGCCAGGCGCGAGGGCGGGACGGCGAAGTCCTCGGTGATCAGCGCGTCGTGCCCGTGGGCCTGGCCTTGCCCACGGCTGTCATGAACGCCTCGCGGGCGTGCCAGTAGGTCTGCGTTAGGCGGGGGTCGGTCACGAAGCTGTTGGTCACCGAGGGCACCGCCACCAACTCCAGCCCGGCGAGGACGCTTGCGGCGGCACGCTGGTCGGCGAGGTGATCCTCCTCGAGGCGGCACGGAACTCGACCAGCAGTGCGGCGGTGTCCTGCGGCAGGTTCCGCCAGTCGTCGGGCACTCCGTGCACCTCGGCACAGGCACGCAGTGTGTTGCCGTCCATCAGTTCCACGGCACGGCTCCAGCGTGGTTGAAGAGCGGCACCGCGGCAGCCGCGGCGGGCAGATCGAGGGGAAGAACAGGAGTGCCGTGCAGGTCTTCCTGTCCAGCGGGACGGTGCGGAAGACGGTTTCGGCGATGAAGCCCAGGGTGCCCCGCGAGCCGACCATGAGGCCCTGAGGATTCCCACCGCGTCGGAGCCGTCGAGGAACGCATCCAGCCGGTAGCCGCTGGTGTTCTTCAGTTCGTACCTGGCGCGGATGCGCGCCACGAGAGCGCTGTCCCGCTCGATCTCGCCTCTTGAGCGCGAGCAGGGTCGCGCACAGTTCCCTGGCTCCGCCGCGCCTGAAGACGCGCCTCTGCGTCCGGGGCCGCGGTGTCCACGACCAGTCCCGAGGGCAGTACCACGGTCAGGAGGACAGCAACCGGTAGGAGTTGCGGGTGGTGCCGGCGGTCATCCCGGAAGCATTATTGGCCACGACACCGCCGACGGTGCACGCACTGGAACTGGCCGGGTCGGGACCCATGAGCCGGCCGTGCCGGGAGAGCGTGATGTTGGCCCGTCCCACCGTCGTACCCGGCTGTACTCGCGCCCGGTCGCCGCCGTCCAGGACCTCCACACCGGTCCAGTGGCGGCGTACGTCCACCAGGATGTCGTCCCCCTGGGCCTGGCCGTTGAGGGAGGTTCCAGCGGCACAGGGAAGACGACGTGACGACGGTTCTCGCGGGCGAATCGCAGGACGGCTGCCACGTCGCCGACGGTTTCGGCGATGACGACCACACGGGGAACCAGCCGGTACGGGCTGGCGTCCGACGCGTATCTCACCAGGTCCGAGATCTTGTGCAGCACTTTGTGCTCGCCCAGTCGAGCGACGAGGGCGTCCGCAGAGAGGCCGGGGTGCCGGGCGCCCGGCTGTCGGCAGCTGTCGACCGACGGCCCCTGCGTGGTGCGAGGACGCAGCGTCCCCGGTTTCGGATCGAGCAGCGGCATAGCGGGTTGCTCCCTTCTTTCCATGTCGTGGATAGGTGTCATCGCCCGGGACTGTGGGGCGCGGTCAGCTCGGCTTTCATCCGCTCCAGCCGTCCAGGAAGGCCAGGAGCTCGGCGTTGACGACCTCGGGCTGCTCTTCCTGGCAGAGGTGGCCGCACTGGGGAATGGCGACTCCGCGAACGTCGCGGGCCATGCCCTTCCACACGTCGAGAACGTCGTACGCCTCACCGACCGCGCTGAAGTTCTCGCCCCGCATGGTCAGCACAGGGCAGTCGATGAGCTGGTCCGCGTCCTCACGGTCCTGGGCGACGTCCTCGGCAGCGGCCCGATAGTCCATGCACGAGCCACGGACCGCCCCGGCTGCCGGTAGGCGCGGACATAGACGTCGATCTCCTCGGCCGTCAGCATGTCCGGGTTGTACGACCAGCTGCGGTAGAAGTGCGTCAGCCAAGCTTCCTCGTTGCCGGCGATCAGTGATTCAGGCAGGTCGGGAACCTGGAGGAAGGTGAAGAACCAGTACCCCTGCCGCGCGAGAGCCGCATCGTAGGTGTCCGCAATGACCCTGGTCGGGATGTTTCGTCCATCGCGACGAACCGGTCGACGCGGACACGGAAGTCCTTCGCGAACCGCGTCCCCACCCGCGCGCCGCGGTCGTGACCGACCAGCGCGACCTTCTCGTGCCCCAGGTGGTCCATCAGCGCGGCCACGTCGCTTGGCCATCGTGCGCTTGTCGTAGCGGGACGCGGGCTTCTCCGTATCTCCGTAACCGCGGAGGTCCGGTGCTGTCACGGTGTACTTTTCCGCCAGCACGGGAATCTGCTTGCGCCAGCCGTGCCAGGTCTCCGAAATCCGTGCAGCAGATAGACCGGAGGGCCCTGCCCGCGCTGACCCAGTGCTGCTTGATTCCGTTGAGAACTGCCGTGTGGTGGGTGATTTCCATGGTAAGTGTCCTGCCTCTTCCCAGATTTCAAGAACAGAGGGTTGAATCGGTCTGCGAGGTGCATGTCCGCGAAGTTTCGCGACCTCATTCGCGCCTGCTGAGGTCGAGTCTGCGCGAAGCCTTGGTGCCGACTTTTCCGTGAGCGCACGCCCTTCTTTCCTCCGAGCGCCCTATTCCCGGAGTCGGCGCTCGCTCTCCGTCATACCTCCCACACGCCGTAACGTTGTTGGGAAGTCTCAGCGAAGGACTGGCAGTCCAGCTGCACAGAACAAGTCCGCAGACCGCGCGCGCACCCTCCTCCTGCGTCGCCGCCTGCTTCCTCTCGTCCGAAGGCGAGAAGAAGACGGATGCCTTCATTCCTCGGCATGCTGCTCGGCCCGCCACTCCCACACACCGACAAGCGGTCGTGCATATCTCGTTTCACATTTCTCTCTCTGGCTTCTCGCCCGGATGAAAGAGTCATCGCCGAAATGGCCATGCGGGCCTCGGCCCGGCTTTCGCTCGACTCCGCTTGCCAAGCGTCGACTCGGCCGGCTCACGTGCTCACGTCGCGGAATATTGCGCAGATTCGTCCGGGCGACGTGGATCATCGCACTCCGTCGAGAACGGCGCGGCCCGCAGACAGGGCGAAACCACTGACCTGTTCGGCAGTCGTCCTGGGTGGGATGGCGAGCGCGTCCGGGTCGGTGACCACATCCACCAGGGCCGGCCCGTCAGCGGGCGAACGCCTCACGCAGGGCGCCCCGTACATCAGCCGATCCTCCACCCTGATGCCGCGGGCACCGGCCGCTGTGGCGATGGCCGCGTAGTCGGTGCGTGCGCGTAGGTGGTCCCGTGCGGAGGCAGGCCGTCGACCATCATCTCCAGGTCGACCATCCCCAGAGAGGAGTTGTTGAAGACGACCACCTTCACCGGCAGGTCGTACTGGACGAGCGTGAGGAAGTCGCCCATGAGCATGGAGAATCCCCCGTCACCGGAGAGGGAGACCACTCTGCCGACCGCGGTCGAGGAACTGGGCGCCGATCGCCTGGGACAGAGACATTGGCCATCGAGCCGTGCACGAAGGAGCCCAGCACGCGGCGACGACCGTTGGGAGTGATGTAGCGGGCGCCCAGACACAGCACATTCCGGTGTCGACGGTGAAGACCGCGTCGTCGGCCGCTACTCATCCAGCACCGACGCCTACGTACTCGGGGTGGATCGGGGTGAACGACTCGACGTTCCTCGTGTACGCGCCGACCGCCCTTTCCAGACTCTGGACGTGCTTGTTCAACATCCGGTCGAGGAACCGTCGCGACTTCTTCCTCCCGCACCGCGGGCGTGAGGCACTTCAGCGTCTCGCCCACGTCCCCCAGACGGCAAAGAGCTCCAACTGCGTTCGTCGGCCCAGCCGTTCGCTGTATGTCGATCTGTACCGTCTTGACGTTCCGTGGCAGGAAGTTCGAGTACGGAAAGTCGGTGCCGAGCAGGATCAGCAGATCACAGTCGTGCATGGCCTCGTAGGCGCACCGTAGCCGAGCAGGCCGACTACGCCGACGTCGAACGGGTTGTTGTACTGGATGTGCTCCTTGCCGCGCGTAGCGCGTGTCCTACCGGGGACTTGACCTTCTCGGCGAAGGCCATCACCTCCGCATGGGCGTCGGCCACGCCCCGGCCGCAGAACAACATGACCCTCCCAGCGGCGTCCACCATCTCGACGAGCCGCGCGAGTTCATGGTCGGGCGGCCGAACGGAGGGCCTGTCCAGCGGTACGGTCAGTTCAGCTCCGCCGCTGGGAGCGTCCTCGTCGGCGACGTCGCCCGACATTGCGATCACCGATACTCCGCGTCGGCCCACCGCGTGCTGGATGGCCGTCTGGACCACCCGGGGCATCTGCCGTGGCGAGGAGATCAGTTCCGAATAGTGGCTGCACTCCGCGAACAGCCTGTCCGGGTGGGTCTCCTGGAAGTACCCGGTGCCGATCTCGCCGCTGGGGATCTGCGCCGCGAGGGCGAGGACCGGCGCCATCGACCGGTGGGCGTCGTAAAGGCCGTTGATCAGATGCAGGTTGCCCGGCCCGCACGATCCCGCGCAGGCGGCGAGCTTCCCGGTGAGCTGCGCTTCGGCACCGGCCGCGAACGCCGCGACTTCCTCATGGCGCACCTGGACCCACTCCAGGGAGCGGTGTCGTCGGACGGCGTCGACCACAGGGTTCAGGCTGTCGCCCACCACTCCGTACATGCGGTGCACACCCGCACGGGCCAAGAGATCGACGTACTGCTCAGCAACACTTTGCTTGGTCACTTCACTCCACACCTAGCTCGACCATCGGACCGAACCAGACTATTGAGCGCAAAATGCAATGTTTTTCTCTCCGCGCACCGCACAAGAGCTCAGAGTGCACAGCCGTGCCGTCCGGGCCGTGCCGCCCGAGCGACACAGTTCAGTAGCGCTTCCCGCGATGTCACGGAGTGACTCGGGGGTCCCTGCCCTGGCGAGGGACAACGGGCCTTCCCGAAGCTGAGCGACGCCTCCGACGGCCAAAGGGTCCGGCGCGCTCCTGCGGATGCACAGGGAGAGTCCCACGGTTGTATGTACTGGGATCTTGAGCCGAAGCAAGAGAAGCCAGGTTTGTCGCGCAGACGGAGACACACATATGAAAGGCCAGCAGGAGAACGTCGGTCGTATCGTGGCAGGCGTGGACGGTTCACCAGCGTCGGTGCTGTCCCTTCGCTGGGCCTTGCGCCAGGCAGAGATGACCGGGGCGGTGGTCGAGGCGGTGACCGCCTGGGACATCCCTCGTTCCAGGGTGCGCTCGGCTGGCTCCCACCGTCGAGCAGCGACGCGAAAGCGCTGGAGAGCCGGGCACGCGAAGATCTCGAAGCGACTGTCCAGGAAGCCTTGAGCGACGGATCGCAGGTGGAGGTACACACCGACGTACGGCTCGGCCCCGCAGCCGGCGCGCTGTTGGACGCCTCCCGCGATGCACGTCTGCTCGTGGTCGGCAGCCGAGGGCGCGGCGGCTTCGCAGGACTACTGCTCGGCTCGGTGGCCATGCACTGTGTCCAGCACGCCACATGCCCAGTGCTCGTAGTGCGAGGCGACAGCAGCCCCTCAGTGTGGTGACGCAAGAGCAACAAGGTCCATCGGACAACGGGTCCGTAGACGTGGCCCCGCCCCACATGTCACTGTTCAACCTGCCGCTCAGCGCTGACCTGGATCGTATAGGCGAGCGGTTGCACTCCCTGGCGCGTGCACAGCGCGACCTGCAAGGACACCTCCAGGTCGTTCACGGGATCAACAGCGAGCTCGAACTGCCCACGGTCCTGCGACGTATCGTGCGGACGGCCATGAACCTCGTCGGAGCCCGGTACGGAGTCTTGGGCGTGCTCGACGAAGAAGGTGAACACCTTGCGGAATGTGGTCGGCCCGCCATCACCCACCGCGGTCGCGTCTACGGAAACGTCTACCTGTCGGACCGCAAAGACGGGCAGCCCCTCCTCCACACGGATGGACTCGTCGAACGCCGCGATGCTTCGCTGGACCAAGGCCTCGACGCGATCGCCCGGACAGCCCGTCACCATGCAGGCGCGCCGATCGATGAACTGTGCGCCGCTTTTGGCCGAGCAGTACCCCAGTGATGGACAGGACGACATGGCTGCGATGACGCTACGCATCCCTGCCGCCCCTGCGTAACCCTGGCCGGTGACAGCACATCCGCTGCGGGCGCATTCACCTGCAACCTCAACCGAGTCCAGGAACAGCAGCGCAGTCGTAGCGCAGGCGCCACTGGCAGCAGGGCGAGATGCCGCACCGCTGCGCTTCTTCGTCCAGATCTGACGGCAGGCGACCGCCGGCAGGGTGCCGACCCCGCCGGCCGCCAGGACGGAGAGGCGGAGACTGCTGGATCAAACGCAGGCGATGCGAGGGCCTCGTCCCGGAGGATGTGCACATGGTCGATCGCCGTCATCGGCACCAGGAGCGCGTCGAGAGCTGTGCGGTCTGCTCGCTACCTCGCGCACCCTCCTGCGCGCCGAACGCAGGGCTGACAGAGCACGCAGAACGGTGAGGCGAGACAGTGCTGCCCTTGCCCAGGTTGCACGCCCGATGGCGGCATCGCGGAACTCTCCTGTGTACTCGACCTCGCGCACTCAGCCGGAGTGGCGAGGTGGCGGCGATGCTTGCGGGCATCCACGGGCCGCTGAGCCCAAGCAGCCGACAGCAGGCACAGCGACCGGGTGGACATGTCGCAGGCCGGCTGAGGATCGTGCCGCGGCGGGCAGCTGCTTCTGCACGTCTTCGCAGACCTCGGAAAGCCGGTCGGTCTGCGGCGAAGAAGCAGCAGCGGCGTGGAATGAGCTACAGTGGAGACTGATGCCCGCGTCGCCGAGGAGCAGCGAACGCGCCGCTTGCAGGCTGCCGCCCGGTCCGGCAGTCGGGCAGCCCCGGCTGGGCGTCAGGAAGATCGCTCGGGTGAGGGCTCCCACGGCGAGGTCGGCAAGTCCCTCGAGGGACCGCGTCGGACCGAGAGGCTGGCGCGTGCGTGTCACGGATCGGCGATGTCAAGCATGAGCGGGCTGCTCTCCATGAGGCGTGCGCGGACGCTGGGACATGCGCGATGGTGCCGCGTGTGGCGCGATGGAGACGTACAAACGATGCCGGACTCGCGCGTGACGGTTTGCCACCGTATCTCAAAGGGCTCCCGCGTACCGGCGCCACGGGTCATCCGGCTGCGTCGCCCGAGTCGAGGGGCAGTCACTGCCCGCAGGCCCATCGCTCATGCGGGAGGGTGTCGGGGACGCCGTGGCACGAGGTGAACATCGCAGCGCATCATCCCGGCTCGCACACATGGGTCCCCGGCCATGATGTCCGCAGCCTCCTCGGTCGACACGGTCATGATCGCGATTCCAGCCAGGTCATCGGAGGCCACCGGGCACAGGACCGCGATCACTCCTCGGCGCGTAGCGACACCATGCGTCGCTGGTGTTCGAGTTCGATCGCGTCCGCGCCGTCCATGGTTCGCGCCGGCTCCCACTGAAGAATCGCGAGACTGTACGGTTTGGCGGTCGCTGCGAGATCTCGGATCTGTTCGTCAGCGACAGTTCCATTCATGATGTTGCTCATTTCTCCAGTGCGCTCGGCCAACGAGACGACGATGCCTTCGCCTCGGACGTAGGCCATGCGCCACACGCCCTCGTACGTGCCGACACCTCCGACCAGGCCGTAGCCGTCAGCTGCGGCCCGGTCGACCGCGGCTTGGAGGTCGTGCACTGCCAAAGGCGACGTTACGCGCGCGCCCAGCTCGTTGGCCGGCGCAGCAGGCGAGTCCCGGGAGGTGATCCGGCCGCGTGAAGCTCGAGAGCTCCAGTGTCGTGCCTCCACGGGCGGCCGCAGCATGACGATCTCCGTGCGGGCGCCGACCATGCCGATCACCGTGTCCAGGAACTCGCCCTCGACCGCCATCTTCCCGTCGGCCCGGCAGTCCGGTCCAAGGCTGACGAAGAATGCCGTCGCGGCGTCCAGGTCGGCGACGGTGATGCCGACGTGGTCGAAATGCCAGAATGGATGGCGTCGGATCGCTTTGAGGCTTCTTCAGGTGGCGCAGAGGAAGCTGGCGCTCTGCGTTCCGTGAGGGAACCCTTCGCGGCTCGGCAAGCTTGTGCATGGTCGGTGACACGACCGACACTGCGGAGCTCGGGAGCTCAGGCGGCTCCGCTGCTCCTCACGTGAAAGTTCATCAGACCTGTGGGCGACCTCCGTCCGAGGCTGCTGAGGTCTGGCTGGTGATTGCTTTGGGCGTATCGCGCTGGCTGTTGTGGGCGCCGATATCCATGACGCTGATACGGGCAGCAGGGCTGCGCTGTCCCAATGATCGCGGATGGCGCTACGGACAAGGGCAGCGTGACCACGGTGCGGCGGATCGCGAGACGATCCGCCGGCCCGTCGGCGAGCGGGACGTCCGCGGTACACGCCTTGTTGACCACTTGGAGCGCGGAGGCGAGCTCGCACTCGGGCTCCGCGGTCTCGCGGCACGGACGGCACCGATGAGTGCGCCGTCGCTGGTGCACGTCGAGCCCGCGTTCCACCACCTTGGCCGTCGGCTCTCGCGATCGACCACTGGAATCAGCGAATTGGTGCTGGCTGCGCGAGTACCACGACGCCGTCCGGGACTTCCAGCCGCCGGCCGACGCGCACGATGGCAGTGGGCCAGGAGGACGACTATGGCGGCCCGGCATGATCATCAGGCATGGAGACCTCGGTCCATGGAACTCCATCTGGAACGGTGACCGCTTGGCGGGTTCATCGACTGGGATCTGCGCAGCGGCCCGGCCACGCCCTCGACGACCTAGCGCAATCCAAGCCTGGTACGCCGTGCCGTGCGCGCCCGTCGAGCAGCAGCGAAGAGCATCGATCTCCGGTGAGCGCAGCATTCGGGACCGCCTCGACGCCCTTTGCGCCGCCTACGGGGCACGACCGGCAGCCGCACTCGACGCCTTGGATGCCGTCCAGTCCCGCGAGGCCGAGCGCATCGAACGACTCGGCCGTCAGGGCCACGAGCCATGGGCAACGTTCCTTGCCCGCGGCGATGCGTCCGAGATGGTAGCCGAGCGATCTTGGCTCCGATCGGAACGCACGGTTCTCCTCGGGGTTCGGCCGGCTGAGCACGGCCCGTGTCGAGCACGCCTTCGCTCGCATGAAGAGCTGATCGTTCGCCGTTCGGCGGGCGCTCGCGCGGCAGCGGTGCCCGGCGCCGCCGCGCCGGACACCGCCGTCAAGTCAACTCCGAGGGATTCAGCTGACGCTGACCGCAGCCCAGGCGCCGCGACCGCGGCGTACTCGGTCGCTTCGGAGCCGTAGAGCGCGGATGCCGCGCTCAGGGTGACCCGTGCGGCCGACTTGTAGTTCGTGGTGACGTGAAGTACGTCGTCAGAGCCTTGTACCAGATCTGCGGCGCCTTGTGGCCCGGCCGATGCCGGTGACAGTGGAGCCGCTGGACGTCGGCGAGTTGTAGGTCACGCCGTTGATGGTCTTCGAGCCGCTGCCCTCGGAGAGCAGGTAGAAGAAGTGGTTCGCGACACCGGACGAGTAGTGCACGTCCTTGGTGCCGACCGAGGAGGACCAGGAGTCGGCGGAGGCGCCGTCCTTGCTGGGCTTGTCCATGTAGCGCAGCGGGGTGCCGTCGCCGTTGATGTCGATCTTCTCGCCGATGAGGTAGTCACCGGCGTCGGAGGCGTTGTTCGCGTAGAACTCGACTCCCGTGCCGAAGATGTCGGAGGTGGCCTCGTTCAGACCGCCCGACTCACCCGAGTAGTTCAGGCCGGCGGTGTTGGAGGTGACGCCGTGGCGTCATCTCGTGGCCTGCCACGTCCAGGGAGGTCAGCGGGTCGGTGTTGCCGCTGCCGTCGCCGTAGGTCATGCAGAAGCAGCTGTCGTCCCAGAACGCGTTCACGTACGCGTTGCCGTAGTGGACGCGGCGAGTAGGCCGCCGTACCGTTGTTCTGTGATGCCGTTGCGGGCGAAGGTGCTCTTGTAGAAGTCCCAGGTCTCCTGGGCGCCGTAGGCGGCGTCGGCGCCGCGGTCTGGTCGGACGAGGAGCTGGACGCGGTGCCGGTTCCGACAGGTGCTGGTCGAGTTGGTGACCAGGGTGCCGGTGCCGGAGGTCTTGCGGGCCAGGTTCGGGCCCGTCGTCTGTGGCCGCCGCGCGCTGGTGAGGTGTCGTACAGCTGCAAAGTAGGTCGAGCCGGACAGGGTGACACCGAGCGCATCGCCGCTGCCGGAGTAGAGGGTCTTGCCGGTGCGTGGCGTTCTCGATGCCCTGGTACTCGAAGAGCTTCTCGCCCGTCGTCGCGTCGGTGATGACGTGCAGCTGGTTCGGGGTGCCGTCAGTCCTGGAAGCCACCGACGACCGTCTCGTAGGCGAGGACGGGCGTGCCCGAAAGCCGGCCCAGATCACCTTGCGTGCGCCGTCCGCCTCGGACCCGGCCGGCGAGCGCCTTGGCGGCGGAGACCGCCTGCTTCTCGGCCTGCCCGCCGGCGACGCTCGGCGTGAGGGACGCCACCTTGATCGTGGCCTTGTTCGCCTTAGGCTGACTGCGCCTACCCGACTTGGCGGTGTGGACGACAAGGTCGCCACCCAGCACGGGAAGGCCCACGCACAGGTGCGCGCTTCGTAGCGCGTGTGGACGGTGCCGTCGACGTCCTGACGACGTCCTTGACGACCAGCTCCTCCTTGGCGCCGAGGCTGTCTCCGAGGCGGTCTGCGCGGCGTCCGCCTGCGCCTCGTTGACCAGGGACGCGCGGCCGCCGCGGACAGCACGGTCGGGCGGCTCGCGAAGCCCCGCTCGCGGCTGTGGCGCTGGTGGTTGCCCCTGTGGCGAGCAGGGCTCCTGTGGCGGCGATCTGGCGGTGGCGATCGCCAGAACTCTTGCCGCGGCGACGCGCGGAGATGTGGCTCACTCGAACTCCTCGGTGTGAATCCAGACAGGGCAGACGATCGGCCCGCCCGGCCTTGATCAAAGCACAGGTGACCGCAGCTGCGGTGGAGAGAGGGTGACACCGCGGGCGCGTACATGTCAGGAGGCCGAAACGATAGTTGTCTGGAATCCACTCCCGACAGGAAAGGTTTCGGGCAGGTAAAATCGGCTCTGTTCACGCGCGCCGAACCCGTGAGGCGATGACGTTTTCCCAGGTCCTCCGCCCCAATCTCATTGGAATGCAAGATTCCGACTGAGAGCTCAACCCTCCGCAGATGGCCGGAAACATCCGCAACTTCGAGGCTTGGCGCGTCAGTTCAGCCTCGGATCACCCCGAGGCCAGCTGCGCCAGACGGCACCGCTCGGACAGCCGCCGGCTCCCGAGACCCCGCTATGTCGGAGGACGCGGGGTCGTCAGTGGCGAGGGACTCCGGTTGCCGGCGCGACAGATGAGTTCGAGAGGCGCTGACTCCCTTTCGCCACACGGCCGTTGAGGAGGGTGATCCGTTCAGCTACGTGGACCCGATACCTGCCGACGAAGTGGACCGATGGATCGGTCACGCCCGGCCCTGCGCGGTCCTGAGGCACGGCGGGGACGGGCCGGTCGCGGAGAGGTTCGGCGGACCGCTGCTGATCCCGGCGAGATCCCGGACCCCGAGCACGCTTACGTCGGATCCAGCGAGTCGTGCCATGGCGGCGGGACCGTGGTGCCGCGTGCCGGCGGGTCGACGCCAGGAGACCACACGGCTGCCTCGGCCACGAAGGCACGAGTCTCCGCGATCGCGCGGTCGCGAGATCACGCGGTCGTGCGGGGCATCAGCGTGCGAACTTTTCGATGGCGGCCGGGGTGACGGGGTGAAGAAGTTGACGAGATTGCCGTCGGGGTCACGGAACAGCAGAGACCGGTGCCCCAGGGCATCGTGGAGGGCCCGTTGAGCGAAGTCGGTGACGAAGCCGGTCAGGTTCTGGTGCACGCGGTCCACGTCGTCGACGAGGAACTCAGGTGATCACGCTGTGGTTGTCCGCCGGGCGGGCAGAGCCCGGGCGACAGCGGACCAGTGCGGGTGCCGGCGATCGCGAGGTGGCGCCCGGTCCTGAGCTCGGCGAAGTCCTCGGTGGCCCACGTCGCCCGCGCGCCAGTGACGCGCTCGTAGAAGGCGACGCAGGCGCGCTACGTCGCTGGTGATGATGCGGATCGAGACGAAGTCCATAGGAATCTCCCATCTGGCTGTGCTGGAGGCGTACACGTCGCAGGCTAGGAGGTATAGAGGACAGAATCGGTCCTGTAATCGCGCTAGGTTTGGGTACACATGTCCCGACCCACTGGCCGCGTGCTGACACTCCTGGAGCTGCTTCAGTCGGGCGGCACCGCACGGTGGCCGAACTCGCCGACCGGCTCGGCGTCGAAGGGCGCACTGTGCGGCGGTACGTGGGCCAGCTGATCGACCTGGACGTGCCCGTGGAATCGGTGCGCGGCCGTTACGGCGGTACCGGCTCAGCCCCGGGTACCGCTTGCCTCCGCTCATGCTGAGCGACGACGAGGCGCAGCCGTGCTGCTCGGCCTGGTCGCCGGCCGCCGGGCAGGCTGACGGCGGCGGGCTCACGGCGAACGAGACAGCGTCGGCGAAGATCCGCCGGGTGCTGCCCCAGCACATCGCCCGCCGACTCGACTCACTCCTGGAGGCTCGCGCTTCACGGATCAGCCCGGCGAGTTGGACCACCCGGACGCCGGGCTCCTGCTCACCGTCGCCGATGCGGTGCGCCACCGCCGGCCGGTCTCGATCCGTTACACCGACCGTGCGACGGACGGCGCAGACGAACGCACGCTGCACGCGTACGGGATCGTCGCCACGGGGCCGGTGGTACGTCACGGGAGGGACGCCCAGATCGGCGAGGACCGGACGCTTCCGGCTCGATCGCATCGCGAGACGCGCGGGCCCTGCCCGGTTCATTCGAAGCGCCCGTGGTCCCGGTCGGCATGCAGCGCGTGTTGTCAGGGTTCGCCACGGCCGATTACGCATGAGGTGACGCTCGCGGATCCACGGGACAGTGGAGCAGATCCGCGCCCACCTTCCCGCCAGTGTTGCCGGCCTGGAGGAGCACGCAGGCCTCAGCCGCGGACCCGGCAGCCGAGCGCTGGCTGCGCGTCGGCTGCGCGCGCAGCAGCTCGACTGGTTGCCGCGGACACTCGCCTCGCTCGACCGGCCGTTCGTCATCGAGCGCCCCGATGAACTCGCGAGCCTCGTCATCGCGCTCGCCGATCGCCTCACCTCCTACACCCGCTACAAGCCTGACTGCGAGGACGGACGCCAACGCCTGCTGTGGTTCACCGCGCCGCCCGGAAGCCAGGGGAGCCGAGCAGTTGGAACTGCTGTCCGTCGCAGGAACCCAGGACCTGGGCGTCACACTGGCAGCGCGGCACCGGAGGGGTTGTCGCGACGGATCCGGATCGCACCATTGAGCCGGGCCGCCGAAGGCGCCGAGACGCCGCCCGGTCAAGGCCAGGCGGCGCGACAGTCTCCGTGCCGGCACCATCGGATCCGCGGGGATACCGCAGAACGCGCGTGCGGCATGGGCGCACGTGCCTGACGGATCCCGCGCATCCGCACGGCTCTCTGGTCCTCGACGTGTCCCCCGCGCTTGGCGGATCATCAACCGCGGGGCGCCCCGTCAGTCCTGGTGCAGCTCGTTCTTGCCGGCACCGCCCGAGAGAAGGTCTGCGCCGCGCCTCCCCACGGACGTCATCGCCGGCTGTCGCCATAGAGCCTGTCCCTGCGCACACCGTAGAGGTGTCGGCGCCACCTTGCCGTGCGAGGACGTCGTTGCCGCCGTCACCGTGCAGGGTGTTCCCTTCGGCGGTGCCGGTCAGGACTCGTTCCCGCCCTCGCCGAAGCAGTCCTGCCCACAGTGAGTGAGCGTGTCGTCTGCCCGGACCGCCGTGAGGAGCCGAAGCCGAACGGGCCGCCCCCGCCGTCCAGTTCGTCGTCTCCGTCATCGCCGTACAGCATCGCGGACGCGGACGCCGTGATCACGTCATTGCCCTCGCCGCCATGTACCCCGGCCCACGCACGACTGTCCGGCTCAAGCGCAGCCGTGTCGTCCTGGTCTCCGAGGTCGATGTCATAGCTGTCGGAATCATCCGAGATTCTGTGGGATCAGGACGGCGCACCGCACGACGCTGCGGTCGCTCTGCACGCGGGTACGATGCATCTCGATCCGTGTCCGCCGCGCTCGCGTCGACATCGATGTCGTAGCGGTCGTGGAAGGTGAGGAACGTAGTAGGCCTCGAACTCGCCACGCTCCTCGATCTCTTCGGCGACGGTCAGACTGTTCTGCTGGCCGGGTGCGGCCTTTCGTACCAGAGCTCGCCGCCGTCGTGGACGACGGTGGCGGGGGCCGCGGCGGCCGCTTGGACGGCCGGTGCAGCTAAGCCGACGGCGCCGAGGGCGAGGACGGCAGTGGCGGCGAGAGTGCTGTAGACACGCATGCGTGAAGAGTCCTTTCTGGTATGCCTGGTTTGGTGGTTCTTGCTGTGCTCATGGCGTTAGACCGAGACCCCATGAGTGGAGTTGCGCTTTCCGTCATGAACAGTGATGGGCCGGGCGGTGGCCAAGATGTGTGCAGCGGGAGGGCGACTCGGGCGTTCACGCCGTACTTCCCTGCTTTCTCGTGCAGCCTTGGCGCCTTTGCGAGTCTCCTGTTTGCCGAACGGTGGGTCACGCTTGGAGCAAATCCGGGCAAACGCCTACGGAACGGCACCGCATTGACGCGGGATGTCCGCCGATGTCCCTGTCCCCAGCAGGAGCTCAGCGCATGGCCAAGCACGGACGTCTTCCCGCCCCGCCTCCGATGCGCATCCGCGTCGCCACAGCGGGCGCCGTGGCGACGCCTGTGGCCGGCGTGCGCTCTTCGCCGCGTCGGCGGTGGCACGGCGGAGCGGCCGACTCCGTGACGCACCACCAGGCGGATTTCAGCGGGGAGGGCTACGGAGGCGTCGCGTCCTCCGCCGGCAACGCTGCTGCGTCCGGGCAGAGGACACGTGCGGCCTGCCCGGCGGCACCGCCATCGCCGACCCCGCGGCCTCCTCGTACGACCGCCGGCGCGCCGCCCTCACCTGCGAGCGACATCAACGGCGACGGCTGCGATGCTCGAGACGAGCGCAGCCAACTGATCGCAATCCATGGGCGGTTCACCAGGCCGTTGACGTGCGAGTCCGTCACCGAACTGCCGGACGAGGCCTGTGCCGCGACGCAGGATGCCAGGCCCACCTCGGCGACCACTCATGGGCCGATCACCACAGCACCACCCCGACTCGTCATCGTCAAACAGCCCAGCGAAAGGCCCGTCCATGAAGCGAACGCTCACGTTGATCACCGCGCTGGCGCGTCACCGCGCTGTCGCCGACAGCGGCGCACGCGGCGGTCAAGAAGGCCAAGACTCCTCAGTTGCGAGTCTCGGACGTTCACCTCGAGACCGGGCCCGAGCTTCAACGACCCGGAGGACCCCGACGCGAGATGAACGTCATGGGCCCGATCATCGAATCGATCAACAGCGCCGGTTGCGGGCAGACCATACGCGTCGCCATGTACTCGATAGGCAACACGCGGCCGGGCCCGGACTTCGCCAACGCCCTGATAGCCGCGCACCAGCGCGGCGTCATCGTCAAGGCGCTGATGGACTCCCACAGCGACAATGCGATCTGGCAGTCGATGGTCACCGAGCTGGGCAACGACCCGCAGGCCTCCAGCTTCGCCGCGCTGTGTCCGGGCGGCTGTCTGACCCACTACTCCGGCTCCGCCCTGCACGCGAAGTACTACATGCTCAGCGGCGGGAGCGACGCGAGCAGGACGGTGACCGTCAGCAGCGCCAACCCCACTCCGCCCAGGCCAGGACCGCGTGGAACAGCGGCTTCACCGTCAAGGCAGCGTCGACCTGTACAACTCCTACGTCGGTACTTCACAGCCATGTCCAGGGAGCACTCAACGGTCCGCCCGCTGGTGCCCGACTACCACACACCACCAGCGGCACGGACGCCAGGACGACGCTGTCCCGCGCCCTCCTACCAGTGGCCTGCAAGGCGCGCGGCAGGAGCGACACCTGGAGTCTGACTTCCTGGCAGACAACATCAAGGCGCCGGCCACGATCAGCATCGCCATGTTCCAGTGGACCTCCCACGGGGAGCCGGGCGACCGGAACTATCTGGAACTGCCCAAGAAGCTGGTGAGCCTGGCGCAAACCGGCGTCAAGATCAACATACTCTTCACCGCCGGCCAGGTTGATGCCAGCGTGCAGAACTATCTCGAGGACCGGCCGAACATCGACGTGCACGACACCACCCGCGGCACCGACGCGAATGGCAATGCCCTGCACTACACGCACAACAAGTACATGATGGTCGAGCGGCGGATATGCGGGCGCGACCAACGCCAGGATCGTGTTCGTCGGCTCCTCGAACTGGACGAGCAACGGCATCTGGCACAACGACGAGTCGGACCTGAAGCTGCACCGGCCAGTCCAGCTACGACGCAAGTTCATGGCGACGACTGGCAGAACCAGTACAGCCGCTGCGCAGTGGGACCAGTGGCGCGGCAGCTTAGCGCCGAGGAGCGATGCCGAGAACACGGCGCGCGAGATTCCGATCGATCCGAAGCAGATCCAGTGCTAGGCGTCACGGGCCCCCACCCTCCACCGGTCGCTTGCTGAACCCGGCCGTCAGGCCTGCAGCGCAGCTGTCGGCGGCCGAACGCGGCCTAGGATCCGGGTCGGCAGCGTTCGGCCGCGCACCTGAACAGCAGCGGTGCGCGGCCGGCCGCTCCGCGCGGCTCATACAGTGATGGTGTCGCCCTCCGGGAGGAGATGGTCAGGGGCACGTCGGTCAGCGCCGCGCTCAGGAAACGAGCCACGGACTCACTGTCGCGCGCGGCTGAGCGCGATCTCGTCGGATCTGGACCAGGCGGCTGGGCGCACGACCTCGCATGAACGTAGTCGGCCGCTCGGCCGAGTTGGGTCCACGGCCCGCTGGTGGGCAGCAGCAGCGTGTCGACAGGCGCGGAGGTACGTCGTAGGCGTCGCCGGGGTGGTAGAGGCGCGTCGACGAGACAGCCGACGTTGGCGACGCGGGGGATGTCACGGTGGATCGGGGCATGCAGTTCGCCGGAGACCACGATGTCGAAACCAGCGACTTCGAAGCGGTCGCTCGCCGTGACTGCGGTGACCTGGCCGCGCCGGGCCGCCCAACGTCCCACCACTGAGGCCGGCCCGTAGACCCGCAGGCCGGGACGGGCGTCCAGGGCGTGGGCGATCAGCTCTTCGTCGAAGTGATCGAAGTGGTCGTGCGTGATCAGGACGGCGTCGGCGGCCGCCACCACCTCTTTCGCGTCGGGGTGAACGTCCCGGGGTCGATGGCGATCCGTCCACCGTCCTTGACCAACGACACACATGCGTGGGCGTGCTTGACCAGCTGCACTGCTGTACTCCCATCGATGGCTGCACGGGCCCCTGCGGCCCGGCCCCTGATGTGAAGACTCTGATGCACAGGTTTCACTGCACAATATATACAGTGCACCCTGCACTACAGGGAACCCTGTAATACAGGGCTCCCTGTACTCCACTGCTAAGCTGGCAGACGTGAAGGATGCGCCCTCGAAGCCACCAGCCCCCTCCCCACCAGTTGGCCGCCCAACTCCGGGAAGTTGTCGGCACCCTGGTCCGCAGCACCCGTACCGTCGACCGGCTCGCGTCCGTCCCGGCCGCGGTGCTCGGCCTCCTCGACACACGGGGGCCGATGACCACGGCCGACCTGGCGGCGCGCGCGGCGTGCGACACCAGACAACCGCCACGACCGTCAGGGAACTGACCGAGGCGGGCTTCCTGGCCGCGCGGCCGGACCCGGGCGACGCCCGCCGGAAGGTTCTCACCCTGACGAAGGCGGGGAAGGAGGCGCTCGACGCGCGGACCTGCCGTCAGCGAGTCGGTGCACTCGCCGACGCGATGGAGGAGACGCTGGACGAGGACGAGCGCCGCGCCCTGGCCCACGCCCTCGGCCTCATCGAGCGGATCAGTGACAGCATCCGAGCCGCCCAGCCCTGCGCCGAACAGCGCGAGTTCAACACTGAGCATGGTGAGGGTCGCGCGCGGCCATGCTCTTCGGGCGTCGGCCCGGGGATCGCCCTGGCTCAGGCTGCGGGTTCCTCCGGTGTCGTCGGCGGTTCGGTGGGCGTCGGCGTCAGGGGCCGGAAGAGGACGGCCCGGGCTACCGATGGAGCGAACAGGCTGGTGACGGCGCGCGCAGAGGTCCAGCACGGAGCGGAGAGCCGATCCCACCAGAGGATCGGCGAGGTAGCGCTCCATCGCACGCTGCAGGTACCAGTTGGCGACCCGGTCCGCCGACCCGGCGGCCGCGGCCGTCCCCACCGCGCCCGGCATGAAGCGGTCCGCCCCGGCGGAGATGTCCCATGCCTGCCGAGACGCATCGAGGACCGCTGCTGCACGCGCCGCGTGGTGGGAGTCCGCCGTGGATCGGCTAGCCAGGGCGTCGCGCAGGGCGATCGGCGCACTCATCGCCGCGGCGGCTCATCGCTTGCCCGTAGACCGCTGAACGATGACACAGGGCGTCGCCGGTGGCAAGCGAAGCCTGCCGGGCGGCGGCCGGGCAGGTCGTAACGGCGGCGAATGTTCGCCGTCACGCCGATAGCCGAACGCCGACGGAGCGGGTTCGGCCTCGTCCATCCACTGATGCAGCAGCGGATGCGGCAAGCTCTTCTCTGACGTACGCCTCAGAACTGCTCGTCGTCCGTAGGGCGGTTCGTCATCGCGCAGCCCCGACACGATGACACCAGATGGGTGCCGTCCTCCAACGGCAGCGCTCCACCGGCGTGGGTCTGCGCGGGACTGATGAGACGCAGTAGTGGCCCGCCAGGGTGTCACGCGTCGAGGACACCACTCTTTCCCTCTGGCAGACACGGGAGGAGTAGGCGAGTCCCGTGTCGATGGTCTCACCTCGTGCTGCGGCGCTTCGGCCCCGATCGCCTCCAGCCACTGGCGGGCCTTCGTGCCCCTGCCGGACGCATCCACGACTGGCAGGTCCGCCTCACTGGCCCGTTCCTTCCTCGGGAAGCGCCGGAGCGATCCCGCACCAGCACGCGTCAAGCGCGAGGCGTCACCGAGGAACCCGGCGAGCGTCGGTCCCTCCACCACGTCGATCACCGGATGGGCAAGTGACGCGCCGCCGTACCAGCTCCTCCCAGCTGCGCCCGGAGCCGGTATAGATGTGCGACATCGTCGGCGGTCGTCTGAACCAACTTGCCCGTCCTGCCACAGCACCATGTCCGAGGGCATCCCGACGCTGGCGGCGCCCGAGCCGCCGCAGCTCGGCCAGGAACCCCGGCAGCAGCGACTCCAGCGCCAACTGCCCCGCCCTCCAGCAGGACATGTGGATGCCGGGCTGCGGCACGCCGGGCCGATGTCCTGCACCATCCGTGGAACCGGTCCCGCTCCACGACCGTCACCCGGTCGGCATGCTCGGCCAGGACTGTGCGCAGCGAGCAGCCCCGCGAGCTCCCACCCACGACAGCGCAGCGTGCCGCGTCCCCGTCCCCCGACCGGACCCGGACGACCTGACCTCCGCGTGAATTCCACTGCTCCGCTCAGCCTCTCAAGCCTCTTAATCGTCAGACAGACCCAGTATCCCGCTATGCAGGGCGAGTTGGGGTCCGACTGAGCTCATGCGGCCAGCCGCGGACAGCGGCGTCACCTGGTGGCGTCGATGGGGACGGCGGTCGGCGCGCCGCGATGGCAGGTGACGGCGGTCAAAGCCGTGTTGCTGCGCAGTGCTGGATCAGCCCGGCGAGAGCGAGAGGAGACGGCTGTAGCGCGGGCCAGGCGATATGGGTGACGACGGGAGGTGCGTCGGTCAGGGACTGCGGTGATAGCTCGGCCCACAGCAGCCAGGCGCGGGCCGAGTCCGGGAAGCACGTGCCACGGTGCGTCCGAGGGCGATCCGTCGCCAGCGCGTCTAGCTCGTGGATCTCGCCCGGGCCGGGTGAGATGACGTGCTCTCTGCTGGAGACCAGACGGGCGAGACGAGAGAGATCGATGTCGACAATGATCGTCGCTCAGGACAAGGCGTCTGCGCAGCGAGGCGGTGCCCGGCGAGCAGGACGGCGATCTGCCCCTCAGTCATCAGTTCTTCGCTGTCGAACCCGGCGAGGGAGTTGAACGGCGCGTGCATGAGCGCCACGTCAGCACGGCCGTCGCGCAGCATTCCTTCTTGATCACGCAGTGCCGCTCGGCGGCATACCTCGACGTCAACGGCGTCGGGCTCGGCCGCGTAGGCGTCGAGGAGCTTGTGCAGCAGTTCGTGGGACGCGCCGGCCTTCACCGCCAGGCAGAGACGCTTTCGGGGGCCGCCCGACGTCTCGGCGCCACCGGCGCGAGCGGGTGCAGCGGCGAACGGCGGCGCGGTCGCATGTCGAGGCTGCGCGGCGCGTGCAACAGCACCTCGGCGTCGGTCAGAGAGACGCCGCGGCGGTTGCGTTCCAACAGAGACCCCGAGGCGTCGCTCCAGCTGCTGGATCGCCCGGGACAGCGGTGGCTGGGCCATGCCGAGGCGCTCGGCGGCACGGCCGAAGTGCAGTTCACTCCGCGACAGCGGCATGACGTACCTCGGCTCGCGGGTGCTCCAGGTGTCCCGCTGACCACAGCGTAGCGCGGTGATACCCGCCAGGTATGACAGGGCGCCGTATCGGTATTGGAAGCAGCACCGGACCGCGGGGCGAGCATCGACGACATGAGCGTAAACCACGAGCGCACGCTTCGCATCACCGGCCGGCGCCTGGACCCTGGCGATCTGACCGTCACGCTTCGGCTACGGCGCCATGCAGCTGGCAGGCCCCGGCGTCATGGGCCCGCCGGCAGACCGCGACGGCACGCACTCGCCGTCCTGCGCGAAGCCGCCGCCCACGGGATCACCCGCATCGACGCCGCGGCGCATACGGACCACGCGTCACGACCAGCTGATCCGTGAGGCGCTGCACCCTACTCTGCATCGCTGCACATCGTGACCAAGGTCGGTGCGGTCACGCGATCAACAGGAGGCTGGCCTCCGGCCGGGAGCGCGAGGAGTTGCGCCGCGCGGAATCCACGAGAACCTCGAGGATCTCGGCCTCGATTCGCTCGAGGCTGTGCAAGTCTCCGGCTCGAAGGCGGTACGCGCAGAGGGCCGGCCCGGCTCGCTCGCCGAGCCTTCGAGGCCTCGTCGAACATCTCGGCGATGCAGGCTAGATCCGGCTACCTGGGAGTAAGATATACGTTTTCGACGGTGCGCACGGTGCCGAGGCACTAGCGAGTCTGCAGCCGATCGATGTGCGTGCAGCTATGTGCAACCTCGCCCATTCGCCATGGGACAGACGAAAACGCGTGATCTGACGATCTCGCCGATCTAGGCATCGCGTACGTGCCGATCTTCGCTCGGCGGCTCGCCGCTGCGGTCATGGCTGGCTCTCCGCCGTGGCCGACCGGCTTGGTGCCACGCATCGATGTCGGTCTGCATCCTGGCCTGGCTG
Source organism: Streptomyces sp. KL116D (assembly GCF_030766975.1). NCBI lineage: Bacteria > Bacillati > Actinomycetota > Actinomycetes > Kitasatosporales > Streptomycetaceae > Streptomyces > Streptomyces sp. KL116D. Next base: position 393,447 of record NZ_JASERH010000084.1, on the reverse strand, counting down.
CTGCGGCGGTCGCCGAACATCCTGCTCATCCCCGGCTACCTGCGATCAGGTGTTGGCCACCTGCGCGAGAACATCGCAGGGCGGGACTTTCCCTCTCCGACGAGGACCTCGCCGAGTTGGACAAGATCAGCCACTAGCAGGACGAAGCTCCTGGAGATGGGCATCCGGCCCGCCACGTCGTTCGGGCCAGGGCCGGATCGCCCACGACCAGAGCACCGCCTGTGCCCTCAGAGCAGCCATCGGGCGGAAGGCCACCGTCAGGCTCGACGGCTCGGAGCATGGTCAGGGCCACCTGCTGAGCGCTGGGCGACGAGGTCGTCGTAGGTGCCGTCACGCTCAGCCCAACGGTGCACGAGGACCTTCTTCACGAGGATCTCGTGAGGGGTGGGGTCCTGCGAGAGCAGGTCCATGACCTCGGTGGCGAAGTCGTCGAGCGGCAGCGCGTGCGGGTTCACCTCTTCCTGTCCTGCCGTGGCAACGGCAGGGGGGACGAGTTCGACGACGTCGACACCAGTGCCGTCGAGCTGCGCGCGCAGCGCCTCTGAGTAGGCATGCACCGCGGCCTTCGACGCGGCGTAGCTGGGCATGGGCGGGAACGGCAGGAAGGCGATGCCGGAGGTGACGGTGACGAAGGTGCCGGCACCCTGCCGGATCAGGTGCGGGGTGAAGGCGTCGATGACGCGGATGGTGCCGAGCAGGTTGGTGCCGATCGTCGTTGCCGCGTCCTCGAAGTGCGCAGGGTCGCGCAGGTCCTCCAGGAGCATGACGCCCGACATCGTCACCACGGTGTCCAGCTCGGGGTGTCGGGCGAGCACGGCGTCCCGGGCAGACGCGACGGAGGCACTGCTGCTGACGTCCACGCTGATCGTGCCGAAGCCCTCCCCGGCAAGCTCGGCAAGTGCTTCCGGGCTGCGGCCGCCAACGGCCACGGTGCTACCTGCCGCGGCGAACCGCCGGGCCAGTTCTCGTCCGATGCCGGAGGTCCCGCCGACGATGAAGACGGTGCGGTTGGAGAGATCCACGGGATCTGTCCCTTCAGTTCGGTCCAGGGCGCCGGCGGCGTTGAGGCCCGCGGCGCAGACAGTGATGCTCGCCGTCTCGTTGGAAGGTGGAAACGGTGCTGTCGCAGTCTTGACGGCATCCGCCCGGATGCGGCAGAGCCCTCGTCTTCCCTGGTCCTGACAGGGCCCCCTCTGAGACACGCGTACCGCATTACGGTGTCGGCATGAAGGATGAGGAATCCGGCAACCGGCTCGGCAGTTACCTTCGCGCCCGACGCGAGCTGGTCTCCCCAGCCCAGGCAGGACTCCCGCCCGGCGGCAACCGGCGCGTCCCCGGCCTGCGCCGTGAGGAAGTCGCACTGCTCGCCGGGATCAGTCCCGACTACTACCTGCGCCTGGAGCGGGGCCGCGACAAGAACCCCTCACCACAGGTCCTCGAATCACTCGCGCGTGTCCTGCACCTCGACGACGTCGAACAGACGTATCTCCTCGGCCTCGCGGCGGCACGCCCCAGGGCGCCGCGCCGCAAGCGCCCCGAGCACGTACCGGCACGGGTGCACGAGTTGCTCGCCCACCTCCAGATCCCCGCGTTCGTCGAAGGGCGCGCGTTCGATGTGCTGGCCTCCAACCCCATGGCCGTCGCGCTCTCCCCCCGCCTGCGACCTGGCCAGAACCGGCTCCGGTCCCTCCTCCTCGATCCCGAGGAACGGTCCTTCCACCAGGACTGGACGAAAGCCACCGCGGAGTTCGTCGCCGCCCTGCGCACCACCATCGGAAACGACACGCAGAACCCCCGGTTCGTCGAGCTGGTCGGCGAACTCGCGCTGTCCAGTCAGCGGTTCCGTACTCTGTGGGCCCGCCACGACGTCAGAAGTCTCGATGGCGGCACGACGACGGTCCATCACCCTGTCGTCGGTGAACTCCACCTGCACCGCGACAAACTCGCCGTCGAAGACGTCATCCTCGTCGTCTACTACCCCGACAAGGACAGCGACAGCGACGAGAAGCTGCAGCTGCTCGCCGCACTCTCACACCCCGAGCCCGCCGACACGGCGCACGACGGACCGGTGGACGGCCCGCACCGAAAGACACCTGATGAACAGGCACTGCCGCGACGCCGGGATTAGGGCGTATGGGGAGGCAGGGCGGGCCAACTCCCTTCTGGGGCCATCCGCTTAGAAGATCTCCACGGTTCGCGGGTACTGCCGACTTCCCGACCGTGGGGGCCTCTGCTTTTGAGTCTATGAAGGAATGGGGAACGGGAATGGCACGCAAGGCTCCGCCCCGGTGAGGGGCCGATCTCGTCGGACGTCGTACCGCGCCGACGCGACTGCTCGCGGGGGCGTGGCCGGGTGCCCAGGACAACGGAACGGTTGTGCCCGGCCCCTGTCTGCCGCAGCGGCGTGGCCGCCATGCCGGAAGGTCGGAGGTCGGCATGGCGGCCGCACCGCTGCGCGCCTGCAGGTTCAGATGCCGAGACTGAGTCCGAGCCCGCCGGCGACCGCGATCTCCTGGCCGGTGACGTAGCCCGCAGCGTCCGATGCGAGGAAGGCGACGGCCTCGGCCACCTCCTCGCTGGTCGCGAACCGCTGGAACGGGATGCCCGCGCCCATGGCCTCTCGTGCCTCCGCCGGAACGCCGAGCTTGTCGTACAGCGGGGTCGCGGTCGATCCAGGGCTCACGGCGTTCACACGGATCCGTCGCGGAGCCACCTCAAGCGCGAGCGTCGGCAACAGCGCCAGCAGCGCCCCGCGCGTCGCCGCGGCCAAGGTGGCACCGGGAACTCCTCGGTCAGCCCCGACCATTCCGACCGTCAGGACGATCGCGCCGCCGTCGACGAGCAGGGGCAGCGCCTTCTGCAACGTGAAGTACTGGCCCTTGAAGTTGACGTCGACCGACTCGTCGAAGAGTTCTTCGGTCACGTCGGGGAGCGGGATGGACGCCCCTACTGGACGTGAGTGGGGCCTTGGCCGACCTGACCGCTGCCGAGGGCCAGAGCGGTCTCCTCGATCCGGACGAAGCGACCGTCGGGGTCTCGCTCCGCGAACACGTACACCTCCTGGCCGGCCCGTTCCCCGTCACGTTGAACCAGCTCGACGATGTGCCGCTCGGCGTAGCTGTTGCCATCGGTGAGCTCGTCCAGAACGGTGACCGTGAGGTGCTCGACGGTTTCCCGGAGCTGGACCACGCGCGCGAGGAACCCCGAGCGGTCGTCCCACGTTCCGTTCACACGCTGCCGGAAGGCAGGAGCGAAATGCCGGTCGACCGCCTCGTCCGCCGGCAGCTGCCGGTTGTTGAACAGGTCGTCGATGGCGTCCTTGAGAGTTGTCATCAGAAGTAGGTCCTTCTGTCGGTGTGAGCGATTCGTTCTCGTCGCGAAGTCGGCGAACGGCTCGTCGAACGGCTCGCCTTCACACCGCCGTGAGGACGATCTTGCCTTCGATGTGTCCGCGAGCAGCGCGTTCGTGTGCCTTCCGGGCGTCCGCGAGCGGGAACGTGCTGTCGATGGCGACGCGGAGCACACCCTTGCCGAGCAGGTCTCCGAACTCTTCGAGCTGAGGGCCGTTCGAGCGCACCTGAGTGCCCGAGGTCGTGACACCCAGCCGCGCGACCTCCGCGGAGTCGTAGGCGGCGACGAACACGTAGCACAACGCCCCACCACGCTTGAGTGTGCGCAGGAAGCGGCTGCTGCCGGGACCGCCGACAGTGTCGAAGACCAGGTCGACGTCACGAACGGCTTCCTCGGGAGGAGTCCTGGTGTAGTCGACGAACTCGTCCGCGCCGAGGTCGCGCAGGAACTGCTCGTGCGCGCCCGAGGCGACCGCGATGACACGTGCGCCCTTCCACTTGGCGATCTGCAGCCCCAGGTGTCCCACGCCGCCGGCGGCGCCGTTCACGAGCACCGTCATCCCCGCGTCGAGCGGCACCGGGCGGTGCTGCGCCTCTTGAAGCGGGTTCGGGTGATCGTGCCCGAGCTCGACCAGGTGCTGCCACGCGGTGAGTCCTGACATGGCCGCCCCTGCGGCGTGCACGTGGTCGACGCCGGCCGGCTTGCGGGCGAGGTCGGAGGCGGGCGCGGCCACGTACTCGGCGTATGCGCGGCCGTCGAAGCTGGGGAAGCGGAGCATGCCGAAGACTTCGTCGCCGACGGAGAAGCGGTCCACGTCCGCGGCGACGCCCACGACGACGCCGGACACGTCCGACCCCGGAATGACAGGGAAGCTGACGGGCGGCCTCAGCTCCGGAGGTATGCCGGGCATCCCGTCACGCAGGTACCAGTCGGGGGGATTGAGGCCGACCGCGTGAACCCGGACGAGCACGTGGCCCGGCTTCAGTTCCGGAACCGGCACGTCTTCGTAACGCAGCACCTCAGGACCACCGAACTCATGCAGCCTGATGGCCTTCATCGTGTTGGCCGACATCGTCTCTTCCTCGTTCCCGCAGATGGGATAGGCTTTCCGTAGCAGCGCTACGAATATACGTAGCACCGCTACGCTTGTCAAAGGAAGGCATATGAGAGCCGACGCCCGGAAGAATCACGACCACCTGCTCGCCGTCGCACGCGTCGTCGTCACCGAGCAGGGCGCCGACGCATCCCTGCGCGACATCGCCCGCAGGGCCGAGGTCGGACTCCCCACGCTGTACCGCCACTTCCCGACGCGAGAGGCGTTGCTCGACGCCTTGCTCCGCTCGAGCTTCGACGACCTGGCCCAACAGGCGTCCGAGCTGGAAGGAGCGAGCTCGCCCAAGGACGCTCTCGTCACGTGGCTGCGCGAATGCGTCGCGGTCGCACGTGAGTACCGGGGTGTCACCGAGCTGATGGCTGCCGCCATCGAGGACACCGAATCCGCACTCCACGCCTCATGCGTCACCATGCGCGCGGCAGGCACGCGGCTCCTCACTCGCGCCCAGGCCGAGGGCGCGGCGCAAACCGACATCGATGGCACAGAGTTGTTCGCCCTGATCGCAGCCCTCGCATGGCTCGGCGACCAACCCTCGTTCGCACCGCGCGCCGATCACCTCTTCGAGGTGATCGCGAGCGCGGTCCTCACGGATCAGGCAGGCAAGGGCATCCGGCAGGAACGCCGCTGATCTTCCTCCGCCCCTCGTGCCGGTGACTCCCTTCCAGCGGGCCGGCGAGCACGGACTCCTGGCATGGACCCGGCCCTGCCATGGCACCGGGCCGGGCCTGTTCAGACCCTCAAGGCAGGGGTGAGGGTTCACTCGAGTTGCGCATGAGCAACCACTCGACGAGCGGACGCTCCTGCACTCGAGGAGATCACAGGAGTTGCGCGCCCCGGCTCGGAGGCGGTTGCCGTGGTGCGTGCGGCCAGGCGGGTAGACAGGCAGACGGACAGATGGACAGACAGGCGGGCAGGCAGGCAGACAGACAGACAGACCGCGATCGCCAGGCGCGTCGCGTGGGTTCCACAGTTTAAGAACGGTCGTTCTTGACTACTCGTTCCTAAACTAGGTACGGTCAAGACATGGGACGACCTCGATCATTCGACACGGACAAGGCGGTGAGGGCCGCGGCCGTTCTCTTTGCTGCCAGCGGGTACGAGGGAACCTCCATCGACGACCTGACCGTCGCCACGGGTATGCACCGAGGCAGCCTCTACAACGTCTTCGGTTCCAAGCGAAGCCTGTACTTGAGAGCGCTCCGCGCCCACCTGGACCACGAGATCCTGCCCAGCACGGCCGCGATCGGTTCTCTCCCCGATGCCGAACAGGCGCGCTCAGCGGCGGTCGCCGCGTTCGACAACGGTCCGGCCGCCGGGTTCCTTCTCCTTGCCGCAGTCGAACGCGCACCGAAGGACCCCGACGTCGCGGACCTGGTGGCAGAGGCGTTCACCGCCCTGGAGGACGCCCTGCGCAGCGCCCACGCCGCCGACCCGCCGCACGAGGCCTCCACCGTACTCGGTAACCGCCTGCGCCTGCGCGCCCGCCCGACCACTTCACAGGAGGACTGACATGGCAAACGTTGATGTCGACCGCACACGAGGCATGCTGACGGTCCAGCTGACGGGTCTCGACCGGCTGTGGGCACTCAAGAGCCGGGTGGAAGTGCCACTCACCCAGGTCCGCGGCGCCACCCACGACCCCGGCATCGCGCACGAGCACAAAGGAGCCAAGGTCGGTGGCACCAACATGCCCGGTGTCATCACAGCCGGACGATTCCGCCGGCACGGCGACATGATCTTCTGGGCCGTCCGCAAGCCGGCCAACGCCGTCGTCGTCGAACTCACCGACGGCGCCCCGTTCCGCCGCCTCGTCGTGGAGACCGACGATCCGCGAGCCACCGTCGCCCTCGTCGAAGGCGCCATCCCGAACTGACGGGCGGGCCGCATACCTGTCGTACATCGACGGGCTCCGCAAAATCCGCAACGAAGCACGTCAGGTCCCGAACGCGGTCTCAGCCTTCTCCCAACCCCATAGGCGTCGCAGTCATGTTGGAAGGTGGCTGCTGAGAGCAGCGCACGCGAAACGGCTGGTATTACTGGGGTATGCAGGAAGACGCCGCACGCTCCGCGATCGACACGTTCATCTCCGCGTTCAACGCCTCGGACGACAACTATGTGACTTCCCTACTCTCCCAGGCCCTCACGTCAGACGTGGTCTTCTGGGGACCGTTGGGTCGCAGCGAGGGAATCGCCGCGGTCGAGCGGTTCGTGCTGGACATCCGGCGCCACCCGGCGGGAACCGGCACGATGGTGCGCTGCTCAGCTGTGGACATGCCTGACGAATGGGCCCGGTACCAGTGGGTCTTCACCACGCCTGACGGAGGGCCACGCCTGACGGGTACGGACGTCGTCCATCTGCGACGAAGCCTCATCGACCAGATCATCGTCTTCGCGGGGGAGATCGAGCCGTCCGCCCCCTGAGCCATCCATGTCATCTCGTCGGCCGGGCCCGGCTCACATGACATGCGTCTCCGCCCCCTGCGAAAAGTCGCTCACGCCCCATAGGCAGCCACCGTGAGCGTCTCCGCGAGCACCGCCCACAACGGCCAGGCGAACAGTCGCCCCGCCTCACTGCGCAGCCGGTGTTCCCGGTACTCCTCCGGGCTGTTCTGCCAGGCGCGGACGTTCAGGAAGTGCAGACCGAGGCTGCGCGAGAAGGTGAACCGGATGTGCAGATCGGAGCCGAGATCGTGTCCCGGGAGCGTGTCGATCTGCAGGAAGTCGTCGCCGACCAGCTCGACGCGCACCGGATTGCCACCGAGCAGATCGCACTCCCGGCCGACGTAGAGATCACCGTGACGGCACCCGCCGCTCACCGGGAACAACCAGAAGTGGTCGGTGAGCAGTTCACGGACGGCGTGCGGTTCGGTGAACGGATGAAACCCGAGGCCGTAGGCGTAGTCGTACAGGAATCTGACATCGGGGCACACGCTCGGCCGTGTCGCGCAGGGGTCGCGGGGCGCGGCCGCTGCTGCCTGACCGGCTGTCACCGAGCCCCACAGGAGAACGCCGCACAGGGCCATCGCCACGGTCGCGCACGCTGATCTCCGCTCCGGCTTCGCCACGGCTCGACGATAGGGCAGCCCGCCGGTCACGGCCTCTCGGCCCGGGCATCGGTGGGATCAGAGGAGCGCCGCCCGCAACGGCTGCCGGGTCCGCACGAGCAGCCGCTCGATGTCCGCGTTGACGTGCCGGCGGAAGTCGGCGCATGCCGCAAGGCCCTCGTCCGAGTCACCCCCTGCGCGCGGCGTCGCCGGGCCACTCGCGGGCCGATCGGTACACGGTTCTGCATCTGGATTCCGTCGGACCGGGCCGCGCAGATCCGGATCCAGACCCAGACCCAGATCCGGCCATTTGCGCGAGCGCGGCAACCTTTTCCCGCTCGGTGGCAACGACAGAGCGAGCCGCTCATCGGAGACTCCCAGAAGGAGACGTTCCCATGACCGTTCCCCGTCCGTCCGCCAGACCTCGCCTCCGCCACCGCGCCCGCCCATCAGCGCTCGCCGCGAGACTGGCCTCGCTGGCCGCCGCCACCGGTATCGCCGCGGCAGCCGTGATGGCCGTCCCCGGCACCGCCGCCGCGCACGGCGTGGCCATGGTGCCCGGATCGCGCACCTACCTGTGCTACAAGGACCTGCTCGCCAACTCCTCCACCCAGATGCCGGCCAACCCGGCCTGCAGGGCTGCTGTCCAGGAGGCGGGCACCACGCCGCTGTACAACTGGTTCGCGGTGCTCGACTCGAACGCCGGCGGCCGCGGCGAGGGATACGTCGACGACGGCACGCTGTGCAGCGCGGGCGACCGTAGCCCCTACGACTTCTCGCCGTACAACGCCGCCCGGACCGACTGGCCGGTCACCCATCTCACCGCGAACACCACCATCGAGGTCGACTACAGCAACTGGGCCCACCATCCCGGCCGGTTCGAGGTGTACGTCACCAAGGACGGCTTCGACCCGGAGCAACCGCTGGGCTGGGCCGACCTGGAGAAGGTACAGACCGTCCAGAACCCACCGCACTCGGGCGGACCGGGTACCGAAGCCGGCCACTACTACTGGGACCTGCAGCTGCCGGACCGTACGGGACGGCACATCATGTTCATCCAGTGGATCCGCTCGGACAGCCAGGAGAACTTCTTCTCCTGCTCCGACCTCGTCTTCGACGGGGGCAACGGAGAGGTCACAGGGTTGACCGGCGACGGCGGGTCCGCCCGCGCCGTGACGGCGAACCACGCCGGACAGGCACACACGAGCGCGCACACCACCGCGCACTCCCCCACACACACCACCGCGCACGCCACGGCTCACTCCGCCACGAACTCCTCCGGCGCAGATCGCGCCGTCCTTCTGGCCGGATCCGGTTCCCTGGCCCTGATCGGCGGTGTCCTCATCCACCTTCGCCGCCGCACGTTCAGCGACGACCGCTGACGCACCGCGCACCGGCGACCGCTCGAGTCTCGCCCCTCTGAACCGGCTCAGGACTCGGGCGGTCCCTCGCGTCGCGTCGGACAACGTGCCCGCCAGCGTGGTGCGCGTGGCCGGTGGAGCCGTGCACTGACAACCGCAGCTCGCTCAGTGCGCCCGCATACCCGTCGATGCGGCCGAACTGGCGAACTGGAACCTGAACTTGGTGCCGTCGATGACGTCGGTGGCGATGGCCTTCCATTCGCCCGCGGTGGTGGTCTTGTACTCGGACTGGCAGTAGTTGAGCCCGCCCCCGCTGGCGTAGAAGCAGACCTTGACCTTGCGGTTGGTGTTGGTCTTGATGTTGATGTCGGCGCAGTTGTCCGTCGCGAAGTAGAGGACACCCGCCGGCTGGAAGTTCGTATTGGACGGCTTGCTGTAGCTCCAGGCCTCGCCGTAGCAGGACCGGGCCGCCGCCCCCGCAGTGGTGGCGGTGCCACCGACGAGGCCGGCAGCCGCGAGTGCACCGGTCAGGGCGAACGTGACGAGCCGCTTGTGCTTGCGCATGGGAAATCCCCCGATGTCCGACGTGATCGAACCCTCATGCTCGCTGCCGCGAGGCACCACCGGTACCTGGAACTTTGCAGGGTCGGTGGGCGCAACTTCTGTGGTGCAGTGGCGCCTTGGCCGTCGCCCACACCGAAGGAGATCCCCTCATGTATGTCCGCACCCGGTTCGCAGCCTCGCTCGTGACCGGTGCCGTCGTCGCCGGCGGACTCGTCGGCGCCTCCGCCGGCACAGCCGGGGCCGCCGCCCGGTCCTGCTACGGCAGCGCGAGCAGCTACACCAAGGCGTCGGGCACCCACCTTTACCCGAACTACCCGACCTCTTTCTACATGGTGACAACCGCGAACTGCGCGGACATCAACATCAAGACGGACACCACCCGGTACGTGAAGGTGTGCTTCCAGCCTTCCAGCGGCGGCAGGGAATGCCAGAGCGACTACAAGCGCGCAGCGGCGGGCAGCTGGACGACTATCGCGACCGATGTGAAGGACAACACCCACTACCAGTTCTATTTCCGCAGCGATGCCAAGTCGACCGGGCAGGTCGCCGACTGAGGCCCTGGACCGACTGCCGTATGGGCAGCGGTCGAAAATTACAATTCGCCTGTGCAACCGTCCGGACCTATCGCGCTGAAGTACGGCTCGAGAGGCAAGACGAGTCAGCAGAAAGGCGACCTCATCATGGAACTCAAAGACGAGCTTCCGCTCGACCACCGACTGGCAGCGGTATATCGCTGGGGCGCGGCCTTCTGCGGCATCGTGCTGTTGGTATTCGGTTGCCTCGGATTCGCCGACGCGCTGAGACCGTTCGACACGGACGGCAGCCACATCGCAGGCATGAGTACGAACGGCACCCTGAGCCTGATCTCCGTCATCGTCGGGCTCGCCCTGATCGGCGGCGGCATCATCGGAGGGAACTTCGCGTCGACGCTGAACATGGTCGTGGGCACGTTGTTCCTGCTCAGCGGATTTGCCCACATCTTCATCCTTGACAAGGGTGCGAATGTGCTCGATTTCGGCATGTCCAACGTGCTCTTCAGCTTTGCCATGGGGCTGATCATTCTCACGTTCGGCATGTACGGCCGGGTGTCGAGCCGCTTGCCTCACGACAATCCCTACTGGCGGCAGCGGCATCCGCAGGAAGCGGCGAAGGAAGACCAGTCGCGTCGGGCGTTGCCGCACAACCCGTCAGCCGCAACGCCGATGCTGGAAAGCGCCAAAGGGCTCGAAACCGGGCAGTGAGACAACAGCAAATTTCCTGGCGGGATAACGGCTCATCCCGCCAGGATTCTCATCGACAATGCTTCGCACTCAAAGTGAAATCAAGGTCGGTGCCAGCAGCCGCGTCGCTTCAATCCGTACCCGCTTCACCGAGTCGCAGGCGCAGTCGGTTCAGCCCTCGTCGGGAGTGGCTCTTCACAGTGCCCAGAGGCCATCCCGTCACCGCGGCGATCTGCGTGTGCGTGAGATCGCCGTAGAAGGCCAATTCGAGAACCCGTCGCTGAGCCGTGGGCAGTTGCGCGAGCTCGTGCCACACCACGACCTGGTCGAGGACCTTGCGCGCCATGTCGTCCGTGGTCTGCGGTCGCAGGCTCAGTGTGCGCTCCGCAGCCGACACCAGGTCCGCTCGGCGGGTCCGTGCGGTGAGCGCATCGGCGACTTTGCGGCGGGTGATGCCGACGATCCATCCGGCGAAGGCGCCCCGTTCCCGGTGGTAGCCCGCGCGGCCGCGCCAGACGGCCAGGAACACCTGCTGCGTGACGTCCTCGGCCTCGCGGGTGTCGCCCAGTGACCGATACGCCAAGGTGTGCACGAGATGGCCCCAGCGGCGATAGGCGGCCTCCAGGCAGGCCTCGTCGCCGCGCTGCACTCCTTCGGCGATCTGCTCGTCGGCCAGTGACTCTTCGAGGGGCGCCCACAGGCGGTCGTTGTCCTGCGTCCGGAAGTTGCTCTGCGCGCGCATGGGCCGTGCCCTTTCGTCGCCGATGAGGTGATCTTCAATATGGCGACGTGAACGCGCGGAATCGACTTGCATCGAAACTGCGTCGATTGATGGGAGCCGGAGCGAGGCCTGTCCGCTACAGGTGTCTGCGGATCTCCTCCCAGACGTCGGCGGGAGGCAGAGCCGGCCTTGCCGGCCCGGCCCGGCCGGCTTCCAGGACCCGGAAGAACTCCTGGAGCGTCGTCGAGCAGGTCGCGCAGCGGCTCAGGTGTCGTTCGGTGGCATGGGGTGTGCCGTCTCCGAGGGCGATGAGCGCGAGGTCTGCGGACGATGGATGGCGGATCTGGGACTGGCCTGGCATCGGTCACCTCTGGCGGCCTGGCTTGCGGGGCGGAGCGAAACGGGTATGGCCCCGTCACCGGGCGTTCCGTCCGCCTTGGCGTATCGGATGCGGATGCGCATCGATCGCGGCCGCGGCCGTCCGCTCGCCTACCGCGCATCGCTTCTGCATCGCTATTCTTGAACCATGCATGTCGACGGAGTTCCTGAACCGCTGCTGGCGGGCCCTGATCCGCTGGACGCCGGTATCACTTCGGGGGTGCTGGCCCGTCGCCTCGGCCTCTCACCGACCACGCTTCGCTCCTGGTGCCAGCGATACGGCCTGGGTCCCGCACGGCACGAGCAAGGCCGCCACCGGCGCTGGTCCGCCCAGGATGTCGCGCTGGTCGAGGACATGTGCCGGCTGACGGCCTCGGGAGTCCCTCCCTCGGAAGCCGCGCGCGCGGCCAAGGCACGCGCCACTGTCACGAACCAGCACACGGGGCCGGGGCCTGACCCAGTACCTGCCTCACCCGCCGTGCCACAGCCTGCCGACGCACAGACAGTCGGCCCTGTCTCTGGCGGCCCGCCGACCAGCGCCGCACGTGCCCAGTGGCGCGGTCTCGCCCGGGCCGCGCTGCGTCTGCAGTCCGACGTCGTGGACGAGCAGTTGAACTCCTTCATTCAGGAACACGGAGTGATCGCGGCGTGGGAGGAGCTCATGATGCCGACCCTGCATGCGGTCGGCCGCAAGTGGGAGTCCGCCGGGGACCGCTACGTCGAGGTCGAGCACTTCCTGTCCTGGCACGTCTCCACCGCTTTGCGCAGCGCACGGCTTCTGCTGGACGCCGCCCGGACTCCCCGCGGCGGCCCGCCCGTGCTGTTGGCGTGCGTCCCGGGCGAGCAGCACACCTTGCCCATCGAGGCGGTCCACGCGGCCCTGCTGCAGTGCGGGCAGCCCGTGCGCATGCTGGGCGCCGCCCTGCCCTCCGAGGCGCTCATCGCGGCCGTGCGCCGCACGGGCCCGGTCTCCGTGCTGCTCTGGTCGCAGACACGGTCCCTGGCGAACACACCGCTCGCCGTCCATCTCACGCGCATGGCGTGGGGGGCCGCCGGCGCACGGCAGCAGGCCGCTCTGCTGCTCGCGGGGCCCGGATGGCGCGGCATCACGGTCGAGGGAGCGGCACAACCGCAAGGGCTGCGCGAGGCGGTCAACCTGCTCGCCCCAGGGACACCCCGTCTGTCCCGCTAGTGCCGCGGCCGGGGAGGGTTCGCCGGGACAGTCGTCCGGACGGCTGGATGTCCGGTGACGTCTGCCTCGACTGCTGGGGGCGTGCTGGCTGAGGTCGCTGCACTAGCTTCGGCTGCGGATCATCGACATCAGCAGCCGGTGGGTCTCGTCGTCGGCGGCGGCCACGAGCCCGCGTCCCTTCTCACCGATCGGGGCACCGTCGATCGCGGTGACCGTGCATCCGGCAGCCCGGCACAAAGCGATGCCGGCCGCGAAGTGCACGCTCTGGGAGAGGTCACCGCCATCGGTGACGTACGCGGCACGCTTGCCGGCCGCGACCCAGGCGAGCGCGAGCGTCGTGGACACGACGCGCGGCCGGAACCGTTCGACGAACTCAGGGTGGGCCAGTAGATCCACGGCCCGGAATCCCGGCGCACCGGGGAACGGCGGATCCAGGTTCACGTCCACCAGGCCGGTGACGGGCGTGGGCGTCAGCAGTACGTCGTCGGCCCCGTCGCGGCGCCCCCAGGCCTTCTCTCCGTCGGTGAAGAACACCTCGCCGCTGAACGGGTCGGCCACCGCCGCCGCCCCGTCGCGCAGCGCCACGTTGACGGCCACCAGCATGCTGCCGACGGCGTAGTTCAGCGTGCCGCACAGGGGATCCACCAGCCATTGGCGCACAGCGTCGGCATCGCCGTGCTGCCCGCCCTCCTCGCCGAGCACCGCGTCATCGGGCCGCGCGGCACGGATGATGCCGAGGATCGCCTTCTCGGCGTCCAGGTCGGCGTCGGTGGCAAAGTCCCCGGCACCCTTGTCGATGCGATGGAGGCGCCGGCCGTACATGGTGCGGACCACGTCCGCGCCGGCCCGCGCCCCGGCTATCGCGACGGCAGCATCATCGGCACTCGCGTATGAGTCGATCACGCCGTGCAGCCTATCGAGGCGACGTCACTGTCCCTGGCCGACTGCGAACCCTTTCCGGTCAGGGCACTGGAAGTGGCCGCCGGCTCGGGTCCAGTCGGGCGGCGGGCACGTGTCCGCACGGTCCACGGTTGCAACACCGCAACGCAGCCGCGTGGACCGTACCGCTGCGCTCGCCGGAGCCCAGCGGTCCTATGACGTCTTCGTCCACCGTGCCAGCTGCCGCAGCACGGGGCCGCGTCCGCGCACGGGAACGGTCCACAGCTCGTGCCCCCGCAGCCGCCACTGCTCCAGCAAGGCGTTGGCCGCGAGGGTGCCGCTGGTGGCCGCCCGTTCCATCAGCGCCACCGGAAGTCCGGTGCGCACCAGATCGCCGGCGATCATCAGGCGGGGGTTGCTGGTGTGCACGGTGGGGCGGTCCTGGTAGCCCGACACGGAGAACAAGGGGCAGTCCTGGCGCCATTCGTGGCGCGCGTCGATGATGCGGGCCGCCTTGGTCTCCGGATACACCCGGTGCAACTGGTCGATGAGGCCGTCCTGCTCGATGGTGTGGTCGGCCTTGTCCGCGACGGCGTAGGCGTGCAGTTCGACGACCGAACCGCCGGTGCGCCGCGACCAGTTGTGCGCCTCGTGCTCCCAGCGCTCCAGGACGCTGACGTTGTCCAGGCCGCCGTAGCCGCTCGTGCCGAGGAAGCCGGCCCGGTCGGCGGCGACCGGCCGGTCCAGCCACAGGCGGGACACCAGGAAGGGAGGCGCGGTCTTCAGGCGGGCGATGCGGTCGTACCAGGACGGGGCGGCCAAGCCGGGGCTGCGTGCGAGGAGTTGTTGAAGGCCGGTGGTGTCCAGGGCGAGGACACACGCGTCGTAGTGCTCACTGTGCGTCCCGGCGGTGAGGGTGAAGCCGCCGTCGGGCGAGGAGGCGATGTGGTCGACCGGCTCGGACACGTGGATCTCGGCGCCCAGCTTCTCGAGGTAGAGGGCGAGCGGGTCCCACAAGGCGGTCGGGAAGGGTTCGTTGGGCACGTCGAACAGCAGGCCCTCGGCGGAGCCCAGGAAGTAGATGTGGAACATCAGGACCATCTCGGCGGCGGACAGGCGCCGCGGATCGGCGAAGAAGCTGCGTGAGAACACCTCGAACGCCAGGTGGTGGGCCGCTTCCGGGAACCGGATCGCGTCCAGGAAGTCGTGCGCGCTGACCGAGTCCAGCCGGTCGTACACCTCGGGTACCCGCACGTCGAGCAAGGGAAGGGCCGCTCGGGCGTTCATCCGGGGCAGGTCGCCGACGGAGAAGGTGGGGCTTCGTACGGCGAAGCCGAGGGCGCTCCATGGCGGCGTCCTGGGAACGTGGCGGAAGCTGTCCCGCATGCCGTTCGCGTGCCACAGCGGGTAGTCGGGCAGCGGAGTCAGCCGTTCGAGGCGGGGATCGGTGCGGCGCAGCAGCGATCGCAGGTTGTAGTACTGGCGGAAGAAGGCGTGGAACCCGCGGCTCATCGTGACGGACGAGCCGTCGGCGAGCTCGGTGCTCCAGCCTGCCACGCGTCCGCCGAGGGTGGCTTCGCGCTCGAACAGGGAGACTTTCACGCCGCGTTCGGCGAGGGCCACGGCGGCGGCGAGCCCGGCGATGCCGCCTCCGACGACCGCCGTGGACGGTGGCGTCCCGATGGCCTCGGCTGCTCCGGGTGTGGCGGGAATGAGCGTCGCCAGCCGATCGAGGGCTCCCGGAGGCGTGCTGCGTCGGCCGTTCATCCGTGAGTCCGTTCCTGCGGCACCTGGCCGACGATGGTGTGGGTGATGCCGGTCTGCCAGCCGGGCAGCGGCAGGATCCTCACCCGGTCGAATCCTGAGGCCGCCAGGCGGCGGGCGAAGTGGTCGGCGGTGTCGAACTCGACGACGCTGCGCCACAGATGCCGGTACAGGGCGCCGTCCCCCAGCGCGGTGGTGACCGGGAGCAGTCCGGCGCAGACCGCGGACCACAGGGCGCGATGACGTCGTCTGCCGCTGAGGGTGTACTCGTGAACCGCCAGGCGGCCGCCGGGTTTCAGCATGCCGCGCACGGAGGTGAGGATCCGGTCGGGATCGGCGGTGTTGCGGAACAGGTAGGCGGCGAACACCGCGTCGAAGGGGCCGTTGATCCCGGCCGTGGCCAGTTCTTCGGCCGAGGTGTGGGCGAAGGTGACGCCGGTGGGCCAGTGCTTGCCGGCCGCCTGGGCCAGCATGCCGGCCGATGCGTCCACGGCGGTGATCTGCGCCTGGGGCAGCACCGACAGCAGCGCGGCGGTGGAGGCGCCCGTACCGCAGCCGAGGTCCAGGACGCGCAGTCCCTGCCCGTTGGAGGCGAGGCCCAGTCGGCGCGCCGAGCGCCGCAGGTGTGCGTGGTAGCCGGGATTGGCCGTGACCAGGGCGTCGTAGCTGCGCGCGGCATGGTCGAAGGCTGACGCGAGGGTCGCGTCGCGCAGGGTGGGCATGGATCTCCTCGCCGGGGGGCCTGGTCGGGTCAGGGTGCGGGGTGGGGTTGCAGCGGAAGGGCAGGGAGCTCCGCCGCGCTGCGCAGCAGGGACAGGACGGGGCTGTTCAGGCCGATCGAGAGATCCTCGTAGAGCGTGGTGTCGCCGTCGAGGAAGCGCAGCAGGCGCGGCGCGGGAACGCGTGAGAACAGCTGGGTGAAGAAGGCGGCGCCGTCGATGCGGCCCCGTGCCAGGCCGTGCAGCACCACGGCGTCCATGGCCATCGACCGCCGCGAGTGAGGGGCCGGCGGCACCGGGGTTCGTCCTTTCAGCAGAGCGTCGCAGATCGCCGCGGTCTGCCGCTGGATGGCGGCGAAGGTGTATCCCGTGGACGGACGCGTGGCACCTGAGGCCGCGCCGATCCGGAACACGCCCTGGCCGCTCTGCCGCGCGAAGCGGGCGTCGGTCATGGGGATGACGCCCTCCTCGCGCGCATCGACGCGGAAGTCCCGCACCGCGAGGACGTCGTGCAGATAGGCCCGCAGGGCGCTGTCGTAGCGGTCGGCGGGCAGGACGGACGCGGAGAACTGCGTGTACTCCACCAGCGCTGTGCGGGCGCTCGTCGGCAGCACGTAGGTGAAGGCCAGACCGTTCTCCGGCTGCGGCGTGCGGAAGTCCATCAGCTCGACCGAGTGCGGGTCGAAGACCGCCTGGTCCGTGCGGACGAACCAGCCCCGGAAGTGCTGGAGCAGGGTCGTGCGGGCCCGCGGCAGACTGCCCAGCGGCCGTGAGTCGAACACCCAGCGTGCGCTGCAGTTCTCGTAGCGGCCGTCGGCGGTACGGACCAGCACGCGCGGACCGTCCGGGCCGGCCTCGATGCTCTCGACGGTCCCCTCCATACGGACCAACGCGTCGTACTTGGCGAGACGCCGTCCGATCACGTCCTCGAAGTCAGGAGAGCGGATCATCTTGTACCGCAGCGCACCGGTGCTCGCGTCCACCAGATGCCCTCTTGGGCCGCGCACCCGCATCCGGTTCCAGGAGGCCGTGACCGCGTCGTCGTAGCGGCCCTCTCCCTGCTCCCAGAAACACCACGTCCGGTCCCTGGGCCGCAACGGGCCTGCGGGGGCGTCTATGAGGCGCACGGACAGGCCGTGCCCGGCCGGCGCTGCGGACAGGCGCTCCGCCAGTGACAGACCGGCGGCTCCCGCACCAATGATCACAACGTCGCACCGCATGGACACCACCCCGGGTTCGTCTCTGTACTCCGCTGCTCTTCTGTCGCCGCATCCGGCGCGGATGCGGGATCCGGGTGATGAATCAGGTTCCCGCGAGCAGCAGGAAGAGATTCGAAAAGGTGCTCCGGTTGCTGCAATCCAGCGCATCCGATCACGTGGGAGGCAGGGAAACGCCTACAAAGCTTCCCCGTCACCATCCCACCCAAGGAGCCGACATGCCCGCCCATCAGGCAGCTGGCGTCACCGCGACGGCTGCGCCACCACACGGGGCGGACCACGGTCCCGACCGGGCGGACCGAGGCGGCGACGCCGTCCGGGCCGGACAGCGTCGTCCGCGGCTGTCCGCGTGTGTGCGGCAGATCGACGCCGACGTGGCGCTGGCGGTGCAACGTCGCCTGGCCCCCCTGCTCGCCGGGCGTGCCGCGCAGGCCAGTGCCGTCGACGCGACCTTCGGTGCCGACGTCGCCCAACGCGTCGCGGACTTCACGGTGCGCGGCGGGCGGCGGACGCGCCCGCAGTTCCTCTGGTGGGGGCTGCGTGCGTGCGGACTGCCCGACGAGCGGCAGATCGACGCGGCCCTGCGTCTGGGCGCGGCGCTGGAGCTGATCCAGACCTGCGCCCTCGTGCACGACGACCTCATGGACGAGGCGGCCCGCCGGCGCGGCCGCCCGGCCATGCACGTCGCCCTCGCGTCGCAGTACGCGGACTCCGCGCGCGGGCACCGCACCCGATTCGGTGAATCCGCCGCCATCCTCGCCGGCGATCTCGCGCTGGCCTGGGCCGACGACGAGGCGGCCGCCCTCGACCTGCCGGGCCACCAGCTGACGCGGATCCGCGAGACCTGGTCGCAGATGCGCATGGAGATGGTCGCCGGGCAGTACCTGGACGTGCAGGGCGAGCACACACAGACGCGCTCCCTGAGCCACGCGATCCGCGCCGCGTGTCTCAAGACCGCCCTGTACACCGTGGAGCGCCCGTTGCAGCTGGGTGCGATCCTCGGCGGCGCGGACGAGGCCACCCTGCGGGCGCTGTGCTCGGCGGGCCGCGCCGCCGGGCTGGCCTTCCAGCTGCGCGACGACCTCGACGACGTCTTCGGGTCCGCCGATCGCAGCGGCAAGCCGGCCGCAGGTGATCTGCGCGCAGGCAAACCCACCTACCTGGTCGCGCTGGCCCACGCCCAGGCCGAACGAGACGGCGACCGACACGCTCTGCAGGTCCTGGGCCGTTGCCTGGGCCGGCCGGACCTCGACGCCACCGAACTGGACGAGGTCCGGCACGTCCTCGAACGCACCGGCGCCCGGCAGACCGTTCAGGCGAAGGTCCGCCGCCTGGTCGCGCAGAGCATGCGCCACCTGGGCACGGCCCCGCTCGACCCCGTCGCCCATGCCCGGCTGCGCCTGCTCCTGCAACAAGTGGCCGGAGCGGCCCCGCCCATGCCTCTCGCTGCGGCGGCCGGGAGCCGGCCCACCGCCGTCGAGGGAGCGTCGAGGTGAAGACCGTCGGCGGAAAGACCGACCACGTGGTCGTCGTGGGCGCGGGACTGTCCGGCCTCGCCGCCGCCCTCCATCTGCTGGGCGCCGGACGCCGCGTCACCCTCGTGGAGCGCGACGACCGTCCTGGAGGCCGTGCGGGACGTCTCACCCGAGGCGGCTACCGGATCGACACCGGCCCGACCGTGATGACCATGCCCGAGCTGGCCGACGAAGCCTTCGCCGCGGTCGGCGAACGCCTTGCCGACCGCGTCGAGCTCATCGCGCTCCACCCCGCCTACCGGGCCTCGTTCGCCGACGGCAGCACCCTCGACGTCCACACGGACGCGCAGGCCATGCGGCACGCCGTCGAGGAGTTCGCCGGCCCGCAGGCAGCCGCCGGCTACGAGCGGCTGCGGCACTGGCTGCAGCGTCTCTACCAAGCGCAGATGAAGCACTTCATCGACGCCAACTTCGACTCACCACTGCAACTGCTCACCCCTGACCTGGCACGCCTGGCCGCGCTCGGCGGCTTCGGCCGGATGGACGCCCAGATCGGCCGGTTCATCAAGGACGAACGGCTGCGCCGCGTCTTCTCCTTCCAGGCCCTGTACGCCGGAGTGGCACCGGCCCGCGCCCTGGCCGCCTACGCCGTCATCGCCTACATGGACACCGTCGCCGGGGTCTACTTCCCCCGGGGCGGCATGCACGCCCTCCCCCAGGCCATGGCCGACGCCGCCCGGGCAGCCGGCGCCGACCTGCGCTTCGGCCGCACCGTGGAACGCCTCGAACGCCGCGGCGACCGCGTCACCGCCGTGGTCACCAGCGACGAACGCATCCCTTGCGACGCCGTCGTCCTCACCCCCGATCTGCCCGTCACCTACCGTCTGCTCGGCCGCACACCGCGCCGCCCTGCGTCCATCCGGCACGCCCCGTCGGCGGTCATCCTGCACGCGGGCACCGACCGCACCTGGCCCCAACTGGCCCACCACACCATCTCGTTCGGCTCGGCCTGGCACGAGACCTTCGACGAACTCACCCACCAGGGACGCCTGATGAGCGACCCGTCCCTGCTCATCACCCGGCCCACCGCGACGGACCCGACCCTGGCTCCCCCCGGACGGCACCTGCACTACATCCTGGCGCCCTGCCCCAACACCGACATCGGACCCAGCGCGGCCCAGTGGGGCGACCTGGCGCCCCGCTACCGCGGCGAACTCCTCGCCGAACTGGAACGACGCGGCCTGGACGGCATCAGCGACTCGCTGGACGAACACTGCCTCGTCACCCCCGCCGACTGGCACGCCCAGGAACACGCCGCCGGCACCCCGTTCTCCGCCGCGCACACCTTCGCCCAGACCGGACCGTTCCGCCCCCGCAACCTCGTACGAGGCACCGCCAACGCGGTGCTCGCCGGCTGCGGAACCACCCCCGGCGTCGGCGTGCCCACCGTGCTGCTCTCCGGCAAGCTCGCCGCCGCCCGCATCACCGGCTCCCTCACTCCCCCGCCCTCCCGGGCCCGCCGCAGGCTCAAGACCCTTGGAGGAACGCCCTCGTGACCGCCCGAGAACTGGACGCCGCAGGCATCACCGACCCGACCCTGCGCAGCGCCTACACCCACTGCCGCCGGCTCAACGCCCGCCACGGCAAGACCTACTTCCTGGCCACCCGGCTGCTGCCCGCCCACCGGCGGCCCGCCGTGCACGCGCTGTACGGCTTCGCCCGCTGGGCCGACGACATCGTCGACTCCCTCGACGACCAGGGCTCCCCGCACGAACGCGCCGCCGCGCTGGAGGAGTTGGCGGCCCGCCTGCACAGCGGTCTGCGCACGGGCCGCAGCAGCGAACCCGTCGTGCAGGCCCTGGCCGACACGGCGCAGCGCTACGCGATCGACCCCCGCCACTTCCACGACTTCATGAAGGCGATGCGCGACGACCTCACGGTCACCGACTACCCCACGTACGCCGACCTCAGGGGCTACATGCACGGTTCGGCGGCCGTGATCGGACTGCAGATGCTCCCCGTCCTGGGCACCACCGTTCCGCGCCCCGAGGCGGAACCGTACGCCGCGGACCTCGGCGTGGCCTTCCAGCTCACCAACTTCCTGCGCGACGTCGGCGAGGACCTCGACCGCGGACGCGTCTACCTCCCCGCCGATCTGCTCGCCGCCCACGGAGTGGACCGCGACCGACTCCGGTGGAGCCGCGACACCGGCCGTCAGGACCAGCGCGTCACGCAGGCGCTCAGAGCGTTCGAAGCGCTGACCCGGGACGTCTACCGGCAGGCCGTCCCGGGGATCGCCATGCTGTCCCCGGTGTCCCGCCCCTGCATCCGCAGCGCCTTCGTCCTCTACTCGGGCATCCTCGACGCCATCGCCGACGACGGCTACCGCGTCCTGCACCGCCGCGCCGTCGTCCCCCGCCGTCGCCGCGCCGCGGTCGCTCTCGACGGACTGGCCCGCATCCTGCACGCCCGGATCCGCCACGGCGCCACGCGCCCCGTGACCGCCCCCCATGCCGCGACCTCCCCGAACGCCCCCGTGAGCGACGCCTTCGGCCTCGCTTCCCCCGCCCACCGGGAGGCAGCGTGAACAACCGGCCCTCCCGCCCCCGATTCCCCCTGGCCCTGCGCAGGAATCCGCAGGCATGGGACCGCCAGGAGCCCACCTGGCGCGCAGCACAGGCTTCCGTCATCGAGGCCGCGCTCAAGCGCTCCCAGACCCGTCCCTCAGGCAACTGGTACGTCGTGGGCGCCAGCCGTGACGTGCCGGCCAAGGCGCCGATCGGCCGTACCGTGGCCGGCCGCGAACTCGTCGTATGGCGCGACGCGGAAGGCCGTCCGGCCGCCGGCCCAGGCGCCTGCCCGCACCTGGGCGCCCCGCTCAAGGACAGTCCCGTACGCTGCGGAACCCTCGTCTGCCACTGGCACGGGCTCGCGCTCGGCAGCGCGGGCATGCCCGGCTGGCGGACCCTGCCGGTCCACGACGACGGGGTCCTGCTGTGGGTCCGTCTCGACGGCGCGGGCGGCGAGCAGCCCCTGGAACACCCCGTCGTTCCCGCACGACCTGAACTCGCGCGCTCCGTGGCCGCCGTCTACACCGGCGTCGGCCGCTGCGAGCCCGAGGACATCGTCGCCAACCGTCTCGACCCCTGGCACGGCGCCTGGTTCCACCCCTACTCGTTCGTCGACCTGAAAGTGACCGGCAGCCCTCAGGGAGACGCCGACGACTCCGACCGCTTCGCCGTGGACGTCTCCTTCAAGCTCACCTCGCGGCTCGTCGTCCCCGTCCGCGCGGTCTTCACGGCGCCGGAGCCCCGCACGGTCGTCATGCACATCACGGACGGCGAAGGAAGCGACTCGGTCGTCGAGACACACGCCACCCCGCTGACCCCGCCCGACCATCCCGCGCCCCGCACGGCCGTGGTGGAGGCCGTGATCGCCACCTCCGACCGCACCGGCTTCTCCGTCGCACGCCACGCGTCCGTCGCGCTGCGCCCTTTGATGCGCAAGGCAGCGGGACGACTGTGGCGCGACGACCTCGCCTACGCCGAACGCCGCTGCACGCTCCGCACGAGGCCGAACCTGCCCTACTGACCCCCGCCCCGTCACCCGGCACCGACGCGGCATCAGGCCGCACACCCGCCGCACAGAAGCCGACGAAACCAACCCGGCCGACGGCCACCCTCACCACCGCACCGAGGACCACTCGCCATGCCCACTCCCCACCTCATGTTCGGTGATCAACTAGGAAGGAACTTCCTCCCCGACGAAGCAGATGCGCCCATCGTCATGATCGAGTCCCGCTCGGTCTTCCGACGCCGCCGCTTTCACCGGGCCAAGGCACATCTGGTCCTGTCCGCCATGCGCCATCGAGCCGCGGAACTCGGAGACCGTGTGCGCTACGTCCAGGCCGAGACGTACCGCGAAGGTCTGCGCGAAGCCGTGCCCGACGGCCGGTTCACCGTGCGCCACCCCACGTCGTACGCCGCGCTGCGCCTGGTCAGGTCGTTCCCGGGTGCCACGGTGCTGCCCGCCAGAGGCTTCCTCGTCCCCCACGAGGACTTCCGCGCCTGGGCCGGCGAACACGACGCGAGGCAGCTCCGGCAGGAGGACTTCTACCGCTGGGTGCGCCGGGAGCACGAGCTGCTGCTCGACGGCGGCCACCCCGCCGGCGGCCGGTGGAACCACGATCACGACAACCGGGAGCCACCGCCCAAGGGCACACGTGTCCTGAACGCGCCCAAGCCGTACCGCCCCCGCGAGGACGACATCGACGAGCAGGTGCGGCACGACCTGGACGCCTGGGAGGCCGAGGAGTCCGTCCGCTTCGTCGGACGCGACGGCCCGAGACTCTTCCCGGCGACGCAACGAGAGGCACAGGCGGCCCTGCGCAGGTTCGTGCAGCACAGGCTGACGGCGTTCGGCCCCTACGAGGACGCGGTGCTCGCACACGACCCCGTGATGAGTCACAGCCTGCTGTCGGCTTCCTTGAACCTCGGCCTGCTCGACCCCGCCGACTGCGTGGAACAGGCGGAGGACGCATGGCGGCAGGGCCAGGTCCCCATCAACAGCGCGGAGGGGTTCATCCGCCAGGTCGCGGGCTGGCGCGAATACGTGTGGCAGCTGTACTGGTACTTCGGTGACGACTACCGGCACCGCAACGCCCTGCGCCACCACGCGCCCCTGCCCGACTGGTTCCTGGAACTGGACGCGGACGCCGTCGAGGCGCGGTGCCTGAGCACCGTCCTGGCGCAGGTGCGGGACACCGGCTGGACGCACCACATTCCCCGGCTGATGATCCTGGGCAGTCACGCACTCCAGCAGGGCTGGGACCCCGCGGCGGTGACCGACTGGTTCCACCGCTGCTTCGTGGACGGCTACGACTGGGTCATGGTCCCCAACGTGATCGGGATGTCGCAGTACGCGGACGGCGGACGCATGACCACGAAGCCGTACACCTCCGGTGGCTCCTACCTGCACAAGATGACCGACCTGTGCTCCGGTTGCGCCTACCGTCCCACCGAGCGGACCGGGGAACGCGCGTGCCCGTTCACCGTCGGCTACTGGTCGTTCCTCCACCGCCACCAGGCGCGCCTGTCCAAGAACCATCGTGTGGCGAGGTCCCTGTCGGGTCTGGACCGCCTCGGCGATGTGGCGGAGGTTCTGCGTCTGCACGCCCAGCGCGGTGACTCCCCGCCCTGACGCCACGCTTGCCGGCTCCGATGACGTTCACGCCCGGGGCATGAGGTCCGCGAGCACCTCGCGGGCCGCCCGGGCTCCCGAGGCCAGGGCTCCCTGGACCGATCCGGTCGCGCGGTGGTCCCCGCACACGTACCGCCCCGGAGCCACCCGGGTCGTCCGGGACAGCGGATGGGGTGGAGTCATCTCGGGAAGAGCATCCGTGATCGTGCGGGCGGTCAGCAGATCCCAGCCACTGGTGTCCGTCCGGTACACCTCGGCGAGCGCGTCCCGCACCTGCCCCTCACGCCCTTGATCGTCGCGGCCGAGGACCGAGGTCGCCACCAGGCTGTGCCCGGCGGGGGCGTACTCCGGCGCCACGTCGCTGAGAACACAGGTGTTCAGAAAACGCCGCCGCGTGTCGACCAGCAGCGTCGGCTCGCCGAGCGGTGAGCGGGGCGCCACGTGGTAGTAGGTCGTGACGATCCGGTAAGCGGGCACCGGCAGTTCGGGCAGCAGATCGGCGAGGGGTCCGGGTCCGGTCGCGACCACGACCGCGCGGGCGGGAACCTCCTTGCCGTCCGCGGTGAGCACCCCGCCGTCGACGAGCCGGGCGACCGGGTTCTCGCGCTCCACCGCGCCGCTGGGCAGGGCCCGTGCCAAGGAGACGGGTACCTGGCCGATGCCCTGGGCGGGCAGGCAGAGCGTTCCGCGCAACATGGAACGCCACACCAGATGGAACACCCGGGAAGAAGTCTCCAGCTCGTCCTCCAGGAAGACACCGGACAGGAACGGCCGGAAGAAGTCCTCGACCAGCGCGTCCGAGATGCCGGCGCGCGTCAGCGCGGAGCGGGCCGTGCCGTCGACGCTGTCTGCGCTGTGCTTGATCAGGCGAACCGGCAGCAGCATGTCCCGGGCGGACAGGACACCCAGGCCAGCGAGGTCCCGCAGCTTCACCGGCCGCTCGCGCAACATGTCGTAGACCACGCGAGGGGCTCGCGACGGGTCCCCGAAACGCACCCGCCCCGTGGGGCTGTCGACCAGCACTCCCGGGGTGAAGGGCCGCAGCCTCAGGTCCTTGAGGGCGAGGCGCCGACGGACCTGCGGGTACGAGGTGTTGAACACCTGGAACCCACGGTCCACCACAAAGCCGTCGACCCGGTCGGTACGCATCCTGCCGCCGACTTCGTCTCCCGCTTCCAGTACGCGGACACCGACACCTGCGGCATGCAGGTCCCCGGCGCAGGCCAGGCCGGCAAGGCCGGCCCCGACGACCACGACATCACGCATCTGCTGTCCTGCGACCATGCGGATTCCTCCGAGCACCAAGGCAGAGTTGATCTTTTCCCTTGATTCGTCTCTGGCGGCGCCCATGGATGCAGGACCGGCTCGCGTCGCCCTGCGCTCCCTGGAGCAGCACGGGTGCCCGTGCCGCTCACCATCCCGTCGGCAGGCTCCTGAGGAACGGGGCAAGTCGGTCGGCGATCACCCGATCGTCGTGAGCCGAGGTGTGCCCGTCGCATCCGAGGAAGTCCAGGCCCGACTGATCGAAGAACCAGTAGTGGACCTCACTGTCTCCGGCGTCGTTGCGCGCCTCGACCACCTGTCGCACATGCTCGGCGTTTCTGTCGAAGCCGACGGCTACGAGGGTGGTGCCGGCCCCGTTGCGAATCCGGAGTTTCCGCAGGAACTCGCCGTAGGCGGTGCGGAAGGCGGCCGCGAGGCTGTCGGGCGTCCACGGTTCGCCGGGGGTGAGATCGGTGAAGTCGTTGGAGCCGAGGTTGACCACCACGACCTGGGGGCGCCATGTCCCCGGGTTCTGCCAGACGTCGCCGTCCACGTTCAGCAGGGCGCGGTCGTAGTAGGTCCGGTACGTGACGTCCGGGCAGATGCCGGCGACGTTGCGCACCATGCCGAGGCCGGAGAAGCCGTTGATCTGGTAGTCGGCGTCCAACTGCTGGGCGGTGAGCGCACCGTGGCTCACGTCGCTGTTGGTGTTCCGCTTGACCTGCTCCGGGTTGCAGACGCTGCTGCCCGACACATTGCCGTAGCCGACCGTGATGGAGTCCCCGATGAACTCGATCTGGCGGCCCCGGGGCGCCGGCTTGCTCAGTACGGCGCCCCCGGGCGCGGCGACGAAGCCTCCGAACGTGCTGGTGTCCCCCGGGGTGTCGTTGCGCTTGACGACCCGGGCCGTGTGCTCGCCGTCCCCGAGGCCGTGGATCCAGTGCGTGGTGTCGCCGGGTGTGACCAGAGTGGCGACGGTGGCCCCGTCGACCTGGACGTCGTAGTCGGCGGCCGCGCAATCGAGTACCACCCCGAGCCCGGTCCCGCGGAAACGGCCCTCGAAGTACACCCCGGGCCAACTGAACTCCACCGTCTTCCCGCAGTCCTTGACCCGCCCTGCGGTGTGCACCTGCTCCAAGACACTCTTCGCCGGCGCCAGTCGCCTCGGCTCATACCGCGAGCCCGCGTCCACCGCGGCAGGCGCTGCTGGACGCCTCCCGCGCCCTGCCTTCGGGTCCCCTCCGCCGAAAGTCATCTGCGTGCCTGTCCCCTGTCCCTGTGGCGCATCGGTGGGTCACGGCTGAACGTCCGACATTCCACCCCTGAATGTCAACCGACTTTGTCCTCGTGCGCGCGTGTGACCCCCTCACTGCATGCAGGCTGCCGGGTCCGTGAAAGCCGCAGGGCGATCCCGGACCGTCCACTACTCGTTCTCGCCGAGCGCCGCCAGCGCGGTGCGGGCCAGTTCGGCGTACTGCACCGGGCACTCCCACAGCTCGCGGTGGGCAAGGTCTTCGGGCACTGGATTGTCGACGTGTGCCTCGGGCGCGTAGAGATGAGCACCGTCCGGACAGGCACAGGACGCCAGCCGGGGTGGCGGTCAGGCGTCAGGGTCCACTTCGGGGTGCGTGAACCGCACGGGTTTGCCCAGCGACCGGGCGTAGGTGATCTCCGTTCGGGTGCTGTCTCCGATGTAATCGCCGACGACGAGCACCTCGTCGGCAAGCCGGATCTTCGCGCGGTGCAGGTCGTCGAGTCGAACCTTGAGCGCCTCGGACTTGGCAGGCTCGGACCGGAGTTCGTGCGGTTTCACGTCACAGGCCGGCTTGACGACGATCCTGCCGGCTTGGGCCTCCCGCAGGTCGGCGTCGATCATCTCGGTCATGAAGCGGATGGAGCCGCAGATCACGACGATCCGAGGGAGGCTCAACAGCGCTTTGGCATCGGCGAGTTGCTCCTCGGGGAGAGCCGTTGCGGATGTACCACGGGTTCCTCCTGGTGGTGTGGTCCCCGAGCATGAGACCAGCCCCTGGCGGCGGTGACCAGTACCGGCTGCTGCGCCGCGGCTCCGGCAGACGGATGCGCCGCGCCGGCAGCCGACGAGCGCCGGGGCTTCCGGGTGAACAGCGGGTGTCGCACGGCAAAAGTCCGGATCACGTAACGGAGTTCAGGCAGCAGACAACCTTCGCCCACAAGGGCCTGTCTCCTCCTCCGTCACCCACGTACCCCACAGGAGGAACCGTGCCCCGCCGCATTCTCGTCAGCGCCATCGCCGTCGCCGCCCTGACCGCACCTCTCGCCGTCTCGGTCACCGCCGGCACCGCGGCCGCGGCCCCGCAGCCGCCCCGCACCCCGGTCACCGACTTCGACCACGACGGCTTCGCGCGACCTCGCCGTCGCCGCACCCCACGGCACTGTCGACGGCGTCGAGAACGCGGGCTACCTCTCCATCGTGTACGGCACCGCCTCCGGCCCCGGCACCGAGCGCCACCAGCTCATCAGCCGCGCCACCCCGGGCGTCCCCGGCGACCTCCAGGACACGTTCGCCTTCGGTTACCAGATGGTCCCCGCCGACCTCGACGCCGACGGCTACACCGACCTGCTCGTGACCGGCGGCGACGACAGCGGCAACAAGGCGACACGTCCTGTGGGGCTCCGCCTCCGGGCTGACCGGCGCGAACACCCTCCTGCCCTACGCGAACTCCGAGTTCGCCACGGGGACTTCAACGGCGACGGCAAGCGCGACCTGGTCGTCAACGACGTGCCCAGCGACGACCCCGACGTCTCCGGAATGACCATCGACTACGGCCCGATCACCCGCACCGGCAAGCCCGCGTCCACGGACAGCATCGTCACTAGCGACGGGCCCACCGGCCTTCGCTCCTTCATCACCGGGGACCTCACCGGCGACGGCATCGATGACATCGTCAGCACGCACGGATCGAGGAGATGACGCACGACGCCCGCTTCTTCAAGGGCGGCCGCACCGGCGTCAGCCACAGCTCCACCAAGCTCGGCACGGCCTACAGCGGCACCGTCGGCGACGTCGACGGCGACGGGTGCGGCGATCTGATCACTCGTGACATCGGCGCCGTCACCGAAGTCATCGACTCCCACCCGGGCAGCATCACGATCCAGTACGGCAGCTCGGCAGGACCGACCAACGCGCGCGCAAAGAAGGTCATCGCAGGCCACCGCGGGCGTCCCCGGGGCCAGCGAGGACGACGACGCGTTCGGCGCCTCCCTCAGCGCGAGGCGACGTGAACGGCGACGGCAGGGCCGAGGTCGCCGTCGGCGTCCGGCGAAAGCCTGGGCGCGACGACCGGAACCGGTGCGGTCGTGCTGCTCAGAAGGGCGCGTCAAGGCCAACGGCGGCATGACGGCAAGGGCGCCGTCGCCTACCGCAGACCACCGCCGGAGTACCCGGCATCGCCGAGAGCGGCGACGACTTCGGCCGCCAGGTGCACCTCACCTACCTCGACAAGGACGGCCACGCCGACCTGACCGCCACGGCCCCGGCGAGGACGGCACCTTCACCGACTCGGGCGCCCTGTGGAACCTCCGCGGCTCTAAGACCGGCCTGACCACCGCGAGCCGCCACGTTCTCGCCGATCAGGCTCGGCGACGAGAAGGGCGCCAAGTTCGGCCAGCAACTCGCCGGCTGACCACCCGCCACGTCCGATCGCTCGACCGCACGGCTGCCTCTGGCCGACGCGCTCTGACCTCGGGTGCCGAGGACGGCCTGACGATCGGACGGCGGCGCACGCCACCGAGGTGCGGGGCGATGTCCTGGGCAGGAGGCGTCCGTCACGGGGCCAGCGTGCACGGCGTCCACTGATGAAGCTTGCAGATTCCGCACAGCAGAATCGTGCGAGAAGTCGACATGGACGAAGCTGCGGAAGAATCCGCCGCCCTGCACCGTCGCCGGCGTGGACCACGCGCTGCGAGCTGGCGACCATCCTGCAGGTGGAGGGCGGCGCGACCGTGGCGCAGCTCGCGGCGATGCCCGGTGGGCCCGGTCGACGGCCACCACGCCCTGGCCATACCGGCTTTCGGGGACTTCGCTGTACCGGCGAGGCACACCACGCCTGCAGGGCGCACCCGCTGTTGCAGTTGGCCACCGCCTTACGCGAAGAACAGTCACATTAGCTTCCGCATAGTTCATTGACGCGACGTAAAGCGAAGTGTCATTCTCCACGGCACCACGCCGGACGCGCGCCGTGTCTCCTCTCCCCACCACGTGCGCGGAGCCGAGCGCTTCCACGTTTCGGGTTTCCCGCTTCCACGAGACCCGAAGTCCCCAGTCAGGGAGAACGAGCGATGACACTCAACAACGGGACGACGACGTCCCCGGACCCGACCGCGGGGCCACCCGGACACCGGGCTACCCGGAACGCTGGCCGCAGCCAGCGGCGCGGTCGTCGTGGCCCAGGTCGCGAACGCCCTGCCGGCCTCACTGAACGGGCTGTTCCAGCGGAGTTGAGCGCGCCATGGCTCAACTCACCTGGATCACATCACGCGTTCATGATCGCGGTGGTGTGCTTCGAGTTCACCTTCGGCGTCCTGGGTGACCTGTTCGGACGCCGCAGGCTCGTCCTCGCGGGCACCGCGCTGATCGCCGCCGGCAGCACTCGTCGCCGCGCTCGCGCCGACCGTTCAGGTGCTCTGGCTCGGCGCCGCCCTGAACGGACTGGGCGCCGCTGATCGCTCGGCTCGCTCACGGCACTCACCGCGGTCGCCCGCGACGCACGGCAGCGAGCGCATGCCGTCGCGGTCTGGAGTGGCTTCCTGTCCGCGGGTGCAGCCGTGTCTGCTCGGCGGCATGTTCGCCAGGATCGGGACAGTGGCGCGGCTCGCTTCTGGGTGCTCAGTAGGACTCGCCCTCGTGCGGCGGCATGGTGCTCACCGCGGCGCTGGCGACGGAGTCGAAATCACCCGAGGGCCGCAAGCTCGACATAGCCGGTCAGGTCACCTTCGCGCCCGGCCTCATCCTGGTGTTGTACGGCGCCGTCGAGGCCCCGAGTCGGGCTGGACGACCCTGCCCGTCATTCTCTCCCTGGCCTTCGGCGCGATGTTCCTCGCGGCATTCGTCGTGGTCGAGCTGGGGCGCCGTCCCCATCCTCGACCTGCGCCTGTTCCGCGGCGAGCCTTCACCGTGTCGTCCGCCGCCGCGGTCATCGAAGGCATGCTCGCCTTCCTCGGCGTCTGCTTCGCGACGAGCATGTGGCTGGGTCCCGATGCAGCACCAGGACCCGATTCGGGTGGCGCTCCCCTTCCTGCTCCTGCCGGGGTCCTGCCTTCCTCCTCATCCCCGTCGTCTCGCGGCTGCTGCACCGCTCGCCCGTCTGGCTCCTGACTTCAGGGTTCGTCCTGAGTGGCGGCCGGCGCTGCCTGCTGTGCGCCCGGCTGAGACGTCACCGACCCGCGGCTCGGCGCGTTCACGGCGCCCGCTCTGCTGATCGGCATCGGATTCGCCCTGACCATCGGTTCCGTCACGGCCGTGGCCGTGGGCAGCGTGCGCACCTGGCGGGCATGGCCAGCGCCACCGCAACATGCTGCGCGACGCGGATTCGCGCCCTCGGCCCGGTCGTCGTCGGCGCGGTCGCCCTCGCGGCGCGGGTTCGGCGCTCACGACGAACCTGTCCGGCGCGGTCACCCGCCGGCCGCTGAGACCACACGGCCGCACGAGAGGTCGCCTCGGCGGGCGGCCCTCTCGCCGTGAACAGCCTGCCGCCGGGCACGCCGGGGTCAGCGGCCCACAGCCTAGCCCTGGATGCCCTGGGCGGCGGCTTCAGCACCGCGTTCCTGGTCTGCGCCGCGGCAGCCGCCGTCGCCGCGGCACTCACTGCCTTCGGCATGCCAGTCGGACTGCCGTGGGCGATCCCGCCGGGGACGGGACACCCTCACCCGTGCCGCCCGGCCACAGCGGCCGAGCGGAACCCGCTGCCCGCGCCGCGCGCCCCTGACCCCTGCGCCCGCCGGACGCGGCGGGCGGCGGGCGAACCTTCGCGCCCGTCGCTGCCCGGGACAAGCCCCGGCCCACTACGCCACGCGGCCCTCCGCCTCGCAGCCACGCGAGGCAGACGTCTTGATGTCCCGCTCAAGGCTGCTGCGCTTGGTCGCGAAGACTCGGCTCACCGGGAAGCCGCTGGCGCACTCCAGCAGGTAGGCGAGGCCGCGTACTCCCGCGGATGCCGGGCGGCCGCCTCCCTGTCGATGTCGACGACGCCGACAGGAAGGTGAAGGTGCCGAAGTCGTAGACACTCTTGCGGTCACTGATGCGCCACGCACCGTCCCTCTTCTCAAGCGGTCGATGAATCGGTTGGCGGCCGTTGCATCCGAGAGCCCAGGTCGACGTTCTCGCCGATGATGAGACGGCGTTGGTCTCACTGACGGCCCGGGTTCCGTCAGCGGAGAAGGTCACGGCGGGCGCCGTGATCAGTGCTTGGTACGGAAGGCCGACGCGCCCATGCGCGCGGAGGCGTCCACGAACTCGTACGCGGGTCCTTCGAAGCCCAGGTGATCTCGATCCGGCCGTCGGGGTGGAAGAGTCCTTTCAACCTGTCCCACTCGCCCAGGTCACGGTGAATCCATCCCGTCATGAGGTCGGCGATGTCTTGTCGGTCCTGAAGTGTCGCGTTCATGCGTCAGTATTTGCCCGAGTGAACGATTGGTCCAACCGAAAGATACGATGGATCAATCGTTTCTGCCGATGAGTGAGGCACAATCAATGGAGCTGCGACACCTGCGCTACTTCGTCGCTGTCGCCGACGAACGACACTCGGCCGCGCCTCGGCCCTGCTGCACGTCACCCAGTCCACCCTCAGCGCCCAGGTGCAGGCCCTGGAACGCGAGGTGGGCGGACCTCTGTTCGTCCGGACCAGCCGACGCGTCGAGCTGACCGAGGCCGGAGAGCTGCTTCTTCCGGAGGCCCGCCGTGCGTTGGCACAGGCCGACCGCGCGCTGCATGTCGCACGGCAGCCGGTGCACGGGAGACGGAGCGGTACGCATCGGCTTCTCGGGCGTCGCGGCCTTGCAGGGCGTCCTCGCCGACGATCTACGGGACTTCCACCGCGCGCAGCCAGGAGTCGACCTCACCTGACCGAGCTTCCGCCTGCCTCTCAGGTCCAGGGAGTTCGCGATGGCACACTCGACATCGGATACTGCCCCGACCTCGGCCTCAAGGACGCCAAGGGGTTGCGTGTCAGCCGCCGCGGGCCCACCCCGATGTCGGTCGCCCTGCGCTCCGACCACGAACTGGCGTCCGCCGCCGTGGTGACCACCGCCGATCTCGCCGACCATGACCTCATCGTCTTCGCGAGTGAAGACGAAGGCGAGACCATCCTTTCCCGGCTCTGGCCCGCCGTGGCCGAAGGCCGGCCCCGGGCCCGGCTGGTCGGCAGCACCCTCGGCGTCCTCGCGCTGGCGTCCGCGGGCACGGGGGTGGCCCTCGTCCCCACCGCCACAGAGCGCATCGCCTTGCCGGGTCTCGCGTACCGACCACTTCACGGCTCACTGACGGGACCGGATCTGATGGTGCTCAGCCGGGAGGGAGAAACATCGGGCGCGGTCCGTGCTTACCTCAGCACCGTCCCCGCCTCTTGACCCACCGCAACGCCCGACCGCTTGAGGCTCCCGCGCCGCCCTCGTCCGAGGACGGCTCGCCAGGGTGCATCGAGCGTCTCAGCCCGACGGCCGCGCGAGAGTGCCCCAGCATCTCGGACATGGCCCGGGTCGCGTTCAACAGTTCCGTCGCGAAGCCGGGCAGTTCCTGTTCGGAGACACCGCGTGCCGGCATCACCAGGGTGACGACGAGCGGGAACGAGTCGCCCGCGGTGAAGACCGGGGCGGCCAGGGAGGTGACACCAGGAATGACCCCGCCGGCCGTGGCGGTCCCACGCCTTCGCGCCGCACTTCTTCCTTGATCCGGGCCACCGTCGCCCGGGCCGCCGCGTCCAGCGCCTCCGTCTGCAACTGCCCGCACAGCACGGGTTCGGTGATCTGTTCGGGCAGATGGGCGAGAGGAAGGCTCCGCCCATGGCCGAGGTCAGCAGCGGCATGGTGGCGCCGACCCGGACCGTGATCGGCAGTGCGTGCGCACCGTACTCCCAGCGCACGACGACGGGCCCGTGATCGCCCCACACCGCCAGGTTGACCGCGTGCGACGTGCGGTCCCGTAGCTCGGTCAAATGCTCACTGACCAGGGCGACTTCGTCCATCCTGCGCAGCGACTCGACGCCGAGTCGCCGCATGGACGGCCCCATGTCGTACCGCCCGGAACTGGGTGACTGGGCGACGAGACCCACCCGGGCGAGACTGACGAGGTAGCGGTGGGCCTTGCTCGGCTGCATGCCGGCGCCGGCGGCGATCTGCGTCAGGCTCATCGGCCCCGGCCCTCCTCGAGGGCCAGCAGGACCGTCATGGCCAGTTCGACGGACTGAATGCCCTGGCGGGCCGGCGAGGCATCACCGGCTTCGGATGCGGAGGGCGCTGATCTGTCACAGCGGCGATGATAGTGACCGGCCCCTCCCCTCCCAGAGCAGGCCGCGGAGTTGCGACATCAGGCCTCCGCTCGCGCCTTTCCGACCTCAGTGCCACCGCTCACCGCGGCCAGCAACTCCCGGAGCAGAGCGGGCACGGCGTCCCCGCCGGTCGCCGTGCCGAAGACGTAGAGTCGGGGCGGACCACGGCGGCCGCGCAGCCGAGGTCGGCGAGACCAGGCGCGGTAGGTGCCCCGGACGTCATGGACGATGGCCGCACGCCGGTGCGGAGCAGCTTGTTCACCGGGTACGACGACGCGTACCTCCGCGCGATCCAGTTCGTCCAACAGGCTGGTGGACTCCAGGGCCGCCAACTGTTCGGCGATGACGAGCACATGGAAGCCGCCGCCCACGAGCTGGTCCAGGCGGTCGCGGCGCGAGCCGTCGTCCACCACCGCCTGCACCGACAGCTGCCCCCGGCCGGCACCCGAGTTCCGCGCGAGGAGGCCCTCGACGAGGCCCGGCAGGCGCACCGCCTCGGGCGCCTTCGCCTCCGCGCGCCGGGCCAGGAGGACCGGTCGAGCGCTCCGCGGCCCGCACCGGAGTCGCGCAGCGTCTGCAGGTGCCCCAGTTCGATGCCCTTCTCGGTCACCGTCCGCACGTGAGGTGCACGCTCCTGTTGATACGTGTGTCGAGGACGGTGTCCGGCACACGTCCGCGCAGGACCAGGTCCAGCTTGAACGCGAGGCTCTGCGCGTCGCGGAAGCCCGAGCACATGCCCTGTCCGAGGAACGGGGGCATCTGGTGCGCCGCGTCACCCGCGAGCAGCGCTCGTCCCGCGCGCCAGTCCCGCGCGATGAGCGACCTGAACGTGTAGGTGGCGACCCTGATGAGGTCGGCGTCATCGGGTGTGAGGTGGGGCGCCACGCGTTTCCAGACCCGCTGCGGATCGCGTTCGACCGGGAAGTCGTCCACGGAGTCGAGCATGAAGCTGAAGCGGTGGTGCTCCGGTCCGAGCGAGATGATCGAGGTCGGGCCCGCAGGGTCGCCGAGTTGGAGGCCGGTGGCACCGGCGCCGGACGGCGGAACCGGAAGTCGCACACCATCCACGGTTCGGAGAAGCCGTAGTCGTGCAGGCCGATGCCGAGGGCCGACCGCACGAAACTGTTGCCCCCGTCGCAAGCGACCACGTACCGCGCCCTCGTCGTCTCGCGCCCGCCGGGACCCTCGACGGTGAGCTCGACGTGTTCCGTGTGCTGTTCCAGGGCGACGACGGTGTGCGCGTGCCGCACGTCCACGTTCGGCATCGAACGACAGACTCCGTCCAGCGCGGCCTCCAGATCGGGCTGGTACATCATGTGCCACTCGGCCCACCCGCTGCGTCCGGTCGCGGCGAAGCGCTGCTCGATGAGCAGGTCGCCACTGCCGTTGCGCCATTCGTACGTGGGCTGCACGCGCACTCGCGGCAGCAGGTCGTCCGCGACGCCGAGCCGTGCCAGGGTGCGCATCGTCTCGTCGTCGAAGCTGGCCGCACGCGGCAGGTTGTACGAGCCCTCGTACCGCTCGAGACACCCGGACCTGATGCCCCGCCCGCCCCAACAGGGCGGCCGTCACCATGCCCACCGGCCCGTATCCCACCACGGCCACGTCCACCGGCACCGTGTCCGGTCCCGGCTCCACGGCATCGTGCCCCGCACCCGTCATCGGGTATCTCCCTTCGCTCGGACCTTCCGTCGGACCGTCAGTCGGACGTTCCCGAGGGTTGACACCCACGGAACCTAGGTTTCACCATCCATGAAGTCAATGCATATAAATGAAACCCGACAGTGGAGTCGCGATGCGGACCATCGGCCTTGAGGAACACTTCGTCACCCGGAGTTGGCGGCGTACGGCGCCTCGTCGGCCTCGATCCTCCAGCCGGAGAAGTGGCGCGAGGCGTCCCGGCGGCTCCTCGACGTCACGGGCGAGCGGCTCGCGGAGATGGACGCGGCGGGTCTCGACATGCAGGTTCTCTCCCTCAACGCCCCGGGAATCCAGGCCGAGTCGGACGCCGGAACCGCGGTCTCCCGGGCCGCGGCGGTCAACGACCTGCTCGCGTCGGTGGTGGCGGACCACCCCGGCCGCTTCGCCGGCTTCGCGGCGTTGCCGTTGCAGGATCCGCAGGCAGCGGCGAAGGAACTGGAGCGCGCCGTCTCCCAACTGGGCCTGCGCGGAGTGCTGGTGAACGCGCACACACAGGGCCGCTACCTCGACGACCCCGCCCTGCGCGGGGTGTGGGAGCGGCTCGAAGGGCTGGACGTACCGCTCTACCTGCATCCCGCCAACGGTGTCGGCACCCCGCACGTCATCGAGGGGCACCCCGAACTCGTCGGCCCGATGTGGAGCTGGGGCACGGAGACCGCGACGCACTTCCTGCGCCTGGTCTTCGGCGGCGTCTTCGACGACTTCCCTCGGGCCAGGGTGCTGTTGGGGCACATGGGCGAGGGCCCGCCGTACCTGCTGTGGCGGCTGGACTCGCGCTGGGACTACCACGCTCACCACGGGGTCGAACTGGCCCTGGGCCGCCCGTCGGAGTACGTCCGGCGCAACCTGCACATCACGACGAGCGGGGTCTCGCTCGGCCCCGCCCCTGCTGTGCGCGCTGCTCGCACTCGAGCGGACCACGTTCTCTTCGGCACCGACCATCCCTTCGAGGACATGGCGACGGCCACCGCGTTCCTGCGCACGGCGCCGGTCAGCGAGCCGACCGCTCGAAGATCGCCCACCGCAACGCCGAGCGCCTGCTCGGTCTGTAGTCCTCCCCACAGCACGTCACCCTTCCGCCGGGCCCGACCGAGCAAGGAGTCGCCGGCATGACCGACGAGAACGCGGTACGGCACTGGATCGAAGGCGCATGGGTGCTTCGCTCGCGTCGCGCGACAGCATCGACCCCGCGACGGGCGAGAGTCATCGGGACGTACGCGGACGCGGACGCCGACGTGGGCCACCGTGCCGTCGACGCGGCCGACCGCGCGTTCCGGGACGGCACGTGGTCGCTGGATCCGATGGTGCGGGCGACCGCCCTGAGCACCTCGCCGACGCCTACGACGCTCGGATGCCGGAGGTGATCGCCACTCTGTGCAGGGAGAACGGCAACTCCGGCACGAGGCGGGCTTCGAGGCGCACTTCATCCTGCGCGCGCTGCGGTTCGCGGCGGTCTCGCCGCGCATCCGCACGGCCGGGTCACCGACCCGCAACCCGGCCGCATGGCGATGTCGATCCGGCAGCCCATCGGCGTCGCGGGGATCGTGGTGCCGTGGAACTCCCCCGCCTATCTGTGCATCCGCGCGCTGGCACCGGCGCTCGCGGCGGGTTGCACGGCCGTGGTGAAGATGCCGGGACAGGCGGCCAGGACCGCGGCGCTGATGGCGAGATCCTCGCCTCCGTACCCGAGTTGCCGAGGGAGTGGTGAACGTCGTCGTCGAGTCCGGTTCCGAAGTCGCCCGGCTGCTCGTCGACTCGCCCTAAGGTGCCGGTGATCAGCTTCACCGGGAGTACCGCGACCGGCCGCATGGTCGCGCAGGCGCCGCGGCCCGCTTCAAGAGGGTGGGCCTGAGCTGGGCGGCAAGACGCCGCATCTGGTGTTCGCGGACGCCGACTGCAGGCCGCCCTCGCCACGGCCGTGCAGTCATGCACCGTCTTCGCGGGCCAGTTCTGCATGACGGGGAGCCGGATCCTCGTGCAGCGGGAGATCGCCGACGCCTTCACCGCCGCTCTCGCGGCACGGCTGAGAGCGTACGGCCAGGGCCGGCGTCCGACGCCGCCAGCCAGATCGGACCACCGATCGACAAGGCGGCGGTCGCCCGGGTCGACGCCGCCGTGGAGGCGGCCGTCGCGGCTGGTGCCAAACCGATCGTCCGAGGCGGTCCGAGCACCCGCCCCGAGCTGGCCGGCGGCGCCTTCTACCATCCGACGCCGCTCACCGTGCCCGACTCTCGCTTGCGATCGTCCAGGAGGAGACGTTCGCCGGTGCAGACGGTCCAGGTCTTCGACACCGAGGCGGAGGCGGTGGCCCTCGCCAACGACACCGAGTACGGCCTCAGTGCCTGTGTCTGGAGCAGGGACGCCGACCGGCCGGTGCGGGTCGCCCGGCAACTCGACGCGGGTCTCGTCTCGTTCAACAGCTGGGCGAATCTGACCGTGGAGTTCGAGGAGGGCGGCTACAAGTCGAGCGGCGTGGGCCGCCTCGGCGGCCTGGCGTCCGTGGAGGACTTCCTGGAGCACAAGCAGATCACCCAGGACTATCTGCCGCATCAGCACGGGTGAGGGCGATGCCGCGCTTCCGGCGCCCTCGACCCTTGCTGTTATTACATATAACGCCTACGCTCGCAGCACCCCGCCGCCGCCCGCACCAGACGCGCGGATCCGGGGTCACGGGCCCCCCGACCTGAGCGCTGTCGTTCACCACGCGCCGCCCTCCCGCCGCGCGGCACGCCGGATCACACCTGGCAGGAGGCCACACATGGCCCAGCAACGCGACCTTCTGACCCTCGAGATCGACGGGCACAAGATCACGGCGCTCGTCGCCGCACCCGCCGAACCGACCGGGAAACCCCTGATCGCCGCTCTTCACGGCGGCACGTACACCGCCCACTACTTCGACGTCGCAGGCTCCCCGGAGGGGTCCTTCCTCGACACCGCCGTCGCGCACGGACACCCGGTGGCTCGCCTTCGACCGCCCCGGATACGGCGGCAGCACGCTCCTCGCGCCGGACGTCAACACCTTCACCCGCCACGCCGAACTGCTCGGCGACGCCGTCACGCAGGCCGCCGAGCGCCTGACGGCCGACGCCGTGCTCCTGGTCGGCCACTCCATCGGCGGCATGATCGCACTGATGATCGCGGCAGACGATCCCGGCTTCCCGCTCATCGGGGTCTCGGCGACCGGCATGGGAGCCGTCATCCCGCCCGGCGGCGCCGCCGAGGCCCTCGGCTCCCTCCCCCGGACGAGACGGTCGACCTGCCCCACGCGGAACGGGACGCGGTGATGTTCGGTCCGGCACACACCCACACAGGCCGTGGAGCGAGCGCACACGTCCTACGCGCCCGTGCCCGTAGCGGGAGTTGGTCCAGGCACCGGCCTGGCTCCCGGGACCATCTGCCCCGCCTGGCACCGAACGTCCGCGTGCCCGTCCACAACGCGCTCGCCGAGTTCGACGCCCTGCTGAGCAGCGGCCCCCAGAACGTCGCGACGCTTCGCGGACCTGTTCACGGCAGCCCCTGTTCATCGACGCCACGGTCGCCCGCGGCACGGGGCACCGCATCGATCACCACACGCTCGGCCACGCCCTGCACCTGCGGCAGTTCGCGTTCGCCGCGGAGTGCGCGCAGTGGGCGGCGGCGCGGCGGCAGGCCGGAGTCGTGCACTGATGACCGCCCCCGAACCGGCCGTCGTCGACCCCACCCACAGCCTTCCACCGCACACCCAGGTCCTGATCGCGGGCGGCGGCCCTGTCGGACTGGCCACCGCCGTCGAACTGGGCCGGCGCGGCATCGCGTGCGTCGTCGTCGAACCCCGCCGGACGGTGTCCCGGGCGCGACCACGCTGCAAGACGCTCAACGTCCGCACCATGGAGCACCTGCGCCGATGGGGCCTTGCCGACCGGCTGCGCAAGCATGCGCCCCTGCCCGTCTCCTGGTCTCAGGACGTCGTGTTCTGCACCTCGCTCGCGGGCAGGGAACTGTCGCGCTTCACCGGTGTCCTGGGCCTCGCGCCCGACGGGGACCGGTTCGCCGAAGTCGGCCAGCAGGCCCCGCAGTACGTCCTGGAAGACGTACTGCGCCAGGCCGTCCGGGAACTCCCAGCTGCCGGCTCGTCCTCGGCCCGAAGGTCACCGCCGTCAGCCAGGGCGACGACCTGGTGTCCGTCACCGTCACGGACGACGCCGGGAAACGGACCGTCGTGACAGCCGACTACGTGATCGGCTGCGACGGTCCGCGCAGCATCGTCCGCGACGAACTCGGTGCCCGCTATGTCGGCGGTCAGGCCCTGCGCCCGAACTTCGGCATGGTCTTCACGTGCCCCGGCCTGTCGGAACGGGTGAGGCACGGGCCGGCCGTGCAGTACTGGGTCGTCCACCCCGACGCTCCGGCACTGCTCGGCCCGCTGGACCGCGAGGACACCTGGTGGGCGATCGCCTTCGGCGTGGACCGGGCGGAAGGGGAGCGCGACGCACTGCGTTTCCTCGACACCGTCGCCGGCGGCCCGGTACGGGCCACGGTCCTGTCCACCGATCCATGGACCGCGCGCATGCAGATCGTCGACCGCATGCGGCACGGGCGGGTGTTCCTGGCGGGCGACGCCGCGCACCTCAACCCGCCCTTCGGCGGCCACGGGCTGAACACCGGCATCGGCGACGCCGTCGACCTCGGCTGGAAGATCGCGGCGGTGCTCCAGGGCTGGGGCGGGCCGGCCCTGCTCGACAGCTACGAGGCCGAACGCCGCCCTCGTCCAAGAACGCGTCATCCGCGAGGCGACCGCCAACATGCGGGTCCTGTCGACCGAGTTGCTGGCCGACAACCTGGACGCGCCGGACGAGGCCGGCGCATCGGCCCGGCGGGCAGCAGGCCTGCGCATCCAGCAGACCAGAAGGCGGAATTCCACTCCCCTGACCTGGTCCTCGGGCAGCACATCGCCGCCTCACCAGTGCTTCCCACAGAGACACAACCACCGAGCCGTGCACCCGGCACCGAGGCCCGGGTCGGATCCCGCCTGCCGCGCGCCTTCCCTTCCGGACGGCCGCTCCCTCTACGACGTCCTCGGGAACCGGTTGACCCTCCTCGTCGTCGGCGACACCGCGGTCCACGAGGCAGCCGCCCTGACCTCGCGGTGCTCAGGACGCGGCGCTCACCGTCGTGCATCTGACCGGCGAGCAGGCCCGCTGCGCCAACCTCCTCGGCACCCGCATGGCGCTGGTCCGCCCGGACCAGGTGATCGGCTGGCTGGGGGACTCACTCCCCGCGAACTTCCGCTCCCTCATCGACACCTTGCGCGGCCTCGACGTCCCACGGACGACGCCCGCGCCACCTCAGCGCGCCTGACGCCCCGTCACCCACGAGAACTCCGCCCCGGCCGCATGCCCTGTCCGAGGTATCTGCCCAGCGGCCGGGGCGACCCTCCCTCCGCCGACCCGAGCCTCCTCCTGCCCGGATC
The DNA here is from genome assembly GCF_030766975.1 of Streptomyces sp. KL116D. NCBI lineage: Bacteria > Bacillati > Actinomycetota > Actinomycetes > Kitasatosporales > Streptomycetaceae > Streptomyces > Streptomyces sp. KL116D. Next base: position 352,314 of record NZ_JASERH010000084.1, on the reverse strand, counting down.
CCCCTCTCTCAGAAGGAAACAGCGCATGAGCAGACATCCATGGACCCGACGCCAGATCCTCAGCACTAGCAGCGGGAACAGCGGCGCTGACCGGCGCCGGTCAGCTGGCGGCTCCCGACACCGCCCGGGCGTCCGCGGGACGGTCCCCGTCCGGGCCGCTCAGGATCGTCGCGATCGAGGAGGCCGTCATGCTGCCCGGTCTGATCACCCAGGGCACCGCGCTGGGCGGAGCGATCCCCTTCAAGCCCGAGGTCACCCGCGAGTGGCCGAGCGGCTCCCGGACATCACCGAGTACCGCCTCGCCGACATGGACGCCAACGGTGTGGCGACCGTGCAGGTGCTGTCCCTCACCCGCCCGGGGTACAGATGCAGCCCGACGCAGCCGTCGCCGTACGGGACGCGCAGGCCGCCAACGACGCGCTCGCCGGAATCATCGCCGCCCATCCCACCCGCTTCGGCGGTCTCGCCGCGCTGCCCCTCCAGGACCCCGGCGCGGCCGTGGCCGAGGCCAGGCGAGCGATACGGGATCTCGGCATGGCCGGCTTCCTGGTCAGCGGCCACACCAACGGCCACTACCTGGACGAACCGCAGTTCCGCCCGGTGTGGTCCGCCCTGGAAGAACTCGGCCGCCCTCTACCTGCACCCCACTCCGGCGCCGACAGGGCGGTGGGGGCTGCTCAGGACCGTCCCGAAACTGGTCGGCCCGCTCTACAGCTGGGCGGCCGAGGCGGGCGGACACGCGCTGCGCATCCTCCTCGGCGGCGTCTTCGACGACTTCCCGGAGCCCGGCTCATGCGTCGGCCACATGGGCGAGTTCCTCCCGTTCCACGTCCCCCGGCTCGACGTCCAGATCCGCAACATCACCACCCGCGTCCCTCTCAGAAGGCACCCTCCGCGTACTTCGGGGACAACATCTCCGTCACCACGTCCGGGGTCATGGACGACACCATGCTCAGGCGCCGCCATCGACGTCGTCGGCATCGACCACGTCCTCTTCGCCATCGACCACCCCTTCGAGAAGAGCGAACAGGCCGTCACTTTCCTGCGCCGTGCGCCCCTGACGCCCACTCAGCGCAGAAAGATCGCGCACGGCAGCGCCGAGCGGATCCTGCGGCTGTGAGGCCGCCCGTCCTACTGGAGGGCGGCACGGTGGCCTCGCTATAGTTGATATCGACCATCGCGGCCGAAGCGAGGACACAGCGTGGCGACACTCCCCGAGGGACCGTGCAGCCCATCACTTCACGGTCCGTGGCCAGAACAGGCCACCGAGGAGCTGCGGCGCGCGATCCTGGCGGGCGCGCTCGCCCCCGGCGCGGAGTACTCGCTGCGCGAGATGGCCGGCATGCTCGACATCAGCTTCATCCCCATCCGCGAGGCGCGCTGCGCAGCCTGGAGAGCGAGGGCCTGGTCATCATGCGGCCCGGCCGCAGCGCGTGTCATCGCCCCGCTCGACCTCGACGACCTGCACGGCATCTACCGTCTGCGGCGCGCTCTGGAGCCGGAGATCGCTCGGCGCTCCTGCACCTTGCTGACGGACGAGGACCTGGACCGACTGGCGTCCCAGGCAGCCGACTTCGGCGCCCGGGAGCACGGCATGGCCGACATCTACGACGACCACCACGCCTTCCACCTCGCCCTGTTGGCGCCGGCCGCGACCGTCTGGGACATCCGCGTCCTGACCACGCTGTGGCGGGCGGCGAGCGCACATCGCATCGGATTCGGACGGCTCGACCCCGACCCGACCGAGCACGAGCGGCGGGGCAAGGCGCACGAGGCCCTTCTCGACGCCTTCCGCACCCAGCGACCCCGAGAGGTCGCCGCGGCGGTCGAGCAGCACCTCGCCCGTAACGAGAAGATCGCCTTCTCACGCTCTGTCCTGAGCGGCTGAGGGGCGGGCAGAGCGACAGCCACCACCAGCGACAGCACCCGTCTTCACCTTCACCTGACCTGACCTCATCGACTCTTCGCTGTTATCACATATAGCGATGGAGTTGCCATAGTACGAACGCCGCACTTTCCGCATCCCTCCCGCAGAAAGGCACCACCATGTGCATCCCGCACGCGAACCGGCGTGACTTCCTCAGGACAGCCGCGGCAGCCAGCTGCGGCCACGGCCCTTCCGACGCTCGCCGGCCCCACCGTCGCCCACGCGCAGGAACACACCGCCGACGTCACCGGGAAGGTCGCGCTCACCGACGTCCGGGTCTTCGACGGCGACCGGCTCACCGCGCCGCGCACCGTCGTCATCGAGAACGGACTGATCGGGCTGAGCGCCCTCGGGGCGCGAGTGATCGACTGCGCGGGCGCCACCCTGCTGCCCGGCCTGATCGATGCCCACATCCACCTCCAGGACGTCACCACCCTGCAGCAGCTGGCCGGTTGGGGCGTCGCGACGGAGCCTCGGACATGGCCTGCTTCCCGCCGTCGCTCGTCGACTCACTGCGCAGAAGGCCCGGCTCGACCGACATCCGCAGCGCAGGGCACCGCCGCCGTGGCACCCGGCAGCCCGCAGAGCCAGATCCCCGGCTTCCCGGCGAACGCGGTCCTGACCGGTCCCGACCAGGCGCTCGCCTTCGTCCGCGCCGCATCGGCGAGGGTTCGACTACATCAAGGTCATCGTCGACGGCCCGGTCTCTCCCCGCCACCGTCAAGCGCCGTCACCGCGGCGCCCACTCGTTCGGCAGGCTCGTCATGGCGCACGCGACCTCGGCGCTCACGGTGGGCCGTGCGCTGGACGCGGCGTGCGCACATGATCCATCACGTTCCGCTCGACAGCCCGCTCTCCGACGCGACGGCAGCGCGCTACGCCGCCACGGGCTACGGTCGCCGTCCCCACCCTGACGATGATGGAGGGTTTCGCCGCCCTCGAGGGTGCCGGGGTGAGTCACGCGGCCGCGGAGGGCAGTGTGGCCGCGCTGCGCCGGGCCGGCGTCCGATCCTGGCGGGCACCGACTCCAACCACACGCCCGGGATTCCCGTGCAGCCGTTGCGTTCGGCGCAGCCTGCAGCCACGAACTGGAGCCGCTGGTACGCGCCGGCTGACGCCCGTGAGGCCCTGCGCGCCACGACCAGCCTCGCCCGCGCGCAGTCCTTCGGGCTGCGGGACCGCGGCGGCGTCCGCCCCGGTAGCCGCGCCGATCTGGTGCTGGTCGACGGCGACCCTGGCGGACATCACCGCGACCCGCGCGATCCGGCGCGGATGGGTCGGCGGCACGGAGTACGCGCCGGTCGGCTGAGCGCGCAACCGTCCGGGACCGGCCTCGGCCGGTCCCGGACGGCACGTCACTGGTCAGGTCGAGAGCCGCGGTGACGATGCTCGTCGGCGCCGATGCCGTGATGCCGGTAGACCTCCTCCAGCGAACCGGACTGACCGAAGCGGGTCACCCCAAGCCTGCGGGCCGGCACGCGGTGCAGGTGGCCAGGAAAGCGAGGGTGTGCGGGTGTCCGTCCAGAACGGTGACCAGGTGTGCGCGTTCCGCCGGGAAGACCTGGTCCAGGATCCAGTCGGCCGCCTCACCGTGCCCGGCGTGCGTCGAGGGCCCGGTAGAGGAGGCCGGGGCTGTCACGCAGACCACGTCGGCAGGACGCCGAGTCCCTGGAGGCGGTCCGCCGCAGCGAGCGCCTCGAGTCACCGACGGCGCCCATGGCGGCGATGAGACCTGTGGGCTCCGGTGTGCGCCGCAGCGGATAGGCACCGGCGACGACCCGACGGCGCCGGCGTTCCCGGGCCGCCGGATCGGTGCACCCGCGCGCAGCGTCTGGTCCACGGGCCGGGTCGACAGGCGCAGGTAGGCGGAACCGCCGTCGGCGCGGCCGAGCCGGGACAGCGCGCGGCCAGCAGCGTCCACTCGGTGTCGAGGGCGAACGCCGGCTCCCAGGTCGTACAACCCGGCTGCTCCAGGCCCATGGGACGGCGTGGTGATCGACTGGCGTGCTCCGCCCTCGCGCGAGGGTCACGCCGGACGGGGTGCCGACCAGAATCGACTGCCCGCCGGCGTAGATGCCGAACGACCAAGCGTTCCAGGGCACGTTGAACGAGGGGTCGTACAGCACGATCGGCAGCAACGGTTGGCGACCGGCTCCAGGTGGCTCCCAGCTCGCCGAGGAGACCGACCAGGTTTGGTCTCCGCGATGCCGAGTTCGATGTGCTGGCCGGTCGGCCGCTCGCGCCAGTGCAGGATGGTCTCCGTGTCGTCGGCGAACCAGTCCACACGCTCGCGGCGACCGACACGCCGACCTTGCTGACCCACCCGCCCAGGTTCGTGGAGGAGCTGACGTCGGGACTCACGGTCACCACCCGGCCCGCGACCTCGGGGCGCTGGCCAGGGTCAGAACTCGAGCAGGACCCGGCCCAGGGCCGCCGTGCGTCGTCGCCGCACCACTGTCGGCGTCCGGCCGATGTCCGCCGGGATCGCCGCGTGCGTCTCGGGAACGGTCCGATCGGCGCAGCCGTGCCCCGGTCTCCGCACAGAGGCGGGCGGCCACGCAGGTCCGCAGCGCGAGCGCCCTGCCAGGGGCGGGCGAGGTCCGCGCCGACCCGGTCGGCGATGGTCGCCCATCTGTTCCAGCGTCAGCGGGAGGAGTGGTTCTGCGGATGCCCCTCGGTGGGCAGGCCGTGCCCCTTGACCGTGTACGCGAAGATCACCGTGGGCCGGTCGTCGCTCGACCTCGGACAGGGCGCCGTCAGAGTGGCGGCGAGCGTGACCGCCGAGAGAAGCGTGACGGCGGCCATCCGAGGTCGAGTCGTCCGTGTCCGCGAGCAGTTCGGCGATCGCCGGGGCACCGGCCCGGTGCCGGCAGTCGGTCGCGCAGGTCGGCGGCGGGCAGCGCAGCGAGCGCTGGTACTCGGGAGTTGGACATGGCGTCGATGCGATCCGCAGTTCCTGTCCGCCGGGGCGCGCGAACAGTTCTCAGCAGAGTGCCGTACTTGAGGTGAGCGCCTGCCAGCCGGCCGCGGCGAACGTGCCGTGCAGGCGGCCCGCCGCGATGTTCGGCACGACACGGTCCAGGACTGGCGGTTGAGGTCCACGATCCAGACGAAGGTTTCGCCCAGTTCGGCGACCTGCGGGTCGAGCACCGCCTCCCACACGGCTCCCTCGTCCAGTTCCGCGTCGCCCACCAGCGCGTACTGCCGGCCGGCGGGAGCGCCGCCGAGCGCGTACCGGCGGGCGAGCGCTCCCAGATCGTCGCCGTGGCGCCGATGCCCACCGAGCCGGTGGAGTAGTCGACCGGATCGGGGTCGCTTCGAGCGGCTCGGATAGCTCTGCAGACCGCCGAAGGCGCGCAGGTGGACAGCCGGGAGGCGTCCAGCTCGCCGAGCAGGTGGTTGAGGGCGTGCAGCACCGGCGAGGCGTGCGGTTTGACCGAGACGCGGTCCTCGGGACGCAGATGACGGAACCACAGCGCCGTCATGATCGACACCATCGACGCGCACGACGCCTGGTGGCCGCCGACCTTCAGTCCCGACGGGTACGCGCACCCGGTTGGCGTGGTGGACGATCGCGCTCGACAGCCACAACACGCGGTCCTCACGATCTCGTGCGGCAAGCCGAGGGCGGCGTCCGTAGATCCGCCCGAAGGCGGCTGGTGCGGTGGTCGCTGACGGAACGGTCTCCTCGCGCTCGGCACATCAGCGGACGGATGCGGGACCAGCTGTGAAACAGGGAAGTATCACGCCGACGGGCGCTCCGCATCGGCTGCGGCCGAGAGACCACCGGCCACGGCGGCACACAGAACCCACGAGAAATCACGCAGAATGCCCAGTCACCCGGCTGCTCAGCCCCGGAAGGTGCGCACCGTGCCCAACTCGAACGGATCGACCCGACCGACGCCCGCCTCTTGCTGGCACTCACCGCGCATCCCGGTCCACGACGGTGGCTCATCGCCGAGGCCAGACGGGCTCAGCCGCAACACCGTGCAGGCCCGGCGACGGCGCTGGACCGCAGCGGCGCCGTGGACGCTCGTTCGAGCGGCGAGTCGACCCGGCGGCGCTCGGCTATCCGCTCGCCGCGTTCGTCACCACACAGGTGGCCAGTGCCGACTCGACGAGGTGGCACGGGCCCTGTCCGCGATCCCCGAGGTGGTGCAAGTGGACGGGCTGTCCGGCGAGTGTGACCTGCTGGTGCACGTCGTGGCGGCCGACGCCGACGACCTGTACCGCGTGGCGGACGCATCCTCGGCATCCCCGGGTTGAGCGCACCAGCACGGCACTCGTCATGCGCCGCCTGGTGCCGTACCGGATCGCTCCGCTGCTGCGCCGCCGTACCGCCGGTTCCTGAGCGGGCCTCACCCACCCGTGCGGTCCGGAGGAGATTCCTCGGCCCGACACCTTGCTGTTATCACGCCTATAGCGCCCTACTGTGATCGGTGCCGCGACGCGCCTCGAGGCCTCGCCCGACGAGCGCCTCCCGCCTCGCGCTCCGCGCGACACGCCATCGCCGACAGGAACGACCCGGTCGGCACTCCCCAAGGAACACAGGAGCAGTCCCGTGCGTATCGCCAACCTCTCCGGCCGACTGGTCCTCGTCGTGGACGATCGTGCCGTCGACGTCGAGCGGGCCAGTGACGGCCGCTTCGCCGCGGACCCGCAGGCCGTCTACGACCGCTGGGAGGAGTTCCGGGCATGGGCGGCCGGGGCCCGGCTGCCCGAGGGCAGCCCGTTCGACCCCGCGGACCTCGGCGCGCCGGCGCCCGCGCCACGGCAGATCGTCGCCGCCGGCCTCAGCTACCGCGACCACGCCTCCGAGTCGGGATTCGCGTTGCCCGACACCATGCCGCCGGTCTTCACCAGAGTTCGCCACCAGCATCACCGGACCGATCACCGAGGTGGTCCTGCCGCCCGGCGGTCACACCGACTGGGAGATCGAACTCGTGCGCCGTCATCGGCACCCGCGCCCACCACGTCGTGGCCGACGGTGCCTGGGACCACGTGGCCGGGCTGACCGATGGAGTCGAGGACATCTCCGAGCGCATCACGCAACTGGAAGGCCTCGCCCCAGTTCAGCGCTGGGCGAGTCGTTCGAGTTCGCCCCGACCGGGCCGTGGCTGGTCACCCCGTGCGTTCGACAACCGCGACGACCTGGGGCTGCGCTGCACCGATGGACGGAGAAGAGATGCAGAAGCCGCACCGGCTGACCTGATCTCTTCTCCGTTCCCCAACTCATCGCCCGGCTGTCCGCGGTGATCCCGCTGCTGCCCGGAGACGTCGTCTTCAGCGGGACACCGGCCGGGGTCGGACTGGGCCGCGACCCACAGCGCTGGCTCGCCCCGGCGACGAGACTGGTCAGCACCATCGAGGGCATCGGCGAAGACTCCGCCAGCGCTTCATCACACAGGCCTGACCTCCGGAGCGCCCCGGCGACCGGGCCGCCCTTCCGCCCGGCCGGCCGGTGACCGACACCGCGCGCAGACCGCCCGGCGCTCCACCGCGGGCGCACGCCCGTCAGAATTCGATCGAGGAGAATCGGATGACCGCCACACCGAAGTTCGCCCACGTCGTGTTCCAGACCAGCAACCCCACCGAGATGCGCGACTGGTACTGCACCGTTCTGGCCGGCCACGTGGTGTTCCAGAACGACAGCCTGTGCTTCATCACCTACGACGAGAGCACCACCGCGTCGCCTTGCTCACCCCGCCGGTCCCGCTGAGCGCATAAGACACCCACGACGGCGCGGCACATCACGTCGCCTACACCTTCGACCACCTCGACGATCTCCTCGCCCGCTACGAGATGCTGCGCGACAAGGGCGTCACCCCCGCGGTGTGCATCGCCCACGGCGTCACCACGTCGATGTACTACCGGGACCCCTGACGGCAGCTTCGTCGAGATGCAGATCGACAACTTCGCCGACCCGGACGACGCCACCGGCTACATGCGCGGCCCCGAGTACAGCGAGGACGCCGTCGGTCCGGCCTTCGACCCCGAGGCGATGCTGGCCGCCCGCCGCTCCGGCAGCGCCGTGGAGGATCTGACCTGCCGGTCCTGGGCCTGAAGACCCCCAGCCCGATCCGATGCTGGTGCTCACCGGGGCGGCCTGAATCCCGCCACACCACCCCACCCTTCGTCGAGGAGAATCGCTTGAGCGCGTCCAACAGCGCCAGCGACTGCTTCATGTGCGGCCTGGAACAAGCAGCAGAGAGTGCCGTCGTGTTCCGCGATGCCCTGTGGTCGGCGCAGACGGTGCCCGGCTACGACGTGCCCGGCTGGTTCGTGCTGCGGGTGCGCCGCCACGCCGAGCGCATCACCGGGCTCGACGAGGCGGAACTCGCGACGTTCGCCCGCCGGGCCCGCGATCTGGTGGCCGCCGTGACGGAGGTGACCGGGGCACCCGCCACGTATCTGATGGTCTTCGGCGAGAACCACCCGCACTTCCACGCGCTGGTCACAGCGCGCGGCGAACACGTACCGACAGACCGCCGCAGCGGGGGCATCCTGCGCCTGGCCGGGGAGCAGACCGACCCAAAGGCCGCCGCCCTCCTGGTCCCGGCGGTGCGCCGAGCATACGGGCAGTTGGCCGGGGCAGCCCTCTCCCCGCTCTCCGCCTGACTTCCGGCCACGGGGCCGACCCGGCCCTTACAGGTGGCGCGCCTTCCGGGCGCCGGGGGTGCTCCGCCCGCCGCGCGGTGGAATCAACGGGCTCAGCCCGCCCGGCCGACCGGCCGCTGACCGGCGGAGACATGAAGGTCAGCACACGTCGTCGGCGTGCTCCCGGAACTGGGCACGGCTCATGACTTTGCCATCGGCCCCCCACTGTCCGGGAGCAAGGCCCTCGACATCGGCGGCCTCGAAGCGGCCGATTCCCTGGTACTTGACGACGATGGACTGCTTGTCTTTCCGTCCGATCACGAATTCCACCGAGTAGAACCCGGCCGCGGACAGCTTCCTGGGCTTCTGTTCCACGCCGTGCCAGTTCTTGGGCGGCTGGTAGAGGCTGATCTCCTGTTCCCCCGTGACCGACCGCGGTGGGCGGGCCGACCAGTCGCCCAGGACTTCTGGATCCCCGCGGTCCGTCTCATCGGCGACGTGCAGGATGCTGACTTCCTCCATGTGTGTGGCGTTGGAGCAGGGTCGCAGCAGGGCCCGCACGTCGCCCTGCGGGCCTTTGCCCACGGCCACCAGTTGGAGTTCCGGCGGGCTGCATCCGGCCGTCAGCAGCGACAGGGCCACGGCGGCGCCGACACTCCAGAGCATGCGCGTCGTTCTGGCGCGACGACTCCTCACGCGGTTCCCCCTCGGCCTGCCTCACCGTGCATCCCTCTGGGGGCGTGCCCGGTCACCCTCGCCGGATGCCAGGGATCGTGTCAGCCAGCAGCCTCGTAGACAGTCAAGTCCATGTCCAGGCCGCCGTACTCGTTCACGTGCGTCAGATGTCCGGCGGAGAAGGTGCCATCGTCCTTGCCGGTCCGTGCGTCCAGGATGACGCCCTTGTCGCGTGGGTCGTCGTACACGTCGTCGTAGTCGGGGGTGGTGCGGGCGGTCAGCACGGCGATGCCGTCTTCGACCCCGACCACGGACGGGCTGGAGTCCGCGTTGAAGCTCATTCCCTTGGGCGTCGGGACGGCGACGGTCCAGGCCACTTTGCCGCTGTCGGCGTCCACGGCCCACAGACTCACCGTAGATCTGCCTTTGGCGGTGCCCGTGCCCTCGGTGTACTGCTGGAAGGCGAACAGCACCAGAGTCCGTCCACCCTGCTTGACCACAGACGGCTGGGTGCTCTCCCATACGCGGGCGCGCTCGTCCACGCCGGTCGACATGCCCACGGGCTTTCTCACGGACCACGCCGGGACGCCGCTGCCCCGGGTGTCGTAAGCGCTCAGGCTGGTCTCGGTCAGGACGAACGCCTTCGTCCTCCACAGCGTCGTCTCCGTCTGCTCGGCCTCCGTGGCGGACAGCCGCACCCCGCCGCCGGTGAACTTGCGCGGCGGGTCGTAGGCATTGGCTGCGGGGGCGGCGGATGCCTCGTCCCGCACCGGACGGCTGTAACCCGTGCCGTCCGTTGAGTCACCGGAGCATCCGGCCAGCAGGATCGCACCTGCTGCAGCTCCGCAGATCACACCCATGATTGACCGTCGCGCGCTGCGCACGAGAAGGCCCCCGTTCCCCCCGCATGACACGCAGTCCCAAGCTGGATCGACGCCCGCACAGACAGCAAGGCCGTCATCAGACCCGGCGGCGCGTCCCTTCCTGAGGCACCGCCTCCGGACCGCACTGCGCCTTGACCTGCCGTTGCGGGCTTTTCTGCCTGGCACGTTCGCGCCTCATCGTGCCCTGAGAGCACAGGACCAACAATGACGGGTTTCGCATCGTCAGATAACCGCGGAGTTATCGATGAAGATCACTCCGTGCGGCCTCTGTACGTGGCTCGTCCGCTCGTGGATAGTCCTGTAGCTGTGACAGACACGGCAGGCATCCCCTCATGGCCCACAGGCATCAGCGCGATCACTCTCTTCACTGAGGATCTGGACGCCACGAAGCGGTTCTACCGGGAAGCCTTCGGACTGCCGGTGGCCTTCGAGAACGACAATTCGGCCGTCTTCGAATTCGGCAACACCATCATCAACCTGCTCAGGACCACCGCAGCACCTGATCTCATCGCACCCGCTCGCGTCGCCCAGCCTGACGCCGGAGTCCGTCTCCAACTCACGCTCCCCGTCGACGATGTGGACGCGATGTGCAAGGAACTGGCCGCCCGCGGTGTCACCCTGCTCAGCGGCCCCATGGACCGGCCCTGGGGCATCAGGACCGCCAGCTTCCGTGATCCCGGCGGCCACATCTGGGAGATCGCCCAGTGACCACGTCACCCTCCCCCGAGATCCAGACACTCCTGTCGGTCCTGCACGAACAGCGCCGCCACGTTCTCGGCATACTCGACGGTCTCGATGCGGATGCCCTGCGCCAACCCGTGCTGCCCTCCGGATGGGACTGCCTCGGCCTGGTCCAGCATCTCGCCCTCGACGTCGAGCAGTTCTGGTTCCACGCGGTCGTGCGCGGCGACGAGGACGTCATCGAGTCCCTGAGCAACGACGATGACGCATGGCAGGTGGGGCCAGAGGTTCCAGCCGCCGAGGTCCTCGACCGATACCGCACGCAGACCAGCCTCGCGGACACCGTCATCAATGCCACCCCCGTGGACGCGCCCCTGGCCTGGTGGCCCCACCACCTCTTCGGCGAACCACATCTCCACACCCATCGCGACGTCCTGCTCCATGTCATCACCGAGACCGCCTGCCATGCCGGCCACCTCGATGCGGCGCGGGAACTCCTCGACGGCCGACGCTGGCTGGTCCTGACCTGACCCTGCGGTCGGCTGAGTCACCACAGCCGGGCAGAGATCCACAGAGTTCCCCCAGGGCCTCAACGGCCCCGCGAGGCGACGTTGCGGTCTCAGCCCGTGCGCGGGCCGGTGTCCCGTGCCGCGCGCGCCAGAGCGCGGATGAGGTCCGTCTCGGCTGCGGTCGGCCAGATCAGGGCCCACTGTCCCGTGGGAGGTCGTCGGGGCGCAGGAAGCGCAGGCCCGGCCAGCGGTAGTAGCGAGCGGCATCCCCGTGGACGAGGCTGACGGCGTGGCCGGCGGCCACTTCCTGGAAGGTAGTGACTTTCGGGCCGCGCCGGATAGGGCGCCCGCTGGGCGTGTGGGTGGGCACGAGCGTCTGCAGCCAGCACTCGGGAGTGGGCGGCCCTGAGTAGGGCAGGGCCCAGTCCGCGAGACCCTCCATCCTTACGGTGTCCCGTTGGGCCAAGGGGTGGTCGGTGGCCACCATGAGCAGCAGAGGCTCCGTGTCGATCAGGGGCCCGACAGTGAGGCCGGGTTCCCGGACGGGCAGCCAGGCCGACGCGACCTCGACCGAACCGTCGCGCAGCGGGCCGAACGGGTCGGTGAAGTTCATCTCCCTGATGCGCAGTTCGATGTCAGGGTGCCGCTTGCGGAACAGGGCGAGGAGGTCGGCCTAATCTCGATGTCCCGCAGCTCCACCCTCGTCCCTCCGCAGCCAATGCCTCAACGATTGTCTGCGCAGGCAGAACGGGCGCGGGACAACGCATCTTTCCCCTTGCGCCTTCAAGCACACCCGGCGCACACAACCACGAGGAGACGAACCCTACTTGGCCCCGCCGACGGCCCGACTGCGGCCCGCAGCCCCGACCGGCCCGGCCGATGGGCCCCATAGGCGCTGATCCCATGGGATAGAGGGCTCTCCTTCAGGAGCCGGCTACGTCAGTCGCAGGTTCCGTCCACCGCAGCAGCGCGCCAAGTCCGCCCGCCGGACCGGAGTCCGGGGTGGCCGCGCTCACGGACAGGGCGGCGGCCCCGCTCGCGGCGGCGCAACGCATCAGCGCGTCGTCGGCGCGTGCGGACACCGGGTCCTTCGCGCCCAGGGCAATGGCATCGGTGCGTCGTACGGCCACCTGGTCCGGTGACTGTCCCACCCACACCTCGCGGTGCGGGTCGGGTCCTTCCGGCCTCACCAGGAGCTCCTCGACGCGGTGTTCGCGCGCCGCGTCCACGAGGCCGGGCACTCCCGCGACCGCGCCTTCCTGACGGCCGAACGCCTCGGCGTACCGTTCCATCTCGTGGGAGACGCGGCGGGCGACGTGCTGGGCGCGCGCCTGCTCCAGCTCGACACCCAGCAACCGGCTTCCGGCACCGTGTCGTGCCCGCATGGTGCGGTCGCGCAGCGGGCCGGGCAGTTTGTCCTTGACCGACGCGCACTCCCGGTCGTCGCCGACGAGGACGACCAGTTCGGCCTGTGTCTCCGCCTGGCGGTCGGCCACCGCCTCGGCGATCTCCCCCGCGTTGTGTTCCCAGGTGTTCTCCACTCGGAGTTGGAAGTGCCGCTCCGACCAGTCGGCGGTCGCCGTGCGGTGGACGGGCCACTGCCGCCCCGACACGGTACCGACGGTCATGTCCCCGCGCGCGGAGTGCAGTTCGAGGTCGGCCCCCTTGCGGTCGACGTGGGCGACCAGACACAGCGGGTCCTCGCCGACCAGATCGAGCAGTGGCGTCGTGCGGGGCAATGCTCCCCAGCCGGCCGACGGCACCGGCGCCGTGCTCAGCGGCAGATCCAGCGCCACCTCTCCCTGCGCGGCGAACAGGGCGCGGCCCATGGGTTCCGACGTGTGCTGCAGGTCGTCGACCGCCGCCCGGACGGCGCGGCAGGTCGGCTCGTCGGCGCCGACGGCGGCCAGTGAGCGCTGCACTCCGGCAGCCTCCACCGACCGCTCCTGCGCGGTGGAGGCCGAGTGGCGGGATGTGTCGATGTAGACGCTGGCCCAGGGGCCGGAGCGGTCGGTGAGCGGGGTGAGGAACGCGAGGTCCATGTTTGTCTCCCATGGTTCGTCGGTGACAGGTGAGCGGAATCCGCGTCCGCGTTGCGTACCCGTCACAGCCCTCGGCAGTCCCCCGGATTACCCCTCATGTGCGGCTCGTCTACGTTCCTGGGCCCCCACCTTTGTCCAGGAACCGCTGCCGCTACGGCAGTTCACGACCGGCGGCGCGGCGCGCACCGGTTCACGGCCCGGTCAGTCGCGGAAGGATGCTGCTGCGGTAGAAGTCGAAGAAGCCCTGCTGATCGGGGCCGATCTGACCGACGTACACCTCGTCGAATCCCGCGTCGACGTACGCCTGCATCGCCTTGGCGTGCTCGTCGGCGTCGTTGCCGCAGACCATGCCGTCGGCGACGGTCTCCTCGGTCACGAGCGTCGACGCCTGTTCGAAATGGGCCGGGTTCGGCAGCACCTGGCCGAGTTCGCCCGGCAGGAACTGGGTGGGCCACAGCCGGTGGGCGGTCTTCACCGCCTCCTCTTTGTCGGCGCCCCAACAGACCTTCACCCCGCCGAGGACGGGCTTCTGGCCGCCGCCCGCGCGCCTGAACTGACCCACCAGATCGGAATCCGGCGTCATCGTGACGAATCCGTCCCCGATCCGGCCGGCCAGCGCGGCGGCCTTGGGCCCGAATCCCGAGACGTAGATGGGAACAGGCTCCTCGGGCACCGTGTACAGGCGGGCGTTCTCCACGGTGTAGTGCTTGCCGCGGTGGGTGACCTCGTCGCCGGTCTGCAGGCTCCGGATGACGTGGACCGCCTCCTCCAGCATCTCCAGGCGTACGTCGACGGCCGGCCAGGCGTCCCCGAGGATGTGCTCGTTGAGCGCCTCACCACTGCCGACACCGAACCGGAAGCGGTTGCCGGTGAGCACGCCCGAGGTGGCGACGGCCTGGGCGTTGACCGCCGGGTGCATCCGGACGGTGGGGCAGGTGACGAAGGTCGTCACAGGCAGTGAGGAGACCTGTGCGAGCGCGCCGATCATCGACCACACGAAAGGACTCTGCCCCTGGTCGCCCGTCCACGGATGGTAGTGGTCCGACAGGGCCAGGCAGGTGAAGCCCGCCTGCTCCGCGGCGCGTGCCTGCTCCAGCAGTTCGGCGGGCGTGAACTCCTCGCTCGCCAGGAAGTACCCGAAGTCGGTCATGCCCTGCTCCTCACTACGTCGTCGACGCGACGCCGACGGCTGGACCCGTCTGGGTCCTTCACTCGATCTCACACGGCCCACGGCCTGGCCCCGGGCCAGACGCGGGGAACCACGCAGACGGGCCGGTGCGAGCGCCCCGTGTACCCGGCGGCCGCCGTCCAAATCACCGGGGCCCGGGCGAACAGACACCGCTTTTCGGGCAGCCGAGAAGACGGGCCGCCCAGTGTGCGGCGCCTCACCCCATCGGGCCGGGCACACGTGGGCACGTAACCGCGACCGGCTGCGTGGCACATTCGCCGGATTGAGAGGCGCGCAGCGGGTACCCGGGGGCCGCTTCCCCGCTGCAGTACGACTGCGGCAATCCGGCGGGCCCCAGGTGCGCGGGGTACTGAACGGCCCGCCGGACCCCCTGCACATCACGCGCGAGTCTCACGCCTGACGGTTCCGACTGCATCGAGTCCGCCTCGATCCCGAACCCGAGGACGAACTGACACCGGCAGTCCGGCTCAGAGATCAGAGATCAGAGAGAAGACCAGCGAACTGACGGACCGCGAGCCGGACTGGAAGGAGAACGTCATGCCGCAAGGTTCCAGCAAGAAGCGCGAGCGCCAGTACGAGCACGTCAAGGACAGCGCGAAGAAGCGCGGCGCCTCCGAGAGCCGTGCCAAGGAGATCGCGGCACGCACGGTGAACAAGGAGCGGGCCCGCTCCGGCGAGTCCAAGCAGGCGAGCAAGACATCCACCCAGGACAAGAAGTCCGCCTCGCAGCGCGGCGGCGAGCGGTCCCACAGCGGTTCCCAAGGGCCCACGAAGGACCAGCTGTACGCAGAGGCCAAGAAGCGGAACATCGAAGGACGCTCGTCGATGAACAAGCAGCAACTGGCCAAGGCCCTCGGCCGCTGATCAGCCGGCTCCGCAACCCCGAACGGACGATCCCCCTGAGCGAGGCCAGCGGCACACGCCCGCCACAACCGAGCACCGGGCCGTTGAAACGCCTGAACCTGGGCACCCGGCGCAAGGCCACCGTCACGCAACCACGCCCACAGGGGACCCCATGGCCCGACGTCACCGCATGATCAAAGCGAGCACTTCCACAGTGTGGGACGTGCTCTGCGACGGAAACCGGTACGCGGACTGGGTCGTGGGAACCTCCTCGTCCCGGCCGGTCAGCGGCACATGGCCGGAGGTCGGCGCCATTCTCGAGTACCGCATTTCCCTGGGGCCGGCGCGTCTGACCAACGAAACGGTCGTCCGCCACTGCGAGCAGGGAACCCTGCTCGAACTGGAGGCCAAAGCAGGCCCTCTCGGCACGGCGCGGATCTCTCTGGACCTACGGCCGTGGGGCGAGCACTGTCTGGTCACGGTCGACGAGCACCCTCTGCACGGCGCCGCGGGCGCCCTGCACAACGTGGGAGTGGAAGCCGTGATCCAACTGCGGCACCGCTCCATGCTCGCCCGCCTGGCCCGCGTCTGCGAAGCCGAGCAGGCCCGCACCGAGACCCAGCCGCAGGACCGCGCACAAGCTGGCGAGCGACATGTCTGACGCCGTGGTGATAGGCGCCGGGCCCAACGGACTCGTGGCGGCCAACCTGCTCGCGGACGCGGGATGGAGCGTCACGGTGCTGGAGGAGCAGCCGCAGGCCGGGGGCGCCGTCCGGCACGACCGCGGTGTCGACCCGGACTTCGTCAACGACCTCTTCAGCTCGTTCTATCCGCTGGCCGCGGCATCCCCGATCATGCGCGGGCTGCGCCTGCACGAACACGGCCTGCGCTGGAGCCACGCACCGCACGTGCTGGCCCACCCCCTGACGGACGGCCGGTGCGCCGTCCTCGACCGCGATCTCGACGTCACAGCCGCCTCCCTCAACCACTTCGCACCGGGCGACGGCGACGCCTGGCGCCATCTGCACGACGTGTGGGAAGGCGTCCGTCCGGACCTTCTCGGAGCGCTGTTCACCCCGTTCCCGCCGGTGCGGTCGGGCGCGCGGCTTGCCCTGCGGCTGCGTACGGCCGGCGGACTGCGCCTGGCCCGCTCCCTGGCCTTGCCGGCCCGCCGCCTGGGAGCGGAGGAGTTCGCGGGCGAAGGAGGCCGCCTCCTGATCGCCGGCAACGCCCTGCACGCAGACCTGGCGCCCGAGGCGGCGGGCAGCGGCGGGTTCGGCTGGCTCATGGCCATGCTCGGCCAGACCTACGGATTTCCCGTCCCGGTCGGCGGCTCCGGCGAACTGACAAAGGCACTGCTAGCGCGCCTGGAAGCGCAGGGCGGCACCGTGCAGTGCGGCCGCGCCGCGGAGGAGGTCCTGGTACGAGACGGCCGCGCCGTCGGCGTACGGACCACGGACGGGGAAGCGGTCCGGGCCGTACGTGCCGTCATCGCGGACGTATCCGTTCCGGCGCTGTACGGGCACCTGGTGGCCCCGGAGCACCTGCCGCCGCAACTCCTGGACGATCTCAAGCGGTTCGAGTGGGACTTCAGCACCTTCAAGGTCGACTGGGCACTTGACGCCCCGGCCCCCTGGCAGACCGAGGAAGCCGCGGGGGCCGGCACCGTGCACCTGGCCGATGGTGTGGACGAGCTCACCCGGTTCGCGGCTCAGATCGCCATGGGGCAGGTGCCGGACCGGCCGTTCCTGCTGTTCGGCCAGATGACGACCTCCGATGCCAGCCGCTCGCCCCAGGGCACCGAGTCGGCCTGGGCCTACACGCACATCCCCCAGCACGTTCGAGGTGACGCCGGAGACGAGAAGCTCACCGGGGCCTGGGACCCGCAGGAACAAGAGGTCATGGCCGATCGCGTCGAACGACAGGTGGAACGCTTCGCTCCCGGCTTCCGCGCCCGGGTGCGGGCCCGCCGCATCCTGGCGCCGCCCACTCTGCAGTCCCTCGATCGCAACCTCCAGGCGGGAGCCATCAACGGCGGTACCTCCGCCCTGCACCAGCAGCTCGTCTTTCGGCCGACCCCGGGAACCGGCCGTGCGGAGACACCCGTGCCCGGCCTCTTCCTCGCGTCGGCCGGCGCACATCCTGGCGGAGGTGTCCACGGCGCGCCCGGGGCCAACGCGGCACACGCCGCCCTCCACCGCACCGCACCGACCGCCCTCGCCGCGGTCCAGCGTGTGCTCGCCCGGCGGGACCGCCGGGGCCACAAGCACGGGTGACTTGTCGCACTCCGAGCGGGACAAGCCGTGCACGAGGAGGTGGACGCCATGAGCCGCAGCGTGCTCGACGGCCGTACCGCCGTGGTGACCGGAGCCGCACGCGGCGTGGGCGCCGCCCTGGCACGGGAACTCGCAGGCCGCGGCGTTCGCGTCGCTCTCCTGGGGCATGAGCGGGCCTCTTTGATCGAAGTGGCGGCCGAACTCCCCACCGCTTCGCTGGCGTTGGAGGTGGACGTCACCGACGCCGAAGCCTTGCAGGCGGCCGCCCGGTCAGTTCGTTCCTCCCTGGGGCGCCCGTCCGTCGTCGTGGCCAACGCGGGAATCGCGCAGGCAGGCCTCTACAGCACGGTCGACCCACCGGAGTGGCAAAGGGTCATCGAAGTGAATCTGGTCGGCAGCGCGCTGACAGCCCACACCTTTCTGCCGGACCTGCTGGACACCCGCGGCTACTACCTCCAGATCGCGTCACTCGCGGCCATCGGCGCGGTCCCGATGATGAGCGCCTACTGTGCCTCCAAGTCCGGCGCGGAAGCCTTCGCGCACGCGCTGCGGGCCGAAACCGCCCACCGTGGCACAGCGGTCGGCGTCGCCTACCTGAACTGGGTGGACACGGACATGATTCGCGCCTCTGACACCGCCCCCGCTCTCCACGCGGTGCGTTCCATGCTGCCGCCGCTCGCCAGGCGCAAGGGCGACCCGGACGCTGGCCTGCCGGCTCGCCGACGCGATCGAGAACCGGAAGACGGCCGTCTACGTCCCGCGGTGGGTACGACTCGCCCAGACGGGACGCGGGCTGCTGCCTCCGGTCATCACGCGCCTGGCACGCCATCATTTCCAGCGCGGCACCGGTTGTCCGCCCGAGGCTCAGACGGGGCCGCTCGGACCGGGCGGGCTGGCGGACCGGGTACGCGGCGGACGATGAGCCGTCATCGTCCGCCCCGGCCGATGGACTGGCCATCGAACTCTCCGACACTCACCGACGTGTCGGCCGGCCGTCTCCATCGAGGCGGCACGCTGGGCGGGTTGTTGCTCCTGGCGATCGCCACCAGCCCAGCCTGTTGTTCGGTGCGCCCATTCTGGCGACAGCCACCGCGCTGCCCAAGTTCAGTACCAGGTACCACACGCCCGCCGAACTCGCTGCGTCCGCTACGAGTCCTCGGGCAGATCACCGGCGTGCGGTGCGGGGGCGAAGGCCCGCTGCACATCGGCGTCGGAGCGTGCGAAATCCCGGCCTGAGGCACGGCCCGCAGTCCAGGCGCTGACCAGATGGCCGGCCATATCCAACCGAGAAGCGCGGACGCCAAGTAAACGGCCGAATCCGGATTCACGGCGAAAACGTGCCAACTTTCCGAAAGAATTCCGGAACGCCACTACCCTCGCATCATGAGGAGGCAGAATCCGTCGGCCTCAACCAACAGGTGCGCCCCCTTTTCCAACGCCGCTGGATTCCGGGTGGAGGAGGGAAAGCGCCGACCGTTCCACGAGAGCCAGGCAGCCCGGCCGGCAGCTCGGCCATCGCCTCTCCTGCATGGCGATGCGCCCTACCGCCTGACTGCCCAAGCGATGCCCCTGGACCGCCTCCTGACCCGAGAGACGGCTCCGCATCTCCATCCTCGAACCGCAACACCCGTTCCGACAAGGGGCCAGACAGCCCTACCGCCCGTAACACCCGGCCCCACAGCCAACTGTTGCTCATCCGATCGGCTGCTGCCGCCACCACTCCCCGCCAAAGCCGGCGGTGGCCCCGCCCCCGAGGAGGAGCGGGGCCACCGCTGTGTGCCGGGCAGCCCCAACTACCAGACACACGAGGACAAGCCACGGGGTCGGCCCGCATACGACCGCCCCAGGGCCGCACCCCAGCGGCTATCCCCCACACCACCAGCCAAACCACCACCCACAAGCACAACCCCGGAACCCGCACTCGACAGCAGCGCAACAGGCCCCATACTCACAGGGTCTTCACACATCAAGCCTCGTGACTCCCCCGGGCCAGGGCACCCGGCCGGCGCAGCCAGCCGGGAGGAGCCTCCGCCGTGATAGTTGTCGCCGTGCTGCTCCTGCCCTCCCTCGCCCTCATTCTCAGAAGCCGCCTATCAGGAGGCCTCGGAGGGGCAGCGCCGCGAACGATCCAACACCCTCAAACCTCCGCGGAACCGATACCGACCGGATGCGTGGATCGGGCACGTTCTCGTTGACCGGCCGTGGCCCGCGCCAAGGCGATCGCGTTGGCAAGAGCATGGGACCCAACGGTGCAACACCCTCGGCGTACGCTCGGCTCGCCGACGCGTACTGGATCGACACACCCCGCCCGCCGCACACGCCGTGTGAGGCGCTGTGCCAGTGCCCCCTCGACACCCCGCCCCCGCAGGGCCCCGCGCTGCGCCTGCGCTACATCATGATCAGCCTGGCGAGCACGCTCATCACCATCGGACTCGTCTGCACGCTCGCATAGACGACCCCCGCACGGGGCCCGGGTACGAGGACCGCACACGGTCGAGCACTCGGCAAGATCAGCGAGTTGGGGCTCACGCACCGGCCGACGGGAAACCAGCCCCGGCCACCAGGCCGCGAGTCATTCAGTCGCGGCCTGCAGGGCGTGTTCCTCCAGCAGGCCCTCATCACACAGTTCGGTCCACAGCTCCGGCGGGACGGGCACGTCGAACGCGGCGACGTTGCGACGTACCTCCTGCGCGGTACGCATGCCGACCGCGATGGCGGCGACCGCGGGGTGGAGCAGAGGGAAGGCCATGGCGGCCTGCGGGACGGTCACTCCGTGTGCCTCGCAGACGTCGGCGATGCGGTGAACACGCGCCTGCAGAGCGGGAGTTGCGAGGCCGTAGTCGTAGCGGGCTCCCACGGCCGGCCGGTCGGTGGCCAGGAGGCCGGAGTTGAAGACGGAGGCGGCCACCACCGACACCCCACGCTCGGTGCAGGCCGGCAACAGCCCGTCCAGGGCGCTGTGGTCCAGCAGGGTGTGGCGACCGGAGAGCATCAGCACGTCCGGATCCGCCTCCCGCACCAGGCGGGTGAGCTTGTCGGTGTCGTGCATGCCCGCGCCGATCGCCCCGACCACACCCTCGGCACGGAGTTCGGCGAGTGCGGGGTACCCGTCGCGCAGCGCCTCCTCGAAGTGCCGTTCGGCGTCGTGCAGATAGAGGATGTCGATCCGGTCCAGGCCGAGACGGGCGAGGGAGTCCTCGACGCTGCGGCGGATGCCGTCGCGGGTGAAGTCCCACACCCGGCGGTGGGTGGCAGGAACGGCGAAGGACTCGTCCGTGCGGCCATGCGCCTCCTGGGGCACGAGCAGTCGGCCGACCTTGGTGGACAAGGTGAATTCGGTGCGGGGCTTGCGGCGCAGCAGGTCTCCGATACGACGCTCGGAGTGGCCGATGCCGTAGTGCGGCGAGGTGTCGTAGGCGCGGATGCCTGACTCCCAGGCCGTGTCCAGCGCCTCGGCGGCGGTGGCGTCGTCCAGCGGTTCGAACAGGCCGCCCAGCGGGCCGCCGCCGAAGACCAGTCGGGTGATCTCGACGTCGGTGCGGCCGAGTCGGTGGGTGTCCATAGGTGTTCTCCCTTTGTCGTGCGGGTCGTGCGGGTCGTGCGGGGCAGTGCGGCTCGTGCGGGCCGTGCGCGTCATGCGGGCCGTCGTCAGAACGCGGGGAAGGCCCACCCCGACGGATGGAAGGGCTCGCGTGCACCGCGGAAGGCGAGCGAGGCCGCGGCCACGGCGCCCGGCCGCAGTTCCTCGACGCGCCCCGCCTCGGCCAGCGCCGCCAACGTGGTGCCGCCCATGTACGCCGCGCCCAGTTCCGCGGCGCTCACGCGCAGGTCGGCCCGGTCCCGGGTGGGCTCGTACGTGACGGAGTCGCCGTCCGCCGACAGCCGACGGCGCCCGGCGTTCCATGGGCAGAAGGTGTCCTGCACCTCCAGGACCAGGTCCAGCGGCGCCGAGTAGCGGCGTGCCGTCAGTGCCCGGTCCACATCCACCAGGCGGACCCAGAGGTTGTCGGTCACGGTGGTGCGGGCCGCTCGCGGGTCGGCCAGCAGATGCCGCAGCGGTTCGTCGACGGCGCCGTCGTAGGCGAGAGAGGCGTGGGCGTCGAGGTCGATGAGGAAGCGCCACAGGGCGGCGTACGCCTGCCGGGAAGCGGCCGCGACCTCGATGATCTGCGCGAGCCCCGGCTTGGAGCGGTACAGGGCGTAGCCGGTGGCCTCTCCCCCCGGCTCCAGGTGGACGGCGAAGCGCAGCTGCGTGCCGCCGTCGCGGGCGCGCTCGTCGTCGGCGAGCCGCGCCTCCCAGTACTTCTGGGTCCGGTCGACCCATCCGACGGCGGTGCCGCGTACGGTCTCGTAGACCTTCTCCAGCATCGGCCTGGCCTGCGCACGGCCGAGCAGGCGGATCGTCCCGTCGCCGAGGTCGGTGCCGGGGCGCAGGGCCATGGACCGCTTGTCGCCCCGGATCTCGGCCACCTGGCTGGCGAGGCCGTATCCGAAGCGGCCGTAGATCGTCGCTTCGGCGGCGTTGAGCGCGGCGACCGGCTCGCCGCCCGATTCGTGCAGGTCGGTGAGCTGCTTGCGCATCATCGCGGTGAGGATGCCGCGGCGGCGGTGGGTCGGCAGGACCGCGACCAGCGTGATGCCGGCGACGGGCGTGATCCCGCCGGGCACGGTCAGGACGCGTCCGTAGACCGACGTACCGCCGATGATCTCCCCGCCGTCGTAGGCGGCGATCGTGCGGTCGGGTTCGAGTGAGACGGCGGCGTTGCGCAGTCCACCCTCCCGCCAGTCCTGACCGTAGGTCGTGGTGACCATGCGGGCCCAGGCGTCGATCTCGTGGGCGGCGATGGTCCGCAGGGGAAAGGTCGTTGTCATGCTTCGAGCCTGGCCGGGTAAACAGCCGCGGCGCATCGAGCGATCTCCCTATTTATATGCTGGTGCCGTGGTGACGCGACGTGTGGTCAGTCCTGTGTTCGTGGGCCGGATCGAGGAGTTGAACCAACTGGGAGCGGCCCTCGACGCCGCCGTCGAGCACGGTCCCGCGGTGGCGTTGGTGGCCGGGGAGGCGGGGATCGGCAAGTCGCGGCTGCTCGCCGAGTTCACACGGTCGCTGGGACCGCAGGTGCGGGTGGTCACGGGCGTCTGCGCGGAGCTGGGCCGCGACGCCCTGCCGTACGCACCGTTCGTGACGGTCCTGCGCACGCTGCTCCGGGTGGAAGGCGTCACGCCCGGCCCCTACCGCCAACTGGCCCGCTGGTTCCCCGAACTCGGCGAGTCCGGCGACGACACCGAGAGCGGCAAGCACCGGCTGTACGAGGAGGTCCTCACGCTGATCGAGCGGGTCTCCGCCGACCGGCCGCTCGTCGTCACGGTCGAGGACCTGCACTGGGCGGACGCCGCCACCTGCGAACTGCTCGGCTTCCTCGCCAGGAACCTCACCCGGCCCGGAGTGCTCCTGACGGTCACCTACCGGCCACCCGAAGCCGGACCGCTGCTGTCGGAGCTCGTCCGTCGGCCGCGCACCACTCGGCTGCGCCTCGACCGCCTCGGCGAACAGGACGTCGGACGCCAGCTCGCCGCCATCCTCGGCACCGAGCCCGGCCCGGCCGCCGTACGCCGCGTCCACGACCGCAGCGACGGCAACCCGCTGTTCGTCGAGGCGCTCGCCCGCGCCGACGAGCGGACCCCGGACGACGCCCGCCATCTGCTCCTGGCCGGCCCGCGCTCGCTGCCGGGACCGGCGCACGAACTACTGCGCATCGCCGCAGCGGCGGGCGGACGCGTCTGCCACCGCCTCCTGGCCGAGGTGGCCGGGCAGGACGGCACTGAACTGGACGTGCTGCTGCGCGAGTTGGTCGACCGAAGCCTGCTGGTCACCGTCGACGACGGCTATGCCTTCCGCCACGCCCTGATCCGGGACGCGGTGTACGAGGACCTGCTGCCCGGCGAACGTGCGCGCCTGCACGGCCGCTACGCCGAGGCCCTGCGCGCCGGCGACGCCCCGGCAGAACTGGCCGCCCACGCCCTCGCCGCCGGGGACCGCGCCCTCGCACTCTCGGCCGCCCGCCGAGGAGCCGACCAGGCCCGAAGGTCGTACGCCTACGCCGAGCAAGTCCGCCTGCTCGGCATGGTTCTCGACCTGTGGGATCCGGACGCCGGACCGGGCGTCGACCGCATCGACGTACTGACTGAAGCCGCCGAGGCGTGCATGCTCAGCGGTGACTACGCCCGCGGCATCGACCACGCCGACGCCGGCCTTGCCGCGCTGGACGAGAAACGCGAACCCGAGCGGGCCTCCCTCCTCCTGGAGCACCGTGGCAGGCTGCGCCACCGGCTGAACGCCACCGGTGTCTCCGACTGGGAACACGCCCTGAAGCTGCTGCCTCCCGGCAGTGCACAACGGGGGCGGCTGCTCGGCGTCCTGGCGATGGGCCTGCTGCCCGAGGTGGACCGGGCCCGTGAGTCGTTCGAGGAGGCGCTCGCCATCGGCCGGGCCACCGGTGACGCCACGATCACCATCCGCGGGCTGCTCGGCGTCGGGTCCATGACCCGTGACCTCGGCATGCTGACCGAGGCCCGCGCACTCGCCGAACGGCTCGACAGCAACGACCTGTTGATGACCGTGCCCATGTACGAGGCCACGCTGCACACCAGGGCGGGCCGCCACCATCGCGCCATCGAGGTCGCCGACGAGGGGATGCGCCTCGCCCGCCGCTACGGCCTCGGCCGCAGCCGTGGAGCCGAGCTCGCCCGCTACGCGGGACACGGCCTGATCCTGGCCGGGCGGTGGGACGAGGCGAACACCCTCCTGGAGGAGACCCTTCGGACGGGCCCACCACCACAGTCGGAGCGCGGCCTGCGCACCCTCGCCGGATACCTCTCGCTGCTGCGCGGAGACCTGCCCGCGGCAGCCGAGGCCGCGGCCGCCGTCGAGCACTCCGCCGCAGGCAGCCTGTTCTCCCGCCATCAGCTGCTCTGCCTGCTCTCCCTCGCCCAGGGCGACGCGGAGCGGGCCGACCTGCTCCTGGAGCGAGCCCTCACCGACCCGGCACTCCACCAGATCTACAGCAGCGACGCGCGGCCTGTCCTGATTGCCGGCGCCCTGGTGCAGCGGGCTCGGTTGTCCCCCCGCGCCGACGCGGGACAGCGACAGCGGGTCGCGGACCGACAAGCCCAACTCGCGGCGGCCGACGCCGCACTCGGCGTGGACGGGAAACTCGACCAGGCCTGGCACACCATGCTCCGGGCACTGATCGAGGACGACGGCTGGGACCACGCGGTGACCACCTGGCGGCAGCTGCGCCAGCCGTACGAACTGGCACTCTGCCTGTTCCACAGCGCGCGCACCGTCCTGACCGCGGGCGACCGCCCCGGCGCGACGGCCCACCTCAGAGAAGCCGCCAGCCTGGCCGAGGAGCTGCGCGCCGCTCCCCTGGCCCGGCAGATCACCCAGCTCCTGCGGCCGCGGCCCGCACAGGACGGTCTGACGGAACGCGAGCGTGAGGTGCTTCGGTTGATCGCCGAGGGGCTGAGCAACCGGCAGATCGCCGCCCGGCTGCACATCTCGCCGAGCACGGCAGGTGTGCACGTCTCCCACATCCTGACGAAGCTGGACGCGGCGACGCGCACGGAGGCCGCGGCCATCGCCTTCCGCGAGGGCCTGACCTGATCCCGCCCCGACGACCGTCACTGAACGGGTGCCGACTCAGTCGGCTGCACCGGGCTCCACCACCGACTCGGGCCCACTCACAGACTCGGCTCTACGAAGCGACTGTGCGGGTATCGGCCATCAATGCAGAAGCGACTGAGCGTTGCGGGCCGGGAGCCGGCCGCCTTGCTGGTCAGGACTGGATTTGATTCGGACCTACGAGGTTAGGGTGCTGATTCACGAATCGAGGAGAGCTGACATGCACGGCAGACCGCGGATGGAGGAAGCCCTCGATGTCCTGCATGCCGAGCTGGAGGTCGAGCGAGCGGCGAAGGCCGAGTTGACTACGCGGGCTGCATGGCGGGCATTCATCCGCTTCGCCTGGCGGCGCTTTGCCACCGCGCCCACCCCCGACTCAGACGGCTTGCTCCTCCAGTACGGCACGTACGCCTTCAGCGGGCGTCCGATGTTCACAGTGGACCTCACGCGACAGTTCGACATCAGCGACGACGGCGGTGAGCACGACCACTACGTACAGATTCACTGCGAACTCCGCTACGAGTGCGAACCCGCCCTGGACGCCCTGGAAAGCTTCAACTCCTGGTTCTTCCACGACTCCGGAGAAGACCTCGACAAGTGGCTTGCCGCCATGGAGGGGCACCTCGATCCATTGCTCGCTCGCGTGCCTTCCGAGATCGATGTGTACGACGACCCTGTCTAGGTCGTCACGCTGGCAGAACTCGCTTACGCAGGAGGTCGAAGCCGGCTCGGCCGAACATCTGACGCTTCAGAACCTTGATCCTTTTGACGTGGCCTTCGACGACACCAGAGTCCGCGCGCATGATGGCGAAAGAGCGGACTCGCGTCCGGACCGCGGGCATCGAACTCCAAGGCGGCCACCTCCTCTTCGAAGGCGCCCACCGGCCCTCGCACCGCTGCGGGCGGATCCACTGCGGCGGGCCGGCGCCGGCGCACCATCGGAGCTGCGACGTGAGCTGAGCCGTCCGGACCGTCCACGAGCTCGGGAGGGGTTCCGGCGAACCGGTACCCCTCCCGAGAAGACGACTGGTACGCCGTAAGGATCAGCCGACCGCAGCGGATTTGGGTCCTGCGACGGTGTCGGCCTCCTCCGCCAGGCGCTCCATGCCGCTGGTGTTTTTCAGCGGCTTCTCCTTGATGAACAGCACCGCGATCAGCGCCAGCACCGCGAACGGGGTGGCCACCAGGAACAGGTCACCGGTGGCGACTCCGTAGGCGTGCTCCACGATCTCCCGCATCGGCGCGGGCAGGGTCGTCATGTCAGGCACGCCGTGTCCGCCACCCTGGGCGGCACCGGCCGGTACACCCGCCTCCTGCAGCCCCTTGGTCATCTCACTGGCCACGCGGTTGGCGAGGATGGCGCCCAGCACGCTGGTGCCGATGGTGCCGCCCATGCTCCGGAAGAAGGACAACACGGAGGTGGCGGCGCCGAGTTCGGCGGCGGGCACGTCGTTCTGCGCGGCGAGAACCAGGTTCTGCATCAGCATGCCGACGCCGATGCCCATCACCGCCATGTAGACACTGAGCAGCCCGAAGTGCGTGTCCGCTCCGATCGTGGAGAGCAGTCCGAGGCCCACAGCCATGAACACGGCGCCGACGATGAGGTAGACCTTCCAGCGTCCGGTGGCGCTGATGATCTGTCCCGCGATGGTGGAGGAGACCAGCAGACCCAGGATCATGGGCAGGCTCATCAGGCCGGCGATCGTCGGGGACTTGCCGAGGGAGACCTGGAAGTACTGGGAGAGGAAGACGGTTCCGCCGAACATGGCGACACCGACCAGCAGGCTGGCGAGGGTGGTCAGCGACACCGTGGGGTTGCGGAAGATTCCCAGCGGGATGATCGGCTCGGGCACCCGCGTCTCGACCACCACGGCGGCCACGAGGAGCACCGCTCCCCCGCCGGTCAGGGCGGCGGTCTGCCAGGAGGCCCAGTCGAACTGGTTGCCCGCAAGGGACACCCAGATCAGCAGCGCGCAGACACCGGCGACGATGAGGAACGCGCCCAGGAAGTCGATCTTCGCCTCGCGGCGGACGGTGGGCAGCTTCAGGGTGCGCTGCAGCAGAACGATCGCGAGCAGCGCGAACGGCACGCCGATGAAGAAGCACCAGCGCCAGCCGAGCCACGACGTGTCGACGAGAACGCCGCCGATGAGCGGCCCGGCCACGGTGCCGACGGCGAACACGGCGCCGAAGATGCCCGCGTACTTGCCCAGTCGGCGCGGCGGGATGATGGCCGCCATCACGACCTGCGCCAGGGCGGTCAGGCCACCCGCGCCGATGCCCTGGGCGACCCGGCTGAAGATCAGCAGTCCGACGTCGTGGGAGAAGCCCGCCAGCAGCGAGCCGACGACGAACATGCCCAGTGACAGCTGGAGCAGCAGCTTCTGGTTGTAGAGGTCGGAGAGCTTGCCCCACAGCGGGACGGTCGCCGTCATCGCCAGCAGTTCGGCGGTGACGACCCAGGTGTACGAGGACTGGCTGGCGCCCAGGTCGGCGATGATGCGCGGCAGCGCGTTGGAGACCACGGTCCCCGCGAGGATGGCGACGAACATGCCCGCCATCAGCCCGGACATGGCCTGGAGTATCTGCCGGTTGGACATGGATGTCGGTGGCGCCTCTTGCGGCACCGTTGTTGTCGTCACGTCGTCTCTTTCGAAGTTCGGCAAGAAAGGGCACACCTCACCCCTGCGAGGGGTGCACCCGTGAGGGATGGAGAAGGAAGCGGGGAGGTCTCGGCCGGATCAGGCCGGCACCTGTGGAGTGGGCAGCCCGGCCGCCAGGTGCTCGAACGTCTCCCGGAACACGTCCGTGAAGGCGATCTCGTCCTGGCGCACACACCAGTGCTCGACGGCGACCCGGACGGCCGTGACGCCGACGGCGGCCACCAGACGCGGGTACAGCCCGAGCGCCCTGCGCCGCTGCTCCGTCTCGGCCTCGGTCCCGGTCGCTGAAGCCGATTCCTGATCCGATGAGAACAGGGGCGACCCGGCCCCGATCCGCTCAGCGACCGCTTCCGCCAACCCGATCTCTTCCGACATGTGCGCACCGAGGCTGCGCGCCAGAAGCTCCGGCGACTTGCGCAACACCTCGGCGTGCAACCGCCACAACTCCTGCTGCTGCTCGATCTCCTGCAGCTCCACCGCCATGGCGTCACGCAACGCCTCAAGCGGCGTGTGGTCACCCGGCGCGTCGAGGACGGCTCGCCGGACCCGGGCACTGGACTCCGCACCCACCATGACGAAGACCTCGTCGCGGGAGTCGAAGTAGTTGAAGAACGTGCGCGCGGAAACGCCGGCCGCCTCGCTGATCGCGTCGACGGTGACGTGCTCCACCCCGTGCTCCGCGGCCAGCCGCACCGCCGCTTCTACGAGGGCAGCGCGGGTGGCCCGCTTCTTGCGCTCTCGCCAACTGTCCTCAGCAGCAACCTTCTCATCCACACTTTGCATACTACGCAAAAATGCAGACTATGCAATCTTGAATCGAGACAGGCCACCGCGAGCCGCGCCCTCGACCACGCCCACGCCCACGCCCACGACCACGCCCACGACAGCCTCAGCAGGCGGGGCACGCCGCTCACTCTGCGTCGCCACTCACCGGCCAGCGGGACGCGTCACGTCCATCAGCAGGCTGAACGCGGTGCCCCCGGCCAGCCCGCAGGCCACCCTGAGCAGCACCCGTAGCACCGGCCCCAGCCCGTACGGCACCACCGCCCCGCTCACCGACGTCCCCAGCGCGCCTACCGCCACGACCGTCCAACCCCACCCGAAGGCTGCTGCGTCGCCGCCGTGGTCAAGCAGGAGCACCCGGACGATCCGCTGATCTCCCGTCAATGCACGTTCCAGGCACTGGCGGTACGCGTATGAGAAGGCCTGCGGTTCAGGTGCCGGCCGACGGACTTGGCCCGTAGTAGGCGTTGATCGGTGCGCGCGCCTCATCGAGCAGGGCCGGACCGTCCTGGGTCAGGGACGGCCAGTGGCCCGACTCCGGGTTGAGTTCGACGAGTTGCTCGGTGGAGAGCGCGTACACGACCCGGCCGATGCCGGAGCGGATGATGCCGCCGCCGCACATGCCGCACGGCTGGCAGCTCGTGTACATGGTGGTGCGGGCAGCCGTGTCCGCATCCAGTTCCCGGGCGGCCCACCGGGCCAGCTTCAACTCGGGATGGGCCGTGATGTCGTTGTCCCGCCGGACCGTGTTGTGCGCCTCGGCGAGGATCGCCCCGTCCGGCCCGGCCAGCAGCGAGCCGTACGGCGCGTCGCCCAGTTCCACCGCGTGCGCCGCGATACCGATGGCCTGCCGCAGCAGCGTCTCGTCTGCAGGGGTGATCACGAGGCATTCCTCCACTGCTCGGCAACCGTGGTGAGCGCCCGCCACGCGGTCTCGGGCCGGAGGGTCTCAGCTGGGTCCCCGTGGTAGGGGTCGAGAACCACCGTCCGGGCACCGAGTCCGCGGAGCTCGACCAGGTCACCCACAATCTGCTGCACGTCGCCGACACCGGCCGGCCGTTCGGCATCCTCGACCGGAGCGTCGGTCAGCCGCAGCGCGATCCGCGGCGCGAACCCCGGCAGCGCATGGTCGGCGAGAACCGACCGCATCCGCGGCACCGAAAGCCGCAGCGGATGCCAGGCGTCTCCGAACCTGACCGCCCGCCGGATCGCCGCCGCACTGTGCCCGCCGACCCACACCGCGGGCGCGGCTCGGTCCTCCGCGCTCCACGCCTGACGCATCTCCCCCAGGTACTGGTCGGTCAGCCGGCCCCGCGCTTCGAAGGGCACCCCGAGCGCGTCGAACTCCTGTCGCGCCCACCCGACCCCCACGCCGAGCACGAACCGCCCGCCACTGAGCCGTTGCAGGCTGCTCGCCATCCGTGCCACCAGCAGGGGATGACGGTACGGCAGCACCAACACGGTCGTGCCCAGGCGCAGTTCGCCACCCGTGATCCCGGCCAGCCAGGACAGCGTGGTGAACGGGTCGTAGAACGGCTCCGGATACCGTTGCGCCACATCCGGGGTGACGGCCACGTGGTCTGACACCATCAGCAGATCGAACCCGTTCCCCGCCACGACCCGCGCCCACTCGCGCAGCACGCCCGGGTCGGTGCCGGGCCCGAAGTTCGGTACGTTGACGCCAAGTTGCATGTCATGAGGCTATGGCGGTGATCGCGCCTCGGGGAACAACATCTTCCCGGTAGTTCCCGCTACCTCCAGTGAATCTCCCGGTAGCCTCGGGCCATGGCCGTGAACCTCGATCACATCGACTGGGCGATCATCGAGCAGCTCCAGCAAGAGGCCCGGATCTCCCTCAGCGAGCTGGGTCGCGCGTCAGCCTGAGCCCGTCGGCCACCACCGAGCGGGTGCGGAACCTGGAGTCGCTGGGCGTCATCACCGGCTACCACGCGACCGTGGACCTGGCCAAGGTCGGCTACCCGGTACTTGCCATCGTCCGCCTCAAGTACCCCGGCAACCGCCACCAGCCACTGCACGACATGCTCGCCGAACGCCGCGAGATCCTGGAGTGCCTGCGCACCACCGGCGACGACTGCTACACCCTCAAAGTGGCTGCGACCTCCATGGAGCACCTGGAGACCCTCGTGGACGAGCTGGCCGGATTCGGCAGCACGACCACGAACGTCGTCTACAGCCGGCCCCTCCCCCACCGCGGTCCCAAGCAGCCCTGATCACTGGGCGCTGACCTGCCGAACAGGCAATCCGTCGGCGGCACTTACACTGCCGGATGAGCAAGCGGGTAGGCAGCGAAGGCGGATCGAAAGGGCAGACGCAGGGCGTGCGGAACGAGCGGTGGGCGAGCTTGTCCTCTGACCAGCGGCGTCTGTCCGCTGCATTGGCCCTGTGGCCATGGCGTGCGCCGCTGCTCGCGTTCGAGTTGGACGAAGCGTGGGGGATCGACGCATCCGTACTGGAGTCGTTGTTCCGCCTGGCAGCAGAGGCTCCCGGTGAAGCGGTGGATCGGTCATATCTGCAGGCCGTCGCAGAGCTGCGCACGGCCCAACTGTTCGCGTCCGAAGTAGATCCGGACACGGTCGAGCTCGTCCAGTTGGAGACCATCGACAGCCTGCTGACCTTCGGCGGGTGGCTCGACAACCCTCGCTCGGTCGAGATCGAGCGCGTGGTCGAAACCACATCCGGCCTGGCGAACCACCTCGACGGCCTCGTCGAAGGCTCCCTCTGTTCCCACCCTCGGGAGCAGTCCCACCGCCAGTACCTTGCCGATCGGGCGGACAAGGGCAGCGGGCAGGGCTATCTGGCCACTCGGAACTCTGTCATCGAGTCGGCCTGCCACGACGCCCTCCGTTCGCTCCCCCATGAAGGACCTTTCGACTGCGACGCCGGTCGCGAGTTGCTCGTGTTGTGCGAGGGCCTCGGCGCAGAGATCGTCGCAACGTTGCAGTGGCTCCGAACGACCGGACACTAGCGATCATCCGCGCTCAGGTGGACCTTCGTGGTGAAGCCACCGCGGGAACGGCCGCATCCCTCGCCTCCGGCACCACCCCCGACAGGCAAGCCCCACGCCCCAGTTCGCTTCCTCACCCAGCCCGTCCGGCCGGCCGCCCGCGCCCTGAAGCACCACGTCCCCTGCACCGAGTCGGAGCACAGGGGACACGGCGTGCGGTGCGAAGGATCAGTCGTTGGCGTTCAGGACGGGCAGGTAACCCCCCGACTGACCGGCCGCCTTCGGGTGGTAGGACTCGCCGATGGAGATGTCCAGGCTGTGAAGCCACGAGTCGCCGGAGCAGATCTCGTGTCCCGTGAACGGGGGCCGGACATCACCGAAGCGGAACCCCCTGGCCGCCGCACGCTGCGAGATGACCGAGTTCAGCTGGTCGGCGGCTTGATTGATGGCGGTGCGCTTGGTGTCCGAGAGGCCTGCGCAGATCGCCTCCACGTCGTAGAACTTCGGGTACCCGATGACCACGACACGGGCGCTGGGCGCCCGGCTCGCGATGTCTGCGTACAGCGCGTCGAGCCTCGCCGGCAACGTGCTGCTCATGTAGGAACGCGCCGTCGCGACCCGGTCGAGGCACGTCGCCGAAGTACCCAGGATGCAGGTCTGCATGACGTCCGCGAACCCGACGTCGTTCCCGCCTGCGGTCACTGACACCAGCTGGGTGGCACTCGTGAGCGGGCCGAGCTGGCTGCTGCGCACCGTGCTGGTGGTGGCCCCGGAACAGGCCACGAACGAGAAGGAGGAGGGGGAGTTGGCGTTGGCCCACAGCTGCGGGTAGGCGAGATTGCTGCGCTTGCAGTCGCCACTCCCGCTCTGGTAGCTCCCGGCCCCCACCCCGGAGGAGTAGGAGTCGCCGAGGGCGACGTACGAGGTGGCGGCGGCCTGCGCCTGGCCCGCACCGGTGAAGGCGATGGTCAGCGCAATGAGGAATGAACTCGCAAGGGACGTCGCACGTACACGTCTCATGGTGGGGGCTCCATGCTTGGCGGGTTTCGGTCGAAGGAACTGTGGCAGCTACGCGCGTTGATTGGAAGTGGGCATGTCAAAAAAAGATGTTGAGGATGCCCCTCGTGACCGACTGACCGCCCCGGCCGAGGCCAGAACCGCAGCCCCGTCAGGGCGTGGACAGGATGCAGAACGCGACAAGAGCCGCCAGCAGAGCGACCACCAGGTACACGGTCCGGACCATCGTGCGCACGCGCCGCTCACTGCACTCCCGGACAGACTCCGGATGGACCACGGTGCTGGCCGATGTGTCCTCGACGCAGTCCGCGACGGACCGCCGCACCTCATCCACTGAACAGCCGGTGCCGCACTCGGCCAGAGCGGCATGCGCGCGTGCCAGTCTGCCCCGCGTGGCCCCCGTGCTGGCCTCCATCTCGGCAGCCGCTTCGGAGACGCTCATCCCCAGCCCGTCACACAGCACCACCACCCGCCGCTGCCAGGGCGGGAGTTCAAGAACCGGCGCCCACGGGACACCGTCAGGCATCGCGGGACGCCCGGAGAACACGCGCCGGATGCGATGCCAGGGCGAGAGCGCGTAGTCATGGGCCTGCGCGCGCACCCAGCCCACCGGGTCCACGTCACGGGCGACCTCGGGCCATCGCTCCCACGCATGCCGGAACGCGTACTCGACCGACTCGAAGGCCAAGGGACGTGCCCCGGTCAGTACGTATGTCTCCCGTATCAGTCCGGGTGCGGCGAAGACGTACAGGGCATCGAATGCTGCCGCCGGCGTGAGCACCGCCGATCCGTCGGCCCCTGCCGGTGTCCCATCCGGCTGCGCCGAGGTTGCCTCGACGGACGGGATCGGCAGGAAACTCATGTCCAGAGCGCGCAGCAGCATCCTGCGGGACCCCGCCTGGGAGTGGATCCGAGGTTGGACCGCTGCGGGCGTGCACGTGCCGGAGAACTCCCCCGCACGGGCTCGGACACTGCCTTCCTTCATGCCGCAGCAGGCGATTCGGCCTGATGGCGGCGAGTGCGGTGCTCGGCATCGTTGTTCGACGTTCACGCCTTCCGGACCTCGTCCGCTCCGCGTCGGGTCCTGTCACTGCTCTCTCCCACGAAGTGGCCCACCTCATCAACTCGCATTCGGCGCCGCACGCGCTCGTCGCTCCGCCGGACTCAACGCCCACTCCCCTCCGAGGTTTCGCCGGCGACCGCTGCGATTACTCGTTCGAGCCGCGGGTGACCGGCCGTCGCTGGCTACGGCGCAGCACTGGAACGATCGGAAGGCGATGCACGCGGAATCTGCTTGCGCGCTACACGCCACTGAGCGATGAGGGCGTCATATATGGGCGTCCCGGACGGCTCGACACCGGATGGGACCGGTGGATTCTCTTCGGGTTCTGCCCTGGGTTCAGTGACGACGGCGGAGGTTCGGCCTCCACGAAGAAACGATTCCTCTTGATGGCTCATGTCATCAAGGAACGCACCGGTCGGCCAACTCCGCCTGGAGTTGCTCGAACTCGGACGCCTGTCGACCGTCGTCAACAATCCCGGGCCGTTCGCAGACCGCAATTGCCCGCCTGCCGGCCCTCATCCGATCGACACGACTCGGCTCGCTGGTTCCCTCACAGTGACGGTCGTGAAGGACAAGCCGGAAAGACTCTTCCCACCTCGGCTCGAGGCATGGTCGACCTCGTACGCCATCAGGCAGCCGCGCCGCGAAAGGGGGAGGTCGCCCCTGACACTGGACCAGCCGGCAGAACCGCACCTATTCCCTCTGGTCGTCCCATGCCGTTCGATACCAACCCTTGTAGGACGCCAGCAACGCCACCAGCGCGGCTCCGACCCGGGGATCAAGGCCTGGAAGGTGAAGCAGTACCGCCTTCGCCGACGGCTTGTCCTCCATGACGAGCCCGCCGTCCGCACGCCACCTCACACGCCGTGGCGCCCGCGGAAGGTCTCCGGAACCCAGCACGGCGGCGACGAGGGCGAACGGAAGCAGCGGAGTCAACAGCCAGCAGAAGGCCCACCAGAACAGCCGTCCCTTGTATCCCACCGCATCCGGCCCACCGGCCTGCGACACCGTCCAGCGGACCCGCAACCCGCCGCCCCTGAACGCCTTCCGCCGCGCAATGGTGCCGATGATCTGTCCGTGCGCGTCGAGCACCTGATAGGTCACCTGGCGCCCTTCGACGGACTGCGTGACCAGACGGGCCAGGGGCTGCGCACGCCCCTCGTCGGCCCACAGGAGGAACGAACGGGCCCCCTTCTTGCGGGCGCCGCGGTACGCGGGAATGCCGCCCGGTGGGAGTTCGCGCTCCACCTGCGCGAGGACGCGGCGCTCCACCCCGGCACCCGCGATGTGGACGGGATACAGAGGCGGCACCGGGAGCCCGGTAGTTGGGGAGATGCTGCCCAGCAGCAAAGTGTCGTACATGGTGAGACTGACGGTCATGCGCCCTGCTTCCCATCGGTGGTTCTGCCGGGGGTGGACTCGGTGACGCCCGGTCGACGGAATGCGCGGTGACGTCCGACGCCCCCTGGATCCGGCCCCGGACTCCACTCAGCAGCCACGTAGCCCCAAGGTGCCCACCAGGAACTCTAGTTCGTCCACACCGAGCGCTGAAGCGGAACGCCTGCGCCCCCCACCTCTCCTCCCGACACGAGGGCTGCCCCCGGCCGCAACGACTTGGCGCCTGCCGTCGGCCTCCCCGAGCATCCTCGGCCGCCACGCCCCGTGCCGGGACCGAACGGGCAGGAAGCCGAACTCGCCCGCCGCTGACGCCAGGAGCCATAAGCTGTCGCCGGTCGCGACAGCAGCGGGCATGGCTTGAGACAGAACAGCTGGTCGCTCTTCAAGAAGACGGCACCGAAAGGAATCCCCGTGCGATGGTCCGTGACGGGCACCCTACGGGCTGTGGCCCGGACCGCGAGGACCCGATGTGCTGTCGACAAGGGCTCGGCGCTCGCCGCGGATTTCGAGACGAGCTGGACCGGCACTCCGGACGTGGCAGAGATCCACACCACCAAGAACAACACCCTGCCGTTCCTCGGATCGTCCATCGGCACCCTGACGGTCGACGAGGGCACCTCAGCCGATCGTCTGGCGCAGTTGGCGGGTGAGCTGCGGAAGTACGTCGTCCGTCACGACAAGGTCACCGGCCGGATCACGGCGCACGACATCACCTTCACCGTCGCCGCTGACGAGGGGCGGACGGGCGAAGTCCTCGCGCTCTGGCGGTCGTTGACGGCCGACGAGAAGGTGAAGAGCGCCGACATCCATGATGCGCCGTGGAAAGAAGCAACCGTCCGCTGGCGGATCGAGGCCACCGCGGTCGATGCCGCCGGAGCGCTGACGGTGTTCAAGGACATGCTCACCGAGGGCGGTCGGCACCGGTCACTCACCGGTGTGACGTCCTTGAAGGTCACCGGGCCGGGGCTTTTCGTGGAGACCGACTTCCACGATGCCTTCCCTGCCGAGGCGATCGCCGCGTACGAGGCGGTCCTCGCTCAGCATTCCGTCACCCGCGCGACCCTGCGACGGGACGCCGTGTCCGGCTCCGCGGTGACCATCGTCGTGGCGGACCGCGCTGACGTGGCCCACGCCGGAGAGCTGGCCAGGAGCGCGGCACCGAACCTCGGGCCCGCGGTCGAGGTGAGGGGCAGAACCGGTTCGTGATCGCAGGCTGGACGCTGCGTGGCTCCGGTGGCTCCCGCTCCAACCGGCCCATACAGACCAATGGCCGCACAGCAGCCGCGCCCGGGCGGAGGCCATATCCGCTCCGGCCGGCCTGCCGCGATAGCCTGCGCAGGTGCAGCACAGCCCTCAAGGCCGTCACGGCCACTGGTCAGCGGTACTCATCGCTTCCTCCGCCGGCGGCATCCAAGGTCTCGGCACGCTGCTGGGTGGGTTGCGCGGCGACCTGCCAGTGCCGGTGCTGGTGGCCCAGCACCTCAACCGCACCCGCGAGACCCGCATCGTGAGCATCCTTCAGCCAGCTACGTCCCTCACCGTGAAGCTGGCGCAGGACAACGAATCACCACAGGCCGGGACGGTCTATGTCGCTCCACCCGACCATCACCTGTGCGTGCGGGACGACGGAACCCTGTTTCTGACCCATGAGGATCGGGTCAACTACGCCCGCCCCGCAGCCGATCCGCTTTTCGAGTCGGCGGCAAGGGCCTACGGGTCGGGGATCATCGCCTGCGTCCTCACCGGCGCGGACAGCGACGGCGCCCGGGGTGTGGAGGCGGTCAAGGATCACGACGGCACTGTCATCGTGCAGGACCCCGAGACCGCTGAGTTCCATGGCATGCCCAAGGCAGCCATCGGCACCGGAAAGGTCGACCACGTCTTGACCCTGGCCGCCATCGCGCCCACCGTCACCCGCCTGCTGCGGCACCACACCGACGAACCAGCTGCGCCCGATCAGCGCCCGCAGACCTGATCCAGCCGCGACCGAAACCGCCGTGTGCACGGCACGCTCCACGACGCGCCGTGCACAGGCAGGAGCCCCTCTCCTGCTTCAGCCTGGGCACCCAAGCCGGTGTCACGGGTAAGGCTTCACTCGATGAAGACCTTCACGAGGTCGGCGCTCCCGCCGTTTCGGTTGACGCCGACGAAGAAGTCGCTCCCGACGTGGGTAATGTCTTCGATCTCGTCGGCCAGGCTGTTCCCCGGAATTCCGATGTCGCTCTCCACGTCACCTCCGGACCAGTTGTACTGGTACACCCAGTTCCATCCGGTCTCGGGCGTTGACGTGTTGATGGACTTGGTGTTCCAGATGTAGTTCTCGGAGCAGTCGATGCCTTGGTCGGAACGATTGTCGTGACTCGTCAGGTTGCTCTTCACCAGAGTCCATCCGCTCGTCAGCGAACCGGCACCGGGATGGGTCCACAGGTTGCCCGCGCGGCGGGCAGCATATTTGCCCGCTCCGTCGGCCGCCGTCGCGCTGTAGCAGAGGCCGCTGATGTTGCCGATGGGCAGATGGACCACCTGGCTTGCGCCGATAGATCCCGACGAGTCCAGGTGAATGATCGTCACATCGGCGCTCGGGTAGGCCGACTGGCTTCCTTGGGTGGCGATCAGGGCAGGACCTTGACCCTGATAGTTGGAGTGGTAGGCGAGGTCGTTGCCGTGTCCGAGTGCGGGGATGGAGGTCGGCGCCCCGGCACAGGTCCAGCTGGCACCGTCCCAGGTCGAGCCGTCGCGCAACCATCTGGACAGGACCGGCTCCGCGCCACCCGCCTTCGTGAAGACGATGTAGAGCTGGCCGCCCGGCCCCGCGACCATTCCTTGCATGACGGTGCGGCCTGCCCTGCATGCACTGCTGTTCGGGATGTTCAACCGTTCCGCCCCGCTCCTGTCCGTGGCGGCGTAGGCGGACGTTGTCGAGGCAATGGCGATTCCGGTCAACAGTGCCAGTACGGACGCGAAACTCAGTAGCCGCTTCACTCGGCGCCTCCCCTTTGCGGATAAGGGGTGGAGGCTAGCATTTGACGTGTACCGTGCATGCGAAACGTCATCAACTCGGCGCAATATCATCGGCCGTGACAGCAGTCAGCAGCACACCGCGCCGCGCCGTACGGCGACCGGAGGATCAGGCACGGCTCTGTCAGGCCAGGTTGGCGAAGAGGTCGTTGAACGCCTCGGTCATCGACGGGTGGGTGTAGATGCCGTCGCGCAGCGCACTCGCGGTTGCGCCGAGACGGAGGGCTACCGCGAGCGTGTTCACCGTCTCGTGGGCGTCGTGGGCAAGCATCGTCACCCCCAGCACCTCGTCGGTCTGCGCGTCGGCGATCGCCTTCATCACACCACGCGCGTCGCCGACGATCTTGGCGCGCGGCACGATGGCCATGTCCGCGACCTTGCGCACCGCGATCTTCAGCGGCCGACCGGTGGCGCGGGCCTGCGCCTCGGTCATCCCGACCCGCGCGAGCGGCGGGGTCGTGAACACAACGTGCGGCACGAAGGCGCGATCTGCGGTCGAGCGCTTGCCGGTGCCGGTGAGCTGGTCTAGCACGACCCGGAAGTCGTCCAGCGAGATGTAGGTGAACTGGGGTCCACCGTTGACGTCACCGACGGCGTACACATGCGGCAGCGACGTGCGCAGGTATTCGTCGACGACGACCTCGCCACGCTGCCCGACCTCGATGCCGACCTCCGCCAGGCCCAGCCCGTCGGTCATCGGGCGCCGGCCCAGCGCGGCAAGTACGACGTCACCGTCCACCGTCTGGGCCGCCCCGTCAGCCGTGCGGCAGGTCACCACCGCCCGGTCGCCGTCATCGACGACCGATTCGACGGTCGTGTCGGTGAGTACGGTGACACCAGCCGCGGTCAGAAGGTCCTGCACCTGGGCAGCGACGTCCGGGTCCTCGGCGGGCAGCAGCTGGGTGCCCCGCTGGATCACCGTGACCTTGGTACCGAAAGCGGCGTGCATCGAGGCGAACTCCACTCCGACGTACCCGCCACCGAGGACGACCAGCTCGCGGGGCTGCTCGGTCAACGCCAGCATCCCGGTGCTCGTCACGACGTGCTTCGAGTCGGCCAGGCCAGGGATCGGCGGTACCAACGGCACCGCGCCGGTGTTGATCACGATCGTGGCGGCCTCGACGGTGAGTTCGTCCCCGCCGGCAGTCACGATCAGGGTGTGGTCGTCGGCGAAACGGGCCTTGCCGGTGATGACGGTCGACGTCTCCGGTGAGTCGAAGAGCTGGAAGTTCTTTGCCCGCATCGCCTCCACCAGAGTCGTCTTCTTGGTGACGGCCTGTTTGAACCAGGTCGCTTGGTCGACGCGACGGTCGGGGTGCTCGGTCTGGAAGACCAGCGCCTTGGTCGGAACACAGCCGATGTTGATGCAGGTGCCGCCGTACATCTGGTCGGACTGCTCGATCAGTACGACACGCTTGCCCGCCTGGGCCAGTGCTCCGACGAGCGTCTTGCCGCCCTTGCCGAAGCCGATGACGGCGAGGTCCACCTTGATCGCGTCCATGGCACGGATGGTAACGGGAACTCTTCTCGGGCCTGGTCATTGAGGACCGCGCCTCGCATCGCTGACGATCCCCTGCTCGGTCGCGGTGACGGACGACAAGTTTCTCGACGTGCGCGGTGACTCCGTCGGCGTGCATCCGGCATGATTCGCACGGCAGTTGGCCCACTGCCTCTCATCTTCGCGCGCAACTCGCCCCGGGGAAATGAAGGAATGACAGCGCTTTCGTTGTATAGAGCACCTTCCGGTTCGAAGCAGCTGATGTCCCTTGATCGGGGTGGCACCGTGCGGCTGGAACGGCCGTGGTTCCAACGGGCCTGGCGGAGGCTGGTGTTGTCCGAGCGGTGGAGGCTGACCGCGCTCCTCCGGGAGGTTGTCGGCCCGCACGCCGCTGCCGGATCCAGCGGAACCGCGCCCGAGATCACCCGCGACGTTCGAGCGTCGGCTGACCGGCCGGGCGTCGGAATGAACGAGCAGGAGTTCGACGAGTTCTACGCGGCGAGTGTCGGGCGGCTGGTCGGTCAGCTGTACGCGATGACGGGTGATCTGGCGGAGGCACAGGACGTGGTGCAGGAGGCGTTCGCGCGGGCGTGGGAACGCCGTCGGCGTCTGGACCGCGACAACGCGCCGGAGGCATGGGTACGGACGGTGGCGTCACGGCTGGCGGTGAGCCGGTGGCGGCGGGTGCGGACGGCACTGCTGTCGGCGCGTCGGCAGGGGCCTCCCGCGCCGGTGCCGCCGCCGGAGCCGCACCATGTGGCGCTGGTGAACGCGCTGCGCCAGATACCGGAGGCCCAGCGGCGGGCGATCGTCCTGCATCACCTGTGTGATCTGAGCGTGGAGCAGGTTGCTGCAGAGACCGGGAGTCCGGAGGGCACGGTGAAGGCGCGACTCAGCCGCGGGCGGGCGGCGCTGGCGCGGCTGTTGGAGGATACGGAGCTGGATCCGCGGAGTTCGCGACCGGCGGGGGCGCACCATGGCTGACGAGACGATGCTGCAGGAGCAGCTGTCCGAGCTGGCGGAGGCGGGTGGCCGGCTGGTGACGCCGCTGCCGGCGGCCGCCGTGCGGGCGCGCGGGGAGCAGCGGACGCGTCGGCGGCGAACCGCCGTCGCGGCGGGAGGCGTTCTGCTGGCTGCGGGGGTGGTGCTGGGCGGTCTCGGGCTGACCGGGACGACCGGCGAGCCGAAGGAGGTGGCGACGAGGCCGGGGCCGGTGCCAGCGGTCACGACGTCGGCTCCGGAGGCGTCGCGTTCCGCCGTCACCCCGGAAGAGAGCAGGACCGGGTCCGCCGGGGTGTCACCGTCCGCCGCGACCTCGAAGTCCGCGACTGCGTCGCAGACTTCGAGAGAGTCGCCGTCGACCCCGTCCTCCGCTTCGACCTCGGCTCCGGCGGGCGACCCGCGCTGGGCGGGCACCCAGCAGTTCGTCCAGGTCAAGGACGCATGGACGGCGGGCGGACGCACCTACGTGTCCGTCCGCCCGGCAGAGAAGAAAGTGAACGAGCAGTTCGACACCTGGACCGTCGAACCCGGCACCGGCCCCTACACCACGGTCTCCCTCACCCCGAACGCCCGCACCATCCTGTGCGCCCCGCTCGGCGACAAGAAGCAGCCCGCCGACTACCCACAGACCCAACTCGTCAGCCGACTCAAGACCATCAGCAGCCCCGAGCGCGAGGGCCTCGGCTACAACCTCACCTTCGACACCCAAGGCCGAGTGACCCTCCTCGAACAGGTCTACCGCGCCTGACCGCGAGCGATGACGAGGCACGGTTGCCGAGGACCGTGGCGGAGGGGAAAGAATTTCTTCCAGAGGGTGCAACCCGGGTGCCGG
Organism: Streptomyces sp. KL116D; assembly: GCF_030766975.1. Taxonomy (NCBI): domain Bacteria; kingdom Bacillati; phylum Actinomycetota; class Actinomycetes; order Kitasatosporales; family Streptomycetaceae; genus Streptomyces; species Streptomyces sp. KL116D. The sequence continues at coordinate 310,768 of NZ_JASERH010000084.1, read as the reverse complement.
GTGGCGCGTACAGGTGGTGTTACGTCGACAACCTGACCGATGGGGGATCTTCACCGTGTTCGTCTCCGCCACCTTCCGCCGCGCCGCTGTCGTACCCGCGGCCGCGCTCGCCGTCGCCGCGCTCACCGTCCTGACGGGCTGCGGTTCGCCGACCGAGTCCTCCTCCAGGCCGTCCGGCTCCTCCCAAAAGGCCACTGCCAGGGAGGACATGGCAGGTTCTTCCGATGTGTCGGCGTCTGCCTCGGCTGAAGCCCCGAAGGCCTCGCCGGCTGCCGCGTCCACGCCCGCGCCGGCCGCCTCGAAGAGTGCGCCCGCTGCCAGGAGAACGTCCTCCGCCTCGGCCTCGGCTCCCGTGGACGATCCGCGCTGGGCGGGCACCCAGCAGTTCGTCCAGGTCAAGGACGCATGGACGGCGGGCGGACGCACCTACGTGTCCGTCCGCCCGGCAGAGAAGAAAGTGAACGAGCAGTTCGACACCTGGACCGTCGAACCCGGCACCGGCCCCTACATCACGGTCGCACTCACCCCGAACGCCCGCACCATCCTGTGCGCCCCGCTCGGCGACGAGAAGCAGCCCGCCGACTACCCACAGACCCAACTCGTCAGCCGACTCAAGACGATCAGCAGCCCCGAGCGGGAAGGCCTCGGCTACAACCTGACCTTCGATGCCAAGGGCCGAGTGACTCTTCTGGAGCAGGTCTACCGCGCCTGAACGTCGTCGTCGCGCAGGCCGGTGGTTCAGGCGTCGGTACGGATCACCACTTCCAGGGTGCGCGGGCCGTGCACGCCCTCGACACGTTCCAGTTCGATGTCGGAGGTCGCCGACGGACCGCTGATCATCGTCGTCGGGCGCTCCGGGACCAGGCGTGCCACGGCTTCCGGCACGCCGACCACCACCGACGACAGGTCCACGACACAGACATGCACGTCGGGGACGAGCGACAGCGCACGTCGGCCCTGGTCGGGGGATCCGTCCAGGAAGATCGTGCCGGTCTCCGCGCAGCTGACCGCCGACCCGGTCACCACGGCGTCCAGGTCGGTGAGTTCGGGCGCGGGGAAGGCCGCGGTGTCCTGGAAGGTCTCGCCGTCGTACTCGGCGATCCATGCCGGGTCGTGGCCGGCGGGCACACCGATCCGGCGGGCTCCGTGCTCGCGGAGGACCTCGGCAATCACCCGGGAGGTGTCCTGGGCGGTGCAAGTGTGCACCCTCGCCTTGTAGTCGACCAGGCGGTCCACGAAGAGGTCGAGGCGTTCCGGGTCGGGCAGGGTGCGGCCGGTGCGGTAGGCGCGCGGCACGGCCACCTCCGCGTCGGCCGGACCTGCCAGGGTCAGGGCGTCCCGCACCCGCCCGAGCACCGTCTCGCGTGCGGTCGTGGTCATCGGTTTCCCTCCTCGTGGATGTCGGTGGCCGCCTCGTGGCGTGGGTCGTCCCTGAGCCGGGCGCCCTCCTCCGCGGCCGCCTGCAGCGTGGCCTCGCCCTCTCCCGAGGCCAGCCACGAGCGGAAGCTCTGCTGGGGAGGGGCCGGGATGTCCCGGCTGTCGGTCCAGCCGTCGAAGGGTGCGGGCAGGCGCGAGATCTTGCGGTCGCGGCCTGCCACCACCCGGCCGCCGACGCCGGCCGCCTTCTGCGCGGCGGTGAACAGTCCGGGCCGGCTCATGACCGCGGCCGCGGCCTTCATCGCCAGCTTCTCGGCACTGGCCCCCGCCTGCTCGGTGTGCTGGTGGCGCAGCTCGACCAGGAGTGACGGGATGTCGATCTTCACCGGGCAGGCGTCGAAGCAGGCTCCGCACAGGCTGGAGGCGTACGGAAGCGAGCTGTTCGGATCGTCCTTGGTGGCGTGCATTCCGGCGAGCTGCGGGGTGAGTACGGCGCCGATGGGGCCGGGGTAGGTGGAGCCGTAGGAGTGGCCTCCGGTCCGTTCGTACACCGGGCAGACGTTGAGGCAGGCCGAGCAGCGGATGCAGTTCAGGGCCTCGCGTCCGATCCGGTCGGCGAGCGCGGCGGTCCGCCCGTTGTCGAGCAGCACCAGGTGGAACTCCTGGGGCCCGTCGCCAGGGGTGACGCCGGTCCACAGGGAGGTGTAGGGGTTCATCCGCTCGCCGGTGGAGGACCGCGGCAGCAGCTGGAGGAAGACCTCCAGGTCCCGATAGCGGGGCAGGACCTTCTCGATGCCCATGACGGTGATCAGCGTCTTCGGCAGGGTCAGGCACATCCGGCCGTTGCCTTCGGACTCGACGACCGACAGGGTGCCGGTCTCGGCGATGCCGAAGTTGGCGCCGGAGACGGCGACGGGCACCGTCATGAACTTCTCGCGCAGGTACGCCCGGGCCGCGGCGGCCAGCTGGGCCGGGTCCGAGCCGAGGTCGGGATCGGCGCCGGGGATGGAGGCGCGGAAGATGTCCCGGATCTCGTCGCGGTTGCGGTGGATGGCGGGGACGAGGATGTGGGAGGGCTTGTCGTCGGCGAGCTGGACGATCAGCTCGGCGAGGTCGGTCTCGTACGCGGTGACGCCCTGGGTCTCCAGGTGCTCGTTGAGGCCGATCTCCTGGGTGGCCATCGATTTGACCTTGATGACCTCGTCGCTGCCGGTCTCCTTGACCAGGCGGGTGACGATCTCGTTGGCCTCGACTCCGTCGCGCGCCCAGTGCACGGTGCCACCGTGCTCGGTGACCTTGCGCTCCAGCTGCTCCAGCAGTTCGGGCAGCCGGTTCATGGTCGCTGTCTTGATGGCCGATCCGGCGTCCCGCAGCTGTTCCCAGTCGGGCAGTTCGGCGGTGACCGAGAGCCGCTTTTCGCGGATGGAGTGCGTGGCCTTGTGGAGGTTGCCGCGCAGTTGCCCGTTGCGCAGCTCGCCCCGGGCGGCCTTCGGGAACTTCTGCTCACCGCGCAGGTTGCCCGCCCCGTACGGGGCACGCGGCGGCGCGGCGGGCATGCCGAGGAAGGTGCTGCTCATCGGGCGGTGGCCTCCGTCTTCGGGGGTGCGTACGGGGAGGTGCGGGTGGAGGCGAGGATCTGTGCCAGGTGCAGGGTGCGGGTGCCTGCCTTGATGCGGGACAGTCCGCCGCCGATGTGCATCAGGCAGGAGGAATCGCCGGCGGTGCAGACGTCCGCCTCGGTGGCGAGGACGTTGTCCACCTTGTCGTGGAGCATGGCGCTGGAGGTGTCCGCGTTCTTCACCGCGAAGGTGCCGCCGAACCCGCAGCAGGCATCGGCCTCGGGCAGCTCGACCAGGTCGATGGAGTCCACGGCGCGCAGCAGGCGCAGCGGCTTCTCGCCCACCCGCAGCATGCGCAGCGAGTGGCAGGTCGGGTGGTACGTGACCCGATGGGGGAAGTACGCGCCGACGTCGGTCAGGCCGAGCACGTCGACGAGGAGCTCGGACAGCTCGTAGGTCTTGGCCTTGATGCCGGTGACGGCGTCGCGCAGTGCGGCGTCTCCATAACGCTCGGCCACGAGCGGGTGCTGGTGGCGGACCGATCCCGCGCACGAGCCGGACGGCATCACCACCGCTTCGATCGACGGATCACCGAACTGCTCGGCGAAGTTCCGTACGAGGGGAACGGGCTCGCGCTGGTAGCCGGTGTTGACGTGCATCTGACCGCAACAGGTCTGTCCGGGCGGGAAGACCACCTCGTGGCCGAGGCGGGTGATCAGCACCGCAGTGGCCTTGACGGCGTCGGGATACATCGTGTCCCCGAGGCAGGTGGCGAAGAGTCCGACGCGCATGGGCACCTCTCAGCAAACGAAAAAGTACGGTCGGACCATACTACTGACGGGCCAGAACTCAAACAGAGAACAGTTCGGTCCGACCTTATTGACATGGGACTTCATTGATGACCTACTGATGCCCGTTCGCAGCGACGTGCGCCACGCCGTGTGCCAGACCGTGATGATCCGGGACGATCCGCGGGGGTCTTCGGCACAGACGGACACCGCGCTTCCCGGCACAGGGCCAGGCACGCGGGGGTCGCAGGAGTCGCTCAGCTCAAAAAGGAGCACGTACGTGACTACCGCGCTACCGGCCGTACTCGCGGCCTACACCCCTGACGTCCATGCCGTCGGGGGCAGCCTCACCGGGACCGCCCTGCTGGGCCTGGTCCCGCTGGCCGTGTTCTTCCTGCTCCTCATGGTGGCCAAGCGATCGGCCTTCCAGTCGGCGCTCGGCTCCCTGGTCACCGCGCTGCTCGTCGCCACCCTCGGCTACGGCATGCCCGCGGGGCTGAGCTTCCTGTCCGCCACCCAGGGCATATTCAACGGCCTGTTCCCGATCATGCTGATCGTCGTGGCCGCGATCTGGTTCTACGAACTCACCGTCGTCAGCAACCGGTTCGAGGACCTGCGCCGGTCCTTCAGCGCGGTCGGCCGAGGGGACCTGCGCATCCAGGCGATCCTCATCGCCTTCTGCTTCGGCGGTCTGCTCGAAGCGCTCGCCGGCTTCGGCGCCCCCGTCGCGATCACCGCTTCCATGCTGATGGCCATCGGGCTGCCCTGGCAGAAGGCGGCCGTGTCCGTCCTGGTCGCCAACACCGCACCGGTCGCCTTCGGCGCCATGGCCATCCCGCTCACCACCGCCGGCGGCCTCACGGGCATCGCCCCCGAGGACATCGCCGCCGTGGTCGGCAGGCAGACACCGATCCTGGCCCTCTTCGTCCCGATGCTGCTGCTCTTCCTCGTCGACGGCGTGCGCGGCTTCCGCCAGCTGTGGCCCATCGCCCTGGTCACCGGAGCCGTGTTCGGCGTCGTCCAGTTCCTGTGCTCCTCGTACTTCGCGTACGAACTCACCGATGTCGTCTCGTCGCTGGCCGCTTTCGCGACCGCGGTGCTGATGCTGCGCGTATGGACCCCCAAGACCCCTGACGACCAGCGTTCCCAGGTCGAGCCCGAACCGCTGACCGCACGCCGCGTGACACTGGCCACGCTGCCGTACCTCCTGGTCATCGTGATCTTCGGAGTCGCCAAGCTGACCGTGGGCGTCGACATGCCCTCGCTCCTCGGCAAGGCCGCCATCCAGTTCGGCTGGCCCGGACTGGACGGCAAGCTGCTGACCGGTGACGGCACGCCCTCCACCAGCTCCGTCTACAAGCTGGACGTCCTCGGCAATCCCGGCACACTGCTCATCATCACCGGCCTGCTGGTCATCCTCGTCTACTCCCTGGCGGGCGACCGGGACCGGTTCCCGATGTCCGGGCGCACGGGCCTGCTGGCCGCGGGCCGCACCGTGAAGAACATGCGGGGCGCCATCGCCACGGTCGCCACGGTGATGGCACTCGCCTACGTGATGAACCAGTCCGGCCAGACCGTCGCGATCGGCACCTGGCTCGCCGCCGTCGGCTCGATCTTCGCCCTGTTCTCCCCCGCCCTGGGGTGGCTCGGTACCGCAGTCACCGGCTCGGACACCTCAGCGAACGCCCTGTTCGCCACGCTCCAGCAGAGCGCGGGCAAGGCCGCAGGCATCGACCCGACGCTCCTCGTCGCCGCGAACTCCTCGGGCGGTGTGGTCGGCAAGCTGGTCAGCCCGCAGAACCTGACGATCGCCGCGACTGCCGTGGGACAGCCGGGCTCGGAGCGCATCCTGCTCGGCAAGGTCGTCGGCTACAGCGTGGTCATGCTGGCCGTGCTCGGCGTCCTGGTCTGGCTGCAGTCGACACCGGCGCTCTCCTGGATGCTGCCCTAACTCCAGCGACACGACGAATCGGTGCTGGACGATCCGCCCCGGCACCGATGAGTGAGACCCGGCCGTACAGTCGGCCGGGTCCGCTCGTCCCATCGACCGCTTACGCCCCGGGTACCGCTCGCGGCTCGACCACCTGTCTCCACTCACACTTGATACGCGCAGGCATCGGCCCGGATCAGGCCTCGTCGACAACCAGCCTGCCGTGAAAACCGCGGATGTGCTTCTCCGCCAGATCAGCCGCTCGCTCCCCCTCGCCGGCTCGCACCAGGCGCAGCAGTTCCGCGTGTTCGTCGTTCAGCGCAGCGGCAGCGGCCGGCCAGTCCTCGGCGGCTTCCAGCGCCTCGAGGATCATCGGCCGCACCGATTCGCGCACGGCGGAGGTGAGGGTGGAGACGAGCTGGTTGCCCGAGGTCCGTGCGATCAGGACATGGAACTGGGTGTCCAGATCGCTGAACTCCGCCGCCCCGACTTCGGGCGCCCGCATGAGGCGCAGGATCCGCTCAGCCTCATCGAGGTCCTCCTGCGCGGCGTTCTCGGACGCTCCCTGAAAATTCTGCCGCTCCAGCATGACCCGAGACTCGAGGACGTCCTGGAGGTTGTAGCTCCCCAGCGCCACGTGCAGGCGCAGCAGCCGGCCGAGGGCGTCGTCCGGGTGCCGCACGATGCGGGCCCCGGCGTCGGGGCCGCGGCCCGCCTGGGCAACCAGTACGCCGATCGTCTCCAGGACGCGCAACGCCTCCCGCAGGGCGGAGCGGCTGACGCCGAGCACCGGTGCGAGCTCACGCTCCGGCGGCAGCCGGTCGCCGGCCTTGAGGTCACCGGCCACCACCCGCTTCTCAATGCTCTCCAGCACCAGTTCGTGTGTGCGGGACTGTCGTACCGGCCCCCACTCGACGGACATGCGCACTCCTCCTGCTGATTGAGCTTCCGGAACCAGGTCACAGCCCCGAAGCGACTATGTCACACAACACGTTTGGTCGGACCGTATTGTCACCTGACCCGCCCTCCTGGTCACAGACAGTTCCGGCCATTGCGGGGCGCCGCGAAGACTCTGGCTGCAGCTTGAATCGGATCCCGCGTCTGGGCGCACAGGTGGTGATCTGCGCCCCTTCCCACCCTTACCGGCGAGTAAGTAGGCTGACCGGGTCCGTCCAGACCGACCCCCAGGAGAGTTCTGTGTCGCTCGATCCCGCTCGCTCACTTGCCCGCGTGATGGGCGGGATGGGGGCGCTGCACTTCCTCGCTCCGGCCCCGTTCGACGCCATCGTCCCCCGAGGGCTGCCGGGGCCGGCCCGGGCGTACACCTACGCCAGCGGTGCCGCGGAGCTCGTCGTGGCGGCCGCCCTCGCCAGCCCGCGGACCCGCAGGGCGGGCGGACTGGCCGCCGCGGCGCTGATCGCCGCGGTCTTCCCCGCCAACGTGCAGATGGCCTATGACTGGCGGAACCGTTCCACCCCGCTCAAGGCGATCGCCTACGGCCGCCTGCCCCTGCAAATCCCTCTGGCCGCCTGGGCGTTGCTCGCCGCGCGGCAAGGCACGAAGCAGAACCGTCCGGCACCTGAGGCAGCAGCCTGAGCTCTCCCTCGATGACAGCCGAATCCGAACGTTGTCACGGCGGCGCAACAGCCCCGCACGCCTCACGGTTCACCCCGGATCCCCCGGCTAGCGTTCCCGTCGCCAACCCTGGCGACCCGACGGCCGACCAACCGGCCGCGGGCATCAGAAGGGAATCTCATGACGCTCAAGCAACTCGGCCGGATCGGTACGGCTGGTGCGCTCACCCTCGCAGCCGCGGGCGCCTCGATCGTGTTCACGCCGTCCATGGCGTCCGCGGACAGCGCCTGGGAGTGCTACGGCAAGCAGGTCAAGCGCTGCGCGACGGTGTGGTGGGACGACGAGGCCGACACGTACCGGGCGCGGGCGAAGATCACCGACGTCGCCGGTGGCGGCGACTACACGGTCAAGGTCAACGACGTGAAGCTCCTGCGCTTCAACGGAACCGAGACGGTGACAGTGAAGTCCGCCAAGGACGACGACGGGTGGCACAGCACCGAGGACCTGGCAGGCACCGCGTCGGTCAACCCGTGCAGGTGGCCGAAGAACAGCTTCCACGTCCAGGCGAAGTTCACCTGGAAGAAGAAGGGCGGGACCGCGAGCACCAAGACCTGGCGCCCCGACATGGGCTGGGGTCACCTCTGCAACTGAGCATGTCCGCCCCGGTGCCCTGCGCGAAGCGAGCCACCGCGCGCGCTCACTTCGAGCAGGGCACCGGGGCGCCACACCTGAGTCAGCGGGCAGCCCTCTGGTAGCGGGTGAGGACGGCGGAGCCGACCTGCTCAGCACCCAGGCAAGTCAGCTCGGCTCGGGGGCCATCGGCCGGGAAGAGCCGCCGGCCGGTGCCCAGGACGGAGGGGAAGGTCAGCAGCCGGTACTCGTCGACCAGGTCCGCCGCCTGCAGTTGACCCACGACGCCCAGGCTCCCGGTGACGATCACGTCGCGCCGCTCGTGCTTGACGGCGTCGACCACGTCGCCGTCGATGAGCTGGGAGTTCGCCCACGCCATGGTGTCGGCAGGGGTCAGCGTGCGGGAGGCGACCACCTTCTGCGCGGCGTTCATCCGCGCGGCGAACGGATCGTCGCGGCCCGGCCACAGCCGTGAGAACAGTTGCCAGGTCGTGCGTCCCAGCAGCAGCACCCCGTCGTCCAGGGTCGATCCGAGGCGGAACTTGTCGCCGGCGACCGTGTCCGGGCCGTGCCTGAAGGCCCAGCCGCCCAGCGGTGTGCCGGCGGACCCGTCCGGGTCGGACACGATCCCGTCCACGGTGATGAACTCGATGACGATGACGCTCACGATGAGGTTCCCTTCGGTCGGATGCTCACCGGTACGTACCGGCGGCATCGCCAGGACTCATCGCCCGCTGCGGAAATCGTCCACGGAATCTTCTACGGAAATCTTCTGGGGCAGCTCGAAGGCGTCGAGGACGCACGGATCGGCGAACACGACGTTGTGCGTGATGCGCCCGCCGGTGACGGTGAATAGCTGCAGGGAGTGCAGCCGGTGGCCGCCGCCGGGCTCCGGTGCGTACGCGGCCAGCGCGGGCTGCCCGTTGGCCGTCAGCACCTGCACGCACCACCCCGTGCCACGCATCCCGAACACCCGGTCCATGAACCGGCCGTAATGCCCACTGCCACGGAACCACAACGAAACCGGCGGCATCTCCAGCACAGCCCCGTCCGCCAGCAGTCGCACCAGAGCGGGTACGTCCGCCGCTTCGAAAGCCTGCACGTACTGCTGGATGACGGCGCGTACTTCGGGATCGTCGGGCTCGGCGACCGCCGCGGCATCGCCCACGCCGGACAGGGCTGAACGGGCGCGCTGCAGCGTGCTGTTGACCGCCGCGACCGTGGTGCCCAGTTGCTCGGCGACCTCTGCGGCGGAGAACGCCAGCACCTCGCGCAGTACCAGCACCGCCCGCTGCCGGGCCGGCAGAACCTGCACCGCCGCCACCCAGGCCAGCCGCAGATCGGCCCGCTTCTCCACGTCGAACCGCGCGTCAGGAAACGGCTCCAGCCAGGGCACGTCGAGCGCCGGCAGCAGCGGCGCGCCGGGGTCGTCGCTCGGCGCCCCCAACCCGGAGGGCAGCGGACGCCGCGCGCGGCCTTCCAGAGCGGTCAGGCATGCGTTGGTCGCGATCCGGTACAGCCAGGTCCGCACCGACGCGCGCGCCGGGTCGTACCGGTCACGAGCCTTCCAGGCGCGCAGCATGGTCTCCTGCACGAGATCCTCGGCCTCGTGGAAGGAACCCAGCATCCGGTAGCAGAACGCCACCAGCTCACCCCGGTACGGCTCGAAGTCCACGGAACTCATCATGCCGCACCCCTCTGCTGCGCCCCGAAGCTGCCTGAGTCGGCCGCCGGAACCGAGTAGGCCCGCTGGAGCCGAAGCGGAGAGGTCGCCGCGCCCCTGGCGTGAGCGGCGACCTCTCCGTGCACCAAGACCGTGCCCTCAACTGCCGGTCTGACTAAGAGAGTTTGAGGAGCAGCCCGCTGAGTTCGTCCGGCATGGTGATCATGCAGTCGTGGCCGGTCGGCAGCTCCCAGACCTGGGCGGCAGTGCCGTTGGGCTGGATCGGAGGAATGGGGCGACGGGTGATGCCCGTCGGCGTGGCGCCGACATTGTGAATATGGGTACGCGGGATCGCGTCGACGGCTGGGTTGTCCAGTCGCACCGACTGTTGCAGACAGCGCACCGGCTGGTCCGAGAGCATCCCGCGCAGCCAGGCGACGTCGTTCGGGTCGGTGACGCCGAACAGGCCGAGGGGCGCGGGCTGTTCGGGCATCGGCGGCACGCGCCAGCCGCTCTCCGACTTCTCGGCGAGCTCGATCAGTTGCCGTGTCACGGGTTGGACATCGACGGCGGACTCACCGTCCTCCGGGACCATCGCGTCGAGGTAGACCAGGTGCGCGATGCGTTCCGGAATCCGGTTGGCCGCGGAGGAGATCACCAGCCCTGCGTAGCTGTGACCGACGAGTACGACGTCGCTGAGGTTCTCCTCGGTGATGAGCCCCACCACGTCGTCGACGTGCGTATCGAGACCCACCTCTGGGCCGAGCAGGTGCGCCTTGTCACCGAAGCCGGTCAGGGAGGGCGCGAACACCCGGTGTCCGGCGGCCTCCAGTAGCGGCACCACCCGCTCCCAGCACCGTCCGTGGTGCCAAGCACCGTGTACCAGCAGAAATGTGGACATCGATCTTCCTTCGCAGGAGCAGCAAGACACGACCACGCGCACGCCGCTGACCTGCGGCTCTAGCGGTTACCTTTCGTGCCTCGGTACTGTTTGAGTACCAAAAACATGCTGGGGCACACGACGCGCCGCAGGCAATAAGGCACATTTCTGTGACCCGGTTCTCTGGAGGTAACCATGGGCGCGACACAGAGCGACTCACGATCGTCAGAGCCGCCCAGCGACGCGTGCCGGACCCGAGTGGTGCTCGACATCGTCGGAGACAAGTGGTCGCTGCTGGTCGTGCGCAATCTCCGGGACAGACCGCGCCGTTTCACCGAGCTCAAAAGGGCCATCGACGGAATCAGTCAGCGCATGCTCACCGTGACGCTGCGCAGCCTGGAGCGCGACGGGATCCTGACCCGCACGGTCCACAACGTCATGCCGCCGCACGTCAGTTATGAGCTCACCGAGATGGGCCTCACTCTGCGCAAGGCCACCGCGCCCCTGCTCGAATGGAGCGTCGCGCACCTCGCCCGGATCGATGATGCCCGCAGCTCTTACGACGCCCGCACGGATCCGCCGGTGACCTCGTAGCGGGACGGCACGCCAAGTACCGCCCGGCCACATCGTTCTGAAGGCGGCCGGGCGGGTTCAGGGCCGCGTGGTGGAGGAATGAGCCCGCCGTCCTCTTCGCGATCCTCCGCGACGGAACCTTCTACGAACCCCATCCCACCAAGGCGGCCTGACCTTCAGAAATTGCACTACGAGGAAGGAGGCTCCCCGAGATGCATCGCGACATCTGAACCAATCCGCCAGCCGGCAAGACGCCGGGGGCTCACACCATGAAGGTTGTCCCTGTCCGGATCGGCACCGGCCTTGACCAGCCGCGACAACACCGCGCCATCACCTCGATACGTGAACACGGCGAGCCACAGCGGCGTATTGCCCTGCCCATCGGGTGCGTCCACCTCCACACCCGCCGCCAGGAGAGAGCCGACAGCTGCGGCATCCTGCTCATCCGCGGCGAAGTGCAGCTGCGTCCAGTCCTGGCGGCTCTCACGATCCAAGCCCTGACCCTCATCCGTCATGCCCGTCATCATCACGATTGCTTGACGAAGGAGATAGGGGCCTCAGGACCTGGCCCCGACGGTGCGTGCGATGCCCGGCTCCGATCCGGATCACGCCCACCTGATCACCCTTCGTCGTAGCACAGGCAGAAGGGGTGGTCGGCGGGGTCGAACAGCACCCGGACGTTCTCCTGCGGCTGGTGCGCCGCGACGACGGCGCCCAGGGCGACCGCCTCGGCCACCGCCGATTCCAGATCGCCGACCTGAAAGTCGAAGTGCATCATCGGGCGTTGCTCGCCGGTGACCGGCGGCCACACCGGAGCCCGGTACCCGTCCGCCTGCTGGAACACGAAGAACGGTCCCTGCGGGGAGGCGGCGAGGACCGTCGTTCCAGGCTCTTCGTGGCCGATGTGCCAGCCGAGGAGGTCGGCGTAGAAGTTCGCCAGGCTGCGAGGGTCCGGCGCTTCGACGGTCGTTCCCCACCACATGCCACCAGTTCGTGATCTCATTCCGACAGCCTGTCTCATGGTCACCTGCTTGTCGTGCACGCAGCCGTTAGCTGACCATGGTGATCACTCAAAGCCAGACCGTACATTCCCGAACATGAGCGAACAGCCGTCTGTACACAACGAGTTCAACGGCACCATCGACGGTGACCTCGTCCAGACAGGCACCATCAGTAGCGGCAGTGTGCCCCCGGTACCGGCCAATGAGGCACCGTCCCAAACCGACGACGTACACATGGCGGGCGAGCAGCCGCCCGTACGCAACATCGCGAACGGCCACTTCAAGGGAGATGTCATACAGGCTTCCAGCATTCACAGCCTGGGCCATTCCCACCTGTCCGCAACCGCCAAGCCCGCCCAGCCTGCAGATACCGCTCGATCCGAACCGGACGCCGCAGAACCGCAGAAGACGGAGGAAGAGCCTCGCCCTCGCCGATACTTCCGGGTGTTCCGCCCCAGTCGGCGGACGTAGGCTGCCGCTGCTTCCGGCGGAGTGAGTGGGCGTACGACTACGTCTCTTGGAGCTCACGACAGTTGTCGGCGCTGCGCATCCGTGCTCTCTCGAAGGAGGCACACCGACGGCTACCACCTCCCCCACGCTGCGCTCTCAGTCGACGGACCGCGAGTGTGCCGCCTCGTCGGTCTTATGCGGGCCCAGGACGGATCGGTGTCCTTCGTGCTGCGTCGCCTGCTCGCGAAGAGTGCGAACGAGCGTCGTGACATGGGGCCGGTCACGGCTGCTGATCGTGGCGACGCCGATGTGCCGGATCGGGCCCGGCGACTTGATCGGAACGCTCTTCAGACCCGGGATGTCGGGGGTGAGTGCGATGGCGGGGATCAGGGAGATTCCCATGCCTGCGGCGACGAGGGAGCGGGCGAAGAAGTAGTCGGTGGTGGTGCCGCGGATTTCCGGGTCGAAGCCGGCGTGTTCGGCGAAGCGGCGCAGGTAGGCCTCGGTCTTCAGGCAGCCGAGCACCCACGGTTCGGCTGCCAGATCGGTGAGGTCGAGCGCGTCCTGGTCGGCGAGTCGGTGTCCCTGCGGCAGGACGACGTGCAGGGGGTCTTCCAGGAGCGGCGTCCACTCCAGGCTGGAACTGGGGCCAGGACCGACGGGGAGCGGGCCGTCGAAGTGGTAGGCGAGGGCGACGTCCACGGCGCCTTGACGGACGAGGGGAAGCGTGTCCTCGGGTTCGCCTTCCCTGACGTGGACCACGGTGCGGGGGTGGGCCGCAGTGAGGTGGGGGAGAGCGGCGGGCAGCAGGAGTCTGCCGCCGCTGGTGAACGTGGCGACGGTGAGTTGTGTGCGGCCGGTGCGGAGCTCGGCGACCTGCTGCTGTGCGTACTCCAGTTCCGCCGCGACGGATTCGGCGGCGCCGACCATGATGCGGCCCGCCTGGGTGAGGGTGACGCCTCGCGTGCTGCGCGCCACGACCTGCGCACCGAGGCCGCGTTCCAGGGCGGCCACCTGCTGGGAGACGGCCGAGGGCGTGAGCCGGAGAGCGGCGGCCGCCTGGTTGAAGCTGCCGTGCTCCGCTACCGCCCGCAGGACGCGGAGCCGTTGCACATCGATCAACAGTTTTCCTTAATGCGTATCCAGCAAGTCGGGGCTTCTGCTGATGACGATAGGGATCCAGGCTGGGCGCATGCAAAGGATCTGCGTCATCGGCGGAAGCCGGTACTTCGGAAAGCTCCTGGTCGAACGCCTGCAGGCCGCGGGGCACCAGGTCACGGTGATCAACCGCGGCTCCGCCCCGGCACCTGCCGGCGTCGAGCACCTCGTCGTCGACCGCAACGACGAGGCCGCGCTGACGGCCGCGCTCGACGGCCGCACCTTCGACGTCGTGGTGGACCAGGTCTGCTACACCCCCGTACAAGCCGCTGTCGCCACCCGCGCCTTCGCCGGCCGCACCCGGCGCTACGTCATGACCTCCACGATCGAGGTCTACGACCCCGCAACCGCCGCCCTGCCGACCGTGCCCCCGGGGACGCCCGTCACGGAGGAGAGCGTGGACCCGAGCATTTGGCAGGTGGCCATGGACCTGCCCTGGCACGACGACGCCTACCTGGAGGCGCACTACGCCGAGGGCAAGCGGCAGGCCGAGGCCGTCTTCACCCACGCCGGCAGCTTCGCCTTCGCCACCGTGCGCAGCGCCCATGTACTCGGCGGCGGCGCGCAGGAGTTCACCGGCCGGCTGGCGCACTATGCCGAACGCATCATCCGGGGCGAAGAGATCGCCGTGCACGCGACGGCGCTGCCCACGGTCTTCATCCACTACGAGGAGCTGGCGGACCTGCTGATGTGGGCGAGCGCAGCCGATTTCACCGGCCCCGTCAACGCCTGCTCCGACGGCCCGCTCACCGTCCACGACCTCACCGACACCGTCGCCGCGCAGGCCGGCCGGGAGGCGGTCCGCCGGACCGTCCGCGCGGGCGAGGAAGTCTCCCCGTTCTCCTTCGACCGTCACTACGCCATGAGCAACACCCGCGCGAAGGCGCTGGGCTTCTCCTTCTCCCGCACCACCGACTGGCTGCCCGGCGCCGTCGCCGAGACTCTCGCCCTCTCCCCCGCTCCCACAGACTGAGGACGAAAGCCACCATGCAGAGCCGCACCATCTCCCACACCACCGTCGGCGCCATCGGCCTGGGCGCCATGCCGCTGTCCATCGAGCACCGCCCCGACGAGACGCGAGCCATCGCCACCGTCCACGCCGCTCTCGACGCGACAGGCGTCCTGCCGTTCGACCCGCGCGGCTCCACAGCAGCCCAGCGTCTCAACTCCGGGAAGAGGTAGGCGTCCCCGTGCGAGGAGAACGGTCGGTGGGTGGGATGAGCCGGCCCGTCGCCGATCGCCACCGTCACGGGTGGGTGGCGCCCTGCCGGGTGACGATGCCCTGAAGACAGCGGTCGAGGAGTGCGTGCAGGCGGGAAGCGGAGAGGGCCAGGTTGGCCGCAGCGCCCTCGGCGGTGCGGGGGTCTGCGAGGAGGCTTTCCAGAGTGGCGGGTGCCAGGTTCGGGTTGGTCGCCGCTGCCCGGCACACCGTCGCGTCGGGGTCCTGCACCGGGGGCTCTCGCAGGGCGGGGTCGGATGCGGCCAGTGCCCGCACCTCTGGATCCGGGTGGTCGATGAGGTGGGCCCAGCCGGTGCGCGGGAAAGCGGGAAGGCTCAGAAGGTGCGGGCGGTGGGCCGGACGGTTGACGAAGACGTCCAGGAGGAGGTGGGGCGGGGCCAGGGGGTGATGGCAGGCCAGTCGGATGCGTACCTCCTCGTCGCCGTCCTGCGCGAGCACTTCGACGAGTTCCGCCGACAGGCCCGGCCAACTCGCCGCGGCCCGGCGGAGGTTCGGTTCCTCGGACACCGCACAGGCGGCGAACCAGTCGGGCGAGGGACCGTAGGTCGGATCGGTGGTCGACCTGGCGAACGGTTCGGTGAGCGGGCAGAGGCAGTCCGGGCCGTGGCCGATGATCCTTTGGATCGTCTCGTACTCGGTCCAGGTGTGGGAGGAGGACTGGAGGCGAGCGCGCGCCCGCACCCTGTCGTCCGGGTCCCGCCTCAGCTCCGCCACCAGATCCGGCCCCAGGTCGGGCCGCGTGGCGACCAGCGCACGGACCTTCGGCTCGGGGTGGCGGGCGAGCCGGGCGACGGCGTGGGCCGGGATGTACTGGTTCCCGGTCAGCAGGTGCTCCGTGCCGTCGGCGAAGCACTGCTCCACGAGTACGTCGGACAGGGCACAGCTCTGGAACACCCAAGCGTTGCGCACGTCCAGGGACGGCAGCCTTGCCTCCACGCGTTCCGGGTCCAGCGCCCAACTCGCGTCCTGCGCCGCTTGTTGGACCGATGGGTCCGGATCGGCGAGCAGTCGCACCCGCTGCGCCGGGGTGAGGGACGTCCACCTCAGGGCGGCCTGTACGCGGAGTGCGGGGTGCTCGTGGCCGGCCATGCGGCGGGGGAAGGACAGCGGGATCTGCCGCGACGACACGAGCTCCCCGATGATCTCGTCCGCGGTGAGCCTGCCGTCCTCGCCGGCGTCCCGGGCGGTGAAGAGGGCCACCAGGATGCCGTCCGGCAACGGGCGGACCCATCGGGGGAAGTCGCGGGGACCGGCAGCGAGGTTGGCGCGGACGAGACCCGAGGGGTCGGCCGCCAAGGGGGCGAGTAGCGCCGGGTCGACGTGCTGGTTGCGGGCGAGCGCGCGGCGGATGAGCTCGGTGGGATGGTGCAGAGCGGCGTCGACGACGGCGTCCGGCAGGTCACGCCCCTCGCACATGAGCAGGCCGGCTTCCCCGGCCCGTTGATCCAGCAGGCGTATCAGTACGTCGGATGGCGCGGTCGGGTTGAAGGCGATGCCGCGCAGCCACAGTTCACGCAGAGAGTCGGACACCGCGCCATCTTGCCCCCTCGCCGGTTCCATCTGTTGCTCGGTCTAGGAAGGCGAGAGGCGGGCGCCTGGCCTGTTGGCTCTCCGAGGTCAGTCTGGTCCGGACGGGCAAGTGCCCCTGTCCGTCGCTCAGTGACTCGCCCCAGCGCGATGTAAGGCCTGTCATCCGGCGATTGGCGGGCCGTGACGATGGATGGTCTTGCGGCTGACACAGCCGAGACTTTGGATTCTCTTCGTGCAGCAAAGGCCCGGCGCCTCAAGACGCCGGGCCCGCTGCAGCACACCTTGAGTCAGCTCAGCTGCCGGTCCCAGCGTCGGAACCCCGTGGCGCCGCCGGTGCCGATCCGGGTGCCTTCCCGAGGGCGGCCGTGTCGGCGCGGTCGGTGGTACTGCCCGGCTCCAGGCCGTTCATCACGCGCTTCGCCGTCACCCGGTCCAGAGCTCCCTCCCAGCGGGATACGACGAAGACGGCGACGCAGTTGCCGAGGAGGTTGGTGGCCACGCGCATCGAGTCCATGATGCGGTCGACACCGAGCAGCAGCGCGACGGCCGCCGCGGGGATGACTCCGAGAGCGGATGCCGTCGCCGACAGCGCGAGGAACGCCGACCCCGGAACGCCCGCCATTCCCTTGCTGGTGAGCATCAGCACCAGGACCACCGTGATCTGCTGGCCGAGTGTCAGGTCGACGCCGATGGCCTGGGCGATGAACAGTGTTCCGATCGAGAGGTAGATGGAGGCGCCGTCGAGGTTGAACGAGTAGCCCGTCGGCAGGACCAGGCCGACCGCGTCGTCCCGGCATCCCGCGGCGCGCAGCTTCTGCATCATCCGGGGCATCACCGTCTCGCTGGAGCCGGTTCCGAGCGCCAGCAGGAGCTCCTCGCGGGTGTAGCGGACGAACTTCCACAGGCTCAGTCCGGTGATGGCCTTCAGTGCGCACCCGAGAATCACCAGGAAGAGCAGGGCGACGCCGTAGCAGACGGCGATGAGTTTGCCGTACGTCGACATGGCGCCCACCCCGTACTCGCCGACGAGATGCGCGGTGGCTCCGAAGACCGCGAGCGGGGCGAGCTTCATGATGTAGCCGACGATGGTGAACACGACGTCCTGCGCCTGCTCGATGAACGGCAGGATCTGCGGAACCTTGGACTGCCCGAGGTGAAGGAGCGCGGCGCCCACCAGGCAGGCCAGGACGAGGACTTGCAGCAGGGAGTTGTCGGCGAACGCGCCGACCGCGCTGTCCGGCAGCGATTCGAGGATGAACTGCGCGGTGGAGGGCAGGTGGCCGCCGCCCGTCGCGTCGTCCACCGCGTTCTGCTCGAGTGTGGACGGATCGACGTTCATGCCGGCGCCTGGTGCGAACACGTTGCCGGCCAGCAGTCCGACCACCAGGGCGATGCTGGTCGCCACCTCGAACCAGATCAGGGCTTTCACGCCGATCCGTCCGAACGCCTTGAGGTCACCGGCCTTGGTGATGCCGGCGACGACGACACAGAAGACCAACGGCGCGATCATCGCCTTGATGAGGCGTACGAAACCGTCGCCGAGAGGTTGCAGCGAGGACCCGACCTCCGGCCACAGGCGTCCGACCAGGACACCGAGGAGCAAGGCGAGCAGGACTTGGGCGAACAGGCTGGTGCGCAGCAGATGACCTGCGCGACGGGCGAAGCCTGCGTTGGTGTGCGGCACGGGCACTCCTACTAGGGCGAACTTTTACAGAGCGGAAAACAATTTCCACTTTCCGCTCGGCCACTATGTCCACCACCGCCGCGTTAGGAAAGAGCTCCAGTCAACTTCCCTGTAGATCTTGGAGATTGATCCAAATGCGCAACCAACAGCGCTTGCCTCGCTGCGCCCCCGCGAGCTCGCCGGCGGACACCGACCGCTCCACCAGCACCCCGCAGCGCGCTAGTGCTTGCAGACAGGCGCCGAACACGCAACGGTGAGGGGCACCCCCATTCCCGTACTGGAGGCGAGCTTGCAGCCCGACCCGTCCGAGCACTCCGATGTCCCGTCGAATCTGGAAGCAAAGGTGGAGGAGCTGGAAGAAACCGTCGGACAGCTGGCGCACGCGGTCAACTCCCACGCCGATGTCGATCAGGCGATCGGCGTCATCCTGGCCGTCAGCGAGAAAACGCCTGCAGAGGCATGGGACGTCCTGCGAGAAGTCTCCATGCGCACCAACACGAAGCTTCACCGGCTGGCCGAGCTGGTCCTGGCCTGGGGCCAGGGCAACGACCTTCCGGAGGAGATCCGCAGCGAGCTTGACCGCCTACTGCGACCCAGATGACCGGCACGGCCGCGCTGCGCGACCCGCCCTCCACTCCCCCACTCGGCCAGGAAGAGCAAAGGTGCCGGCCGCTCCGCAGCACGGCCCCCGGAGCCCTCGATCAGACCGTTCAGGAACGTTCCTTGGGATCAGCGGCGAGGTCGTCGAAGTACTCGTCGATCAACTCGATCAGGCCGGTCACTGCGAACTGGTCGGTCTCGGGCGACCAGGGCTCCTCCGGGTGGCCGTCGGGGAAGATCAGCTTCTTGGCCAAGGCCCAGTACACCAGGTTCTCGCCATATCCGAGTCTGGCTGCGAGCCACTCCCTGAACCCGTCCAGCAGGGCGCTGTCCGAGGCGGTGTCATAGCCGTTGAGGAACCCGACCACTGCCGCGAAAGTGACACGGCCGACGAACATGCCCGGGCGCCTCTTGAAGCTGTCCCAGAGGTCCTGGTGGGACCGCGTCGGTTTGCCCCGGCCACGTCCCCAGGCGGCGGGTACGTGCGACAGATCCGTGCCGATCCCCCAGGTGGAGTACGAGACCGCCTCCGGCCCCACGCCGAGAACGGCGAGGAGGCTGCCCACGCGGGCAGCCGGATCGACGGGCCCGCCCTTCCGGGTCCACACGTGGGTCCCCGGAGCGTCCCCCTCGTGGTGGGTGACGACGAAGTCCGTCCCGTTCAGCACGAAGAACGCCGCCCTCACGCGGCCGTGCCCGTCCCACGAGGTCTCAAGGGTCAGCCTCAGCCGCCGCGCCACCGCCTCCAGGTCCACCGAGAGCAGGGCCAACGAGCTCAACGGCCACGTCGCGCTCTGGAACATGGACGCCTGCCGCACCGGATTGCGCCCACCCGCCTGAAGCTCAGTGGCGGACTCCCAGTCGCTCTCCGCATCCGGTATCTCGATCATCTCAGCCACGACGAACAGTCAACCAGTTCACGATCTCGACCCGGTTGGCCGCCGACGGATCTGCAGGCGCCTCCCAGTAGTTCACGAAACTCCGGCAGTGGCGCCAGATCCGGGCCGACCTCGATCGTCGATCACGGCTTCAGGAGGGTCTTCACCATCCCGTCCTCCTTGGCCTGGAAGGTCGCGTACGCCGTCGGCGCGTCCTCCAGCGGCAGACGGTGCGTGGCGAATCCGTCGACACCCAGGGGGTCGTCGTCGGTCAGGTGGGGGCGTATGTCGTCGATCCAGCGCCATACGTTGGCCTGCCCCATGCGCACCTGCAGCTGTTTGTCGAACATCTTCAGCAGGGGCAGCGGGCTGGCGGCGCCGCCGTAGACGCCGCTGATGGACACGGTGCCGCCCCGGCATACCGCGTCGATCGCCGTGAGCAGGGCGCCGAGCCGGTCGACGCCCGCCTTCTCCATCAAGGGGCGTGCCATCGCGTCAGGCAGCAGTCCGGTGGCCCACTGAGCAGCCTGCGCGACCGGATTGCCGTGTGCCTCCAGACCGACCGCGTCGATCACGGCGTCCGTGCCGCGGCCCTGCGTGAGGTCCCGTACCGCGTCGCCCAGATCCTTGTCGTGCTCGCGCAGGTCCAGGGCGGTGACGCCTCGTTGCCGAGCGCGCGCGAGACGGGCGTCGACCAGGTCGACCCCGATGACCTGCTCCGCGCCGCGCAGCCGGGCGACGCGTGTCGCCATGTCCCCGATGGGGCCGAGGCCCAGCACGGTGACGCTGCCGCCTGCCGGGATGTCGGCGTACTCGACGGCTTGCCAGGCCGTGGGCAGCACGTCCGACAGGTAGACGAACCGGTCGTCCGGCGGGCCGTCCGGCACCTTGATGGGGAGCGTGTTACCGAAGGGGACCCGCAGGTACTCGGCCTGCCCGCCCGGCACCTGGCCGTACAGCTTGGTGTAGCCGAACAGTGCGGCGCCGCTGCCCATGGAGGTGACCTGGGTCGTCTCGCACTGGGAGTGGAGTCCGCGGCGGCACATCCAGCAGGTGCCGCAGGAGATGTTGAACGGAATCACCACGCGGTCCCCGACGGCGACTTCGGTGACCTCGGGTCCGATCTCCGCGACCAGTCCCATCGTCTCGTGCCCCAGGACGTCACCCGGGTCGAGGTACGGTCCGAAGACCTCGTAGAGGTGCAGGTCGGAGCCGCAGATGCCGGTCGACGTGACACGCACGACGATGTCGTCCGGCTTCTCGATGCGTGGATCGGGGACCTGCTCGACCCGTACGTCACGCTTCCCCTGCCAAGTCAGAGCGCGCATGGTGCCGCGCCTCCCCACATGTAGTGCGTCCCGAAATGAGCTTCGTCGCCGGGCTCCGGCATGACGCCGACCCGTGCGGACGCGCTCCGGGTACCGGACCGATCACGTGCGAAACCCACGCCTACGGGACAGATCGGCTGGCCAGCCAGATCAGCACCGTGCACACCCGTACGCACGTTTCCCCAGGTGCCCGATGGGCACCCGCCGCTACGCGGATCGCTCAGACGTACAGCGGTCCGTTCGCGACGACGAAGAAGGTGAGTTTGTGCTGAAGGCCATTGCAGACGTGATCAGGTCCATCGGCGGCGCCATCGCCACGATCGTGACGCTTCCCTTCCGGGCGGTGGCCCGTCTCTTCGGCGGAGCATCCGACACTGCGCGTGGCCACCACTGACGCCCACCAGCCTGCCCACGTCGCCGTCGAGTGGGACCGACTCGGCGGGCTGGGTACCGGTCCCCCATGGGTGAGATTCTCGTGGGCACCTGCTCGTGGACCGATCCGGCGCTGGTGCGCAGCGGATGGTATCCGGCCGGGCGTCGGGGTGCCGAGGGGCGGCTGCGGCACTACGCCGAACGGTTTCGGGTCGTCGAGGCCGACGCGTCGTACTACGCCCTGCCACGAGAACACGTCAGCCGGTCGTGGGTGGAGCGCACACCCGTCGGATTCACCTTCGACGTCAAGGCGTTCTCCCTGCTGACCGGACATCCCACGCGCGCGGCCGTCATGCCGGACGGGTGGCCGGCCGATGCGCGGGACGACGGACTGCTCGACGAGGTGTGGGCGCGGTTCACCGAAGGCGTCGGACCGTTGCGCGAGGCCGGACGACTCGGCAGCGTGCTCTTCCAGTTCCCGCCGTGGCTACGGCCCGGGGCCCGGGCCGAACGGATCCTGGCACAGACTGCGCGACGCACGACCGGCTGGCCGGTCGCCGTGGAGTTCCGCCATCCCTCCTGGTGGCGTACAGGGCAGGCCGAGTCGACGCGCGCACTGCTAGCCCACCACGGCATGACCGCCGTCGCCGTCGACATGGTCCAAGGGCTTCCCTCCTCCCTGCCGCCCGTCACCGTCATCACGACGTCCGGGCTGTCCGTCGTACGGTTCCACGGCCGCAGCACGTCGTGGGGGCACGGCAGCAAGGAAGACCGCTTCCGGCACGAATACGACGACGGCGAACTCGCCGAGTGGCTGCCCCGCTTGCGCGGCCTGGCGCGACGGGCAGAGCGGGTCCACGTCCTGTTCAACAACTGCTGTGCAGACGCCGCCGTGCGGGCCGCCGAACGGCTCGACGGCCTGCTCCGGCAGCAGGTCAGCGGGTGTCCGCCTCCCCACCGGTCACCACAATCACCTCACCCACGGTGAAACTGGAGTCCGCGTCGGACGCCAGGTACACGTACGCCGGGGCGATCTCCTCGGGTTGGGCCGGACGGCCGAGCGGCGTTTCAGTGCCGAGCTGGCTCAGGCCGTCCCTGGGCATGTGCGGGTCGGAGTTGTTCAGCACCGTCCACGTCGGGCCTGCGACGCGAGTTGCTGCGCGAAGACGTACGGGAGGCTGTCCGTCGCCTCGCCGGACTCCCCGCCGAGGAACGATCCCGCCTGCCGGGCATCTCCCGGCCACGCGCCGCCCAGTCGCTCGCGGGCGCCCTCGTGGGCCACACCGTCATGAAGCGGATGGGTGTCCGCCGGTTGACCATCTGCCCCTGGGCCGTACGCGAAGGCATCCTGCTGCGCCGCATCGAAGAGGGTGACAACTGGTGGGACTCTCTCGCCCCCGCGACCGACCGAGGCCAGAAGGCCGTGCGGTCCCTGCACCTCACCGCCAGGCACCTCACGTCTCCCAGCGGCTGAGCTGCCGACGGTTACCTCACCGGCCGCGACCGGTGAGGTAGTCGCGCACCCGGTCCACCAGACCGGTACCGGGCGCGAGCAGCTTGTTGCCCGGCGGTGTGTTGGGGGCGTGCGGGTGCGGGTGCGGGCGCGTGGGCGCGGCCTTCTTCGCCGAGCGGATCTTGTCACCGAGTTCGAGGAGTTCTCGGTCGTCGCAGGACTCCCGCAGGCGGGGGAAGAGGTTGTTCTCCTCGTCCTGCACATGCCCAGACACCTCGGCCTGAAGCCGGGCGACCAGGTCGTCGAACGTCGCCGCGTCCGGCGGGAGTTGCTCCACCTGTTTGAGGAGCTTCTCCGCCTCGGAATGGTCCTTGATCTCCTGGTCGGCCAGTGCGTCGCCAGCCGGGACGAGCCTGCGGACAGCGGGGTACAGGTGTTCCTCCTCCGCCACCGAGTGCCGGACCAGCTCGATCGTGAACGAGTTCACGATGCGCTTGCGTTCCGCACTGCCGGGGGTGGCCTTGTCGAATCGGACGAACATCTCCTCCACCTCTGCGGAAGTCCGGCGGGCCCGAGGTGCGCGGGGTACTCACAGGCCCGCCGCAGGGAATGTGCCGACCGTACGAACACCGCATCGGCGGCACTGATGACGACCCGGAGGACGGGGTGCAGCTCATGCCGCATCTGGTGGGGATTTGATGGGTCCGGACGAGCAGGCCGACCACGCGGTGGCCCTGATGCGACGGCATGCGGTACGACGCCTGCCCGTGGTCAGCGAAGGCCCGCTGATCGGCGTGGTGAGCATCGGCGATCTCGCCGAGGAACGCGATCCGGGCTCGGCACTCGCGGACATCAGCAGGGCCCACCCTCCCCGGACTTCCGGACTGACGCCAAAGCGCTCATCGACGCCGCACCATGCCGGGTCGACATCTCTCAGACGGTGACGTAATCCAGTTCGGTCCCGTCAATGGGTGGGTAGTTCTCGCCGCCCGTTCGCTCGGCCGCGTCGATGTAGGTGACAAGAGCATCGCGAGACTGGGCAAGGACGGCCATCTGATCATTCAGTCGCTGCAGTCGTGACCGCATCGCAGCCAGCAACTCGGGACAGCCGGGCAACTCCGGTGCCTCACCGAGCGCACAAGGCAGTATGTACGCGATGTCCTCCGAAGACAGACCGGCACCAAGCAGATGCCGGATCTGCCGCACTCGGAGCACCGCAGTCTCGTCGTACTCGCGATAACCGTTCGCACGCCGCTCCGCCTCCAGCAGGCCCTGAGCTTCGTAGTAGCGCAGCTGATGAGTGTGGACTCCCGTCCGACCACTCAGTTCCCCGATCCGCATCGCAGCCTCACTTGACCTTCACACCGGTATCAACGTTGAGGATGCTGCCATGAACGACAGCACCGGAACACCCGTGACCGTCATCGGACTCGGCTTGATGGGCCAGGCGCTCGCCGCCGCGTTCCTCAAGGCCGGGCACCCCACCACCGTATGGAACCGCACTCCCTCGAAGGCCGACCAACTGGTGGCCCAGGGAGCACAGTTGGCGCCTACCATTACCGACGCGCTCAAAGCAGGATCTCTGACGATCATCTGCGTCACCGACTACTCGGCCTTCTACAAGCTCTTCGGCGGGGACGAAGTCGAGCTGGGCGGAACCACGTTGATCAACGTCAGCTCGGGCAGCTCGACCCAGGCGAGGGAAGCGGCCCGATGGGCCGAGCAGCGTGGCGCCCGCTATCTGGACGGCGCCATCATGGCCATTCCGCCGGCCATCGGCACCGCCGACGCGGTGCTTCTGCACAGCGGCTCACAGACGGACTTCGAGGTTCATGAACCGGCACTCGGCGCGCTCGGTACCGTCACCTACCTGGGCGCGGACCCTGGGCTCGCATCGCTCTACGACGTGGCAGGCCTGGCCATGATGTGGAGCGTCCTCAACGCCTGGCTCCAGGGCACGGCCATACTCAGAACGGCCGGCGTCGACGCCGCGACGTACGCGCCGTTCGCGCGGCAGATCGCCGCGGGCGTGGCCGAGTGGCTGCCTGGATACGCCGAGCAGATCGACAATGGCTCGTTCCCCGCCGAGGTTTCGGCCCTGGAGACCGACGCTCGGGCGATGGAGCACCTGATCGAGGAGAGCGAGGCAGTGGGGGTGAACGCCGAACTGCCGAAGTTGCTCAAGACCATGGCCGACCGGGCAATCGCCGCCGGACACGGTAAGGAGCAGTATCCCGTGCTCATCGAGGAGTTCGGCAAGATCGGGAACGCATGACCACTCCCGGGGCCGGCACTGACGCTGGCACCGGGACCGGGACCGGGACGGGGACGGGTACCGGCATCGGCATCGGCATCGGCATCGAGCCAGGGAGCGCTGACGAGTCCGTCCAGGACCGTTGACGTTCACGACCGCCTCCACCTCGCCGGTGCACTCAGCTGCGCTGTTTGGCCCCACTGCTCACCAGAGCCGGGCCGAACAGCGCGGATTGCGACGCCTGGCGCCCCCGGCGCCGCGCGGCACAACCGTCGTGTCAGACCGCTGCCCCACCCCATCCAGCACCGCCGCCGCGCCATGAACGGCGCGCGTAGGCGCGGAACCGAAACCGTTCAGCCGCCGAGCGAAGAGGACCGGCCAACACATCCGAAGGTGCGGTCGAGCCAATTCCAGGAACCGCCACCACCCCAACGGGCGGCCCCGCGCGTAGGATCGTTGACGCCCTGGCATAAGGGGGCAGGACATGGCGTCCACACACGGCCAGGCGGCCGAGGCAAGCACTTTCGTCACACGCTCCGTCGAGGAAGCGAGCCACGTGCTCTCGGAGGTCTACTACGACCTGCGACTCGAGGTGAGAGGGGCCGACGCGCACGACTTCGTCACCCGCATCAGCATGGCCGACCTCGGCGCCCTGACCATCGGCGACGTGAGCTTCGGCACCACCATCAAGACGGGCTACTGCGAACCGGGTTACTACCACGTCTGCGTTCCGCTCGAAGGCAGCTTCGGCGTCCAGGAAGGCCCCGCCGCGCCCGTCTACACCACGCCACGCACAGCCGTCATCTACGACCCCGCTCGGGACATCCGCGTCTACGACTGGTCCCCCGACTGTCGGGTCCTCGCCATCAAGGTCGACAAGCTCGCCACCCATCGACAGCTCGAAACCCTGCTGGGCAAACCCCTGGGCCACCAGCCGCACTTCCAGCCGTACATCGACATCACCCGTGGCCCTGGCCACAGTTGGGCGAACCTGACCCGCTGGAGCCTGCTGGACTTCGACACCCCGCAGGGCATGCTGCGGCACCCTCTCGTCGCGGGACGTCTGGAACAGACCCTGCTCGAAGGACTGTTGCTCGCCACCGATCACTCCTTCCGTGCCCAATTGGAAGCCCCGCCACCACAGATGCGGCCGGCCGCTGTCAAGCGGGTGATCGACCTCGTCAGGGAACGCCCGGAAGAGCCCTATGACGCGGGGCGGCTCGCGGCCGTGAGCCAGGTCAGCCTGCGGTCCCTGCAGGAGGCGTTCCGCAAGCACATAGGCATGTCCCCGATGGCGTACGTCACCGAAGTGCGCCTTCAGCGTGTACGGATGCAGCTGCGGACTTCGGCGCCGGGCAAGGTGACCGTCACCGACGTCGCGTACCAGTGGGGATTCGCGCATCTGGGACGGTTCGCAGCGCGCTACCGGGCCCGGTTCGGGGAATCTCCGTCCCAGACGCTGCGGACCCCCTGACCACTCAGTGAGCACTCCGGTCCGGATCCACGGCAGCTGAAGTCTCGGGCCGATCCGCCTGCGGAGTCGTCGCCGGGGAAGACGCCGGATCCCCTTCCGTGTCGATGTGCGGCAACACCCGGTCGAGCAGGCGCGGCGTCCACCACGCGTGGGCGCCGAGCAGGGTCATCACGGCGGGGACGAGCAGCAGCCGGACGACGGTCGCGTCGATCAACACGCTGACGGCAAGGCCGAGTCCGAGCATCTTGACCACGATGTTGTCGCTGACGACGAACGCGGCGAAGACGCTCACCATGATCAGGGCGGCGCACGTGATCACGCGCGCGGTGATCTCCAGCGCATGCGCGACACTCGCCTTGGCGTCGCCCGTGCGCAGCCATGCCTCGTGCACCCGCGACAGCAGGAAGATCTCGTAGTCCATGCTGAGCCCGAAGATGATCGCGAACATCATCATCGGCACGTAGCTCTCGATCGGGACCGTGCCCGACACCCCGAGAGCGGGACCGCCCCAGCCCCACTGGAAGACGGCGACCACGACACCGTAGGAGGCGGCGATCGACAGCACGTTGAGCACCGCCGCCTTGAGCGCGACCAGCAGTCCGCGGAACACGGCCAGGATGATGAGGAAGGCGAGGGCGACCACCACGGCGATGATGAACGGCAGCCGGTGCGCGACGATGTCGCGGAAGTCGACCTGGGCGGCCGTGGTTCCGGTGACGTAGCCCTGGGCCGTGGTGCCGGACACCGCTTGGGGGAGCGTGTCGTCGACCAGACGGTTCGTCAGGTCGGTGGTGGCCTGGCTCTGCGGGGATTCCTTGGAGAAGACGGTGCCGACCAGCACGTCTCCGTCCTTGGTGGCGGTCAGCGGTGTCACCACGGCCGCGCCCGCGACGCCACCGAGCGACTTCTGCGCCTGGGTGGCCAGCGCCGGGCGCTGGCCGGAGGACACGGACGTCTGGTCGATCACCACGGTCAGCGGCCCGTTGGAGCCGGGCCCGAAGGCGTCCGACATGATGTCGTACGCTCGCCGGTCCGTGAACGACGTCGGATCGGCGCCGTCGCCGATGTGCCCGAGCTGGATCGAGAACAACGGGATGGCCAGGATGACGACGGTGATGAGCCCGCCCGTCAGGAACCACAGGGGGCGTCGCTCCACGCGCTGGGCGTACCGGTGCCAGGCGCCGTGGGCAGGCTCCTCGGATTCCGCGTCGGCTTCCGCCACGACTCTGCCCACGCGGAACCGGTCGATGCGCCTGCCGATGAGCCCGAGCAGTGCGGGCACGAGCGTCAGCGCGCCCGCGACCGCGGAGACGACGGTCACGGCGGCCGCGAGGCCGAGCTTGCTGATGAACGAGACGCCGGAGACGGAGAGCCCGGCCAGGGCGATGATGACGGTGCAACCGGAGATGAGGACGGCCCGTCCGCTGGTCGCGGTGGCGTGGCCCGCGGCCGTCACCGGATCGGCGCCGTTGATGAGGTTCTGCCGGTGGCGGGTGATGCTGAACAGCGCGTAGTCGATGCCGACGCCCAGCCCGATCATCGTCGCCAGTGTCGGTGAGACGGTCGCGAAGGTGAACGCGGCGGCCAGGAGTCCCAGGCAGGCCAGCCCGCCGATCACGCCGAGCAGCGCGGTGACCAGCGGAAGTCCGGCGGCGATGACGCTGCCGAAGCCGATGAGCAGCACGACGATCGCCACCGCGAAGCCGATCGCCTCGCTGGTCCGGTCGTCGGCCGGCGGCCTGGCCAGTTCACCGAGCGGGCCGCCGTACTCGACGTCGACACCGGCCGCCCGCAGGGGCTGCACGGAGCTGTCCACGCCGTTCAGGTAGTCGTCCCCGAGGGTGGAGGGCTGCACGTCGAAGCGGACGGTGATGTAGCCCGTCTTCCCGTCGTCCGACAGCGGACCGACGTTCGGCTGCTGGGACTGGCTCGTGGTGGGCTGCGAGCCGGGTGGCGGCAGCGGGTCCTGCGCCGAGAGCACGTGCGGCAGCTTCTGCAGGTCGCCGACCGTCTGCCCCATCTGAGAACTCACCGACGACAAGGGCTTCCCCTCGTCGCGCAGCACGATCTGGCTGCTGTAGCCACCGGCGGCCGGATCGTGTTTCTGGAGCACGTCCAGCCCCTTGGAGGACTGCACGCCGGGCAGCGAGAAGTCGTCCGAGTAGGTGCCGCCGAACTGCCGGTTGAGCACCTGGAGCGCTGCCAGGACGATCAGCCAGACGATGATGACGATCACGAAATGCCGCGCACACCACTCCCCCAACGCCCGGAGTCTCCCCGCCCGGCTCCTTCCCCCCTTCGGCGTGGATCGGGTCGCGGACATGTGCTGCTCCCGGGAGGGAGATGATCTCGTCTACGTTCATTAAACGCCGACGCCATCGCAGCGTCCTGTCGAAGACGATCCCGTGCCGGCCGGGCAGCTTCAGTGCCTCGTTCTCCTGGGCATGCGGGCGGTGTCTTCCTCAAGGAGGGGTTCGAGTGCGCCGGCGCCCGATAGTCCTCGGCTCACGCCTTCTGACCGACGCGTTCCGGTGCTGCAATACGACCAGACCTTGGCGCCGCCTCCCCGAGCCGGACAGGATGGGCTGACCCATGACAGAGCCCCGCTCTCCGTCCCGTCCTCGCACACCCTGCCAGTCCGACGCGCCACAGGAGCCGTCTCCCCCCTCGGACTCGTCGACGCCCCACGAATCCACCGGACCACTGGCACCATGCTCCTCGCCCGAGCAGCGCGCCTGGCCCGACCAGCATCTGGGCTTCCAGCGACAGATCACGTCGGCAGGCGATCCGACGGAGGCAGGATTCCCTGTCACGCTGGGCTGCTGGAGCACGACTGCTCGCCTCAGCGTCTCCGTACAGGCCAAGTTCACCCAGCGCTGGACACTGCGGGACGTACTCGTCGGGGACCTCACGAGCACCCTCTCGCTCGCCCCGGGTGAGGTACTCACTGTCGAACTCCACCGAACCGACCGGTCGTTGATCGAGGCGAGCCGGGAGCGGGCTTCGACCGTCGAGGCGGCGACCGAGGGGACGTCCAGCGACAAGGAGGCTCTCACTGTCGCGCACACCTCGGCTCGCAATGCGAACTGGTCAATGTCAGGGAACGGCAGCTTCTCCCTGGGCGGGGTAGGCATCTCGGCGAACGCGACGTCGTCCGGGACGATCAGTAACACGCTCTCCTCGACGGTGAACGAGGTGCACGAAACCACGGTCAAGTCGAGCCAGAAGATCGCCACTCAGGCCAAGGTCCAGGTTCGGGGCGTCACCGAGGGGACCGTCGAGAGCCGCCAGACGCGCGTTCTGCGCAATCCCTACCTGGACCGATCACTCGCCTTGAATCTCTACGAGGTGTGCAAGCGGTTCCGGGTGACGACGACTCAGGATCAGACACAGCCGCTGGTCGTCGCGGAGTTGGCGCCGCTGGACTTCAGCACCCCGGGTGCGGCTCAGTCTTTCGTCGCCGCCAACGCGCAGTTCCTGTCCGAGTATCTGCTGGACGACGGCCTGCGCGACTCCCTGCCCTCGATCGTCGAGTCCGTGCGTCGGCTCGGGACAGTGCGGCAGGAGCGCCTGGAGCAGCAGGACCGCTTGGAGAAGTCCCTGGACAGCATCGACGAGTACCTGTTCGGCAACCGGTCGGGCTGGCAGCCCTACCACCACGAGAACGATGTCGAAGACATCATCGCGGACGTCCAACAGACGCCGCAGGGCTCGCGGGACATCGGTGCCTTCAAGGACGGGAAGACGACTGCGAAGTCCGGTGCACCTGACGAGATCCCTGCCGCTCGCGCCGCCGCGGCCGTCGGTGCGGACGCCCTGCAGCTGTACCTCGTCCTGCACTCCGTCTACACCCTCCGGGAAGCCGCGGAGTTCCAGAAGGAGGAGTACAAGAAGCGGAGGTACACACTCTTCAAGTCACTGGCCACCACAGTCGGTCGTCTGTGGGGCACCGGCCTGGACGACGCGGGCCGCAAGGCCCTGCTCGACGATCACGCCATGTCGGAGTTGTTCCGCCGCATTCCCGGATTCCTCTGCATGACGGAGGCGCTGTTGGTGGATGCGGCGGTTCCCCAGCCGGACGATCCGAAGATCATGGCCCTGATCGCCGCGCAGGAGGAGCACCTGCGCTGCCACCGGCACTACTACACCGAGCAGTATCTGCGCTTCCTTTGGGAGCGCCTGGGGCAGACGTTCGTCGTCCGTCTCGTCAATGCCCTCCTGCACGTCGTCCACAACGGGGTTGGTGTGCCCCCGAGCCCGCCCGACGTCGAGAGCTTCCGGCCGTTCCGGAACATGTACCGCGTCGAGGACGTCCAGCGGGCCGGCCTGTGCCTGCTCATTCCGATCCAGGCGAGCGCGGTCGCCGACCTCGCCAAGGGCAGCACGCCGAGCGCCGGAGTGTTCGCCAAGGGCATGGAGGACCTGGCGAAGGCCATTGCAGGGGCGACGAGGCCGGCACCACGAACCGACGACGTACTGGTCACTGCCGACGGCCTGCTCATCGAACCGGCAGCGGGACGTTGTGTACTGCCCTCGCCCAAGAACGCGACGGGGGGATCCACCGGTGGGCACGCGACGGGCGACTGACCAGCGTTCGCTGGAGAAGCAGGATCTGGCCGAGGAATCCGCAGCCTCCGAGGCGATCGCCGTACAGCTTCGACGTCTCTTGGAAGTGGCGGCGCCCGCGTCCCGGGGCGGCGGCTGCACGCGTGAGGCCAACGCCCTGCGACTGAGCCTGAAGGGCATCTGGGAACGGGGCGACCCAGGTCTGGATGCCTACAAGGAGACGGAGGACGCCGTGGCCTTCTTGGACGGCTTCTTCGCCCCGCTGCTGAGTCCCGACGCCTTCACGACGGCTCTCACAGGTGACCGTTTCCTGCGCCGCTACCCAGGTGGAACGGCACTGACGTCCCAGGAGCCCGGCGACCCGATGTACGTCGACTACGCACTCAGGGCATTCACACCCACTTTCCTGGAACTCGACGAAGCGTTGGCCGAAGCCCTCCCCGCGCCGCTCGACGCCCGCCTGGCCAACTTCGTGGCCGGTGTAGTGGTGCTCTGCTCCGTCCCCGTACGGATTGCGTACCACCACTTCCACGGGACAGCCGCGTACACCGTGATCGCCGAACGTCACATCAGAGTGCTCGTCGGAGCGCGGGCATCAGCCCGCGCCGCCCACGCCGAGATGGTGCTGAGCGGCGCTGCCGGCGGACGTACCCTCTCGTCCGACGAGGAGTACGTCCTCGTGACGACGCTCGATGCCGTGCAGTCGATGGTCACCACCAGGCTGGACTCAGTGACCCGGTTCCAGCAGGACAAGGCCGACCTGCCGCCCCGGATCCGGGTTCCCGCGGCCGAACTCACCCAGCGGGTGGCGGCCATCCAGTTCTGGGTCCACGGCCCGCCGGACAACCGACGGGCACGGCTGGGAAAGCCCTCGACCACCGGCCCGGAAGACAAGCCACTGCCGTACTACGGAACCGTGTTGGACGCCGGCGGCGAACGCGTGCACGCCCGCAGCTTCTATGCGCTCCCGGAGAGCTGGCGGGCCTTCGAGAACTTCTGCCGACTCGTCTGCCAAGCCGGATTCAGTGTCTACGTCAACGCCTGCAGCAACGCCCACGGGGGCCGGCACCCCAAGCACGTCACTCACCGGGAGGGCGTGGAGTTCGACGTGGACTGGACGTTCACGTCGTCGCCGGGCGACACGGTCCGCAACCTCGCACGCCGCAGGAAGAAGTACGGGACCGGAATCTTCCGAGACGTGGAACGTGACCGGTACTTCTCGCTGGAGCCGGTGCCCGGAGATCCTCAACTGCACAGCCACCGGAACATCGAGGCCCTCAGCACACTGGTCGTGTTCCAGGCCGCCGCGCTGTCCGGGCTGCACCGTTACCTGTACTCGGACGTCGAGAATATGATCCTCGCCGCGGAGTACCTCGGATGGGTCGTCGATCAGAGCCTGTTCGCCCAGGTCGGCCGGAAGGCGAACATCCCCGTCGCCGAGGGCGTCAACCACGCCGACCACCTGCACGGGGAGGTCACCTCGCCCGTGACGCGCTGCCTCGACGAGACCGTCCTCACCACCATCCTCCACCAGGCGCTTGTTCGTGACGCGCACAAGGAATTCTCCTCGACCTACCTCCTGCCTCCGTGGCAGGCCCCCTCATCGGCTCCGAAGACCGATGCGGGAGCGCAGAAGCCGACACCACGGGAGATGCGCACGACGGCCTTCATCCACCTTTGGGCCGAGCGCGCGGCAGCGGGGCTGCCCGCGCTCCTGCCCGTATGGCTACCGACCGAAGATTTGCAGCGCCGTTGGCTGCCGGAGTAGCTCGGTCGGGGCCGACTCTGCTGATGGGGCAGGGCGTGGACGCCGCCGGCCGGCGTGGTTCCCTTCCACAGCCGAACCAAGACCGTGCCGCTCAGCCCCTGTCTGGTCACACCCGGGGATGCTTGATGCTCTCGATGATCCGGGCGAACCCCTCCGTCCCGCGACCGGCGTCCACCTGCTGCTGGATGAGCCTCTGGACCATCGCGACCGGCTCGGGGCTCACTCCTTGGTCGGTGATCGCCTCGATGAACAGACCGAGGTTGGAGAACGTCAGACTCTGCTGCCCCAGGACCGTGTAGTCACCGCCGTCGATGACCTTGGCGTACCCCTCGAGCTGACCGCTCATCGCGGTCAGCCACGGCGTGGCCAGCTCCGCGAACCGGCCGGCGGAGACCCCCGCAGGCGCGAGCATGGCCGCGCCCTGCATGAACCCCGCGAACATCACGTACATCGACGAGAGCAGCGCGAAGTCGTACAGCGACGCCAGCCCCGCGTCCTCGCCGAAGTAGGTACTGGTCGCCCACTGGTCGAGCAGCGGCGCATGCTCGCGGAACACCTCCTCCGAACCGCTGTAGAGGATCGAGGCTCCCGGCTGACCGATCATGGACGGCACCGCCATGATCCCGCCGTCCAGGTAAGCGATCTGCGCCTGCGCCGCCCAGGCGGCCGACTGCCGGGCCTGCTCGGGCTTGGTCGTGGTCAGGTTGACCAGGGCCCGCCCGGCCAGGTCGTCGACGAGCGGGGCGAGCACCTCGTGCACCGAGTCGTGGTCGTAGAGGCAGGCGATCACCAGGCGGCTCGCCCGTACCGCCTCGGCGGCCGAGGCCGCCTCTGTCGCTCCCCGCGCGACGAGTGCCTCCGCCTTCCCCGCCGAGCGGTTCCACACCGTGGTCCGCACCCCGGCCTTCACCAGGGTCTCGGCCAGCGCGCTCCCCATGGCGCCGAGTCCGAGGATGCTCACGTCGGTGTCGTGGATCTGTGGCATGGCAGTGCTCCCTCACGTCGTACAGCACGTTCCGTCGATGCCTCAATCCTGTTCAGGGCCAGTGGAGTTGACCAGTACGGACTAATTAGTGCTGTACTCACCAGAAAGTAAGTGTGGGCCTGGGCGACCCGGTCGCAGGCCACCCGTCCGCGATGACGCCGGCAGTCACGCTGTCGTTGGCCAACCCCTCCCCCAGCCCTCTGTAACCAGTTATAGTAGTTACATGGATTCCTCGGCAGCCACGGGGCTGACGCTGCACTCGCAGAGTGGCGTCGCCTACCGATTCGACCCCGGCGCACTGTGCCTGGAACTGCTGACCACGGGCGGCCCCGGCCCCTACCGCCGATACGAAGTCCTGCACGAACCCACCGACTTGGCCACCTGGGCGGACCGGTCGCGACTGACCCCGACGCCCGCGCTGGACATTTCCGCGGCGGAGGTGACCGACATGCGAGTGCTGCGGGACGCCCTGTTCCGGGTGGTCATCGCCCACACACGCGACGAGCCGCACCCGCCCGGCGACCTGCAAGCCATCAATGAGGCAGCCGCCCGTCCGGCCATGGCCCCCGCCATCGCGCCGGACGGGACGCGACAGTGGACCGGCACCTCCACCGGCACGCAGTTGGCGGCCACCGTCGCGCGAGACGCCGTCGAGTTGTTGACCGGACCGTTCGCACACCGCATCCGCACCTGCGCCGCCGATGACTGCCACCTCGTCTTCGTCGACACCTCACGCCCCGGCCGCCGCCGCTGGTGCTCCATGGAGCACTGCGGCAACCGTCACAAGGTCAGAGCGCTCCGCGCCCGCCTCACCGAGGAAGGATGACTCTCATGCCCACAGGACTCACCCAGGACGCCGGCTGGCAGATCGGCGTCTCCCGCACCCTGCCCCACCCCACAACGGTCGTCTGGGACTTCATCAGCAGCCCCGACGGCATCGCCCTCTGGCTCGGCACCGGCGCGGTCCTCACCCCGGAGCACGGCACCCCCTACCGGACGGCCGAAGGCGTGACGGGCGAGGTGCGCAGCTATCGTCCCGCGGACCGTATTCGCCTCACCCACGGGACCACCACGGTCCAGGTCGCGCTCGCCCCCGCAGCCGACGGAGCCCGGACGATGCTCCGCTTCCACCAGGAGCATCTGGCCAGCGCGGAAGAGCGCGAACAGCAACGAGCGCACTGGCAGCACGTGATGGAACAGGTCGCCTCCGCCCTGGACATGCAGTAGCCACGGCGCGTCACACAAGCGAGGCGACCGAGACCTACCGCGACGTCGTCCTCCCCCACCCAGGCCCCACCCAGGCCCCACCCAGGCACTGGCGGCGACGTCGGTCGCACCCGCTCAGTCGGTCAAAGCGGCCTGCGTCGCCTCGCTCGCGTCGGCGAGGGCTCGCTGCCTGAGGCTGCCGCCGAACAACTGCATCGTGGCGGCGGCCAGGACGTCATTCCTGCCGATGGTCCGCCTGTCGCCACTACGGACGGACAAGGCCCGGACGGAATCGTCCAGCAAGGGAGGCGAGGCCGGCTCCTCCGGCAACCCCAGGGAGACCGAGCCGAAACGCTTGATCCCGCCCTCGCGAACGACCATGGCCGCATCCTGGGCAAGGCGCGTCATCAACACGCTCGCGATTCCGTCGAGGTCACGGACCATGACCGGGACGGCCGTCACCCCCTGGCTCCGCAGAAGCTTCTTGACCCCGGCCTCGAACCGGTGGGCGCCGACCACGGCACTCGGCTTGCGCGACCTGCTGCGCCTGCGCGGCGGCACGAGAACACCCTCGGCGTCGTACAAGTCACCGGTCAGACCCTTGAACGTCGGGCTGTGGCCGTACCACTTGTCCCCCACCTCCAGCTCGACGTTCCGATCGATGGCCGAGAGGAGGTCCCCGGGAAGCAGCTTCCTCCGGGACTCCTCCGCCGCGACCGTCCGCGCGCCGGCGATGATCTCCGTCAGCACTGTCCGCGTCACCGAAGCGGCCGCCCACGCGGCCGACCTGGCGACGTGCATCG
This sequence comes from Streptomyces sp. KL116D, assembly GCF_030766975.1. Taxonomy (NCBI): domain Bacteria; kingdom Bacillati; phylum Actinomycetota; class Actinomycetes; order Kitasatosporales; family Streptomycetaceae; genus Streptomyces; species Streptomyces sp. KL116D. The sequence goes on along the minus strand of NZ_JASERH010000084.1, from coordinate 275,043 downwards.
ACGTCACGTCCCTGAACACCGCTTTGACGAGAGAGGGACTGAACGGCGGGACGTCGGCGGTCGAGACGGTGTCGGGACCCCTGCGTTCAGCGCGTGCGGACTGTGCGGTCATGGGGGTGAAACGCTCCCTGCCGTCTGAGCCGGGCCGGGTCATGCCGCCGGGCGTCCGGTCTGCGCCAGGGCGTCCCTGACCTCGCGGACCAGGCGGGCCGCGTCCTCGGGGTTGTTCACCACGTCGGTGTTGTTCATGTCGATGACGAGGACTTCGCTGGCCGAGTAGTGCTTGTGGACCCAGTCGTCGTAGCCGGACCACAGGGTGCGGTAGTACTCGACGAGGCTCTCGTCCTGTTCGAAGTCGCGTCCGCGCAGCCCTATGCGGTGCAGCACGGTCTCGAAGTCCGCCTGCAGGTAGATCATGAGGTCGGGGGCCTTGCGGTAGGGCAGGCCGTCGATCTCGCGCATCATCTCGTCGAGCAGGCCCTCGTACACCTGCATCTCGAGGGAGCTGATGCGGCCCAGGTCGTGGTTGACCTTGGCGAAGTACCAGTCCTCGTAGATGGAACGGTCCAGGACGTTGTCGCCGCGCTTGTACGCCTCCTTGATCGCGGCGAACCGCGTCTGCAGGAAGTAGAGCTGCAGCAGGAAGGGGTAGCGCTTGGCCTGGATCTCCTCGGGGGTCGCCGTGTAGAAGAGCGGCAGGATCGGGTTGTCCTCGACGCTCTCGTAGAAGACCTCGCTGCCGAGATCCTTGGCGATCAGTTCGGCGACACTCGTCTTGCCGATCCCGATCATGCCTCCGACGCAGATCACCGGCATCCCTCGCTTCTCCCCCGGGGTCATCTGTCCACGCGCGGACCCACCGCCCCCACGAGACGCCATGCAGCTTAGATGACAACGGGGGAAGGTCACGCCGTGGGTCCGGCACATCCGGAGCCGATCAAGGGGCCGCTGGGGAGTGGCCTGACCCGTCCGTCGGCCTCGGGACCGGTCCCGAGGCCGACGGACGGCGGGCTCAGTACGGCGCTGTCAGCGCACCTTCCGCACCGGCAGAATGGCCAGCGCCCCGCCGAGACACACCAGCGACGCCGTGATCAGCAGGATCGCGTAGTTGTGGCCGCCCCCGAGAGAGATGAGCAGCGCTCCCAGTGCCGGGGCGAAGATCTGCGGGGCGGACATCGCGATGTTGAAGATGCCGAGGTCCTTGGAGGGATTCTCCGTGTCCGGGAGTACGTCGATGACGAGCGCCAGGTCGACGCCGAGGTAGGTGCCGAAGCCGAGGCCGAGGACCACTTCCGCGCAGTAGAACAGGGCGATGGTGTCGGCCTGGCTGAGGATCAGCATGCCCACACCGAACAGCACCGCGGCGACGGCGATGAAGGGCTTGCGGCGTCCGAAGCGGTCCGAGAGCCAGCCGGCGGTCTGTGAGGCGCTCATCACGACCAGTCCGTAGATGAGGACACCGATCGCGAGCGTCTCCGTCGCCGACGCGGCGGTGAGCCCCATCTCGTGCTGGAGGTAGATGAGGCGGAAGGTGGTGAACATCCAGTTGGCGAGGGTCAGCAGGAAGCGGGAGAGCCAGGTCCAGGCGAAGTCCGGGTGCTGCTTGGGGTTGACCCAGTAGGTGCGCAGGACCGCCTTGAAGCCCTCCCGCGGGGGCTTGTGGTCCAGCGGCTTGTCCGGGAGGACCAGCATGTACCCGATCACCAGGAGGATGCCGATGACGCTGGGGACCAGGAAGAGCAGCAGCATCTGGTCGGTGAAGTACTTGGCGATCCAGGTGCCCGTGGTGGGGGCCAGGTTCTGCATGATGCCGAGCAGCCCGCTGATCTTGCCGCGCCTGGACTCGGGGACGTTGTCGGCGACGGTCGCGACGAAGGCGGCGAGTGCCGCGTTCGCGGAGGCGGAGGCGATGACGAAGCCGACGGTGATGACGGCGACGTTGCCCGCCGTCGCGATGATCAGCAGTCCGGCGAGCAGGCCCAGCATGCCGAGGGCGAGCCAGGGCCTGCGGCGGCCGAAGCGGCTGGCGGTGCGGTCACTGAGGCGTCCGAAGAACGGGTTCGCCAGCATGGCCGCGACCGAGCCGGTGGTGGTGATGATGCCGAGCGCGGAAACCTGGTCGTCCTCGGGGAGGATCGACTGGATCTTGAGCTGCAGGCTGACGAGGATGGGCGTCAACAGGGCCAGGAATATGCCGAGTTGGCCTGCTGCCATGCCGACGACGAGCCGGATGCGAGGGGCGGGGACTCCGGCCGGCGTGCCGGTGGTGGCCGTGTCTGGTGGGGTCGCGGTGGTCGCGGTGTCACTGTGGAGGGTTTTGGGGGTCACGGCGAGGACTACTTCCTTGTGGGCATGCGGAACTTGAGCGGACATGCAGGTGCAAGGCGTGTGTGGTGGGGGGAGGGGTCGGTGTCATCTGTGTGCGTGCCGGTGTGGGCAGCACTCCGCGCACGGCGGCCGACGTTCGGTGGTCGGCCGCCGCCGGACGTGGCGGGCGTTCTCGTGGTGGCGGGGGCTCGGGTTACGAGTGGCGCAGGTGGCGGTCGGCGCCCACCACGCGCTGGGGGCCGGTGAGTTCGACGTCGGCGCGCAGTCGGATGTCGGCGCTGGACGATCCGAGCATGAGGCGGATGATGCCGGGGTCGACGAGCCGCCGGCCGTCACCGGAGGAGTCCTTGGTGTACGAGGTCTGGTCGGCGTGCACCGTGAAGGTGACCCGGGCCTGCGCGCCGGGTTCGAGGTCGAGGACGTCGAAGGCTGCCAACTGCTGTACGGGGCGGGCGACTTGGGCGACCGGGTCGTCGTAGTAGAGCTGGACGGTCTCCCGGCCCGCACGGCGCCCGGTGTTGCGCACCAGGCAGGAGACCTCGATGAACCCGTCGGTGGGGACCCGTCCACCGTCCGCGATCCGCAGGTCCTCGTAGGCGAAGGTGGTGTACGAGAGGCCGTGCCCGAACGGGTAGAGCGGCGTGTTGTCGAGGACGCTGATGCCTTCGCTGTAGCGGCCGAGCGGCGGGGTGAGGTAGGTGCCCGGGTTGCTGTCCGGGGTGGCCGGGATCTGTACGGGCAGCTTGCCGCTCGGGCAGACCTGGCCCGACAGGACGCGCGCCAGCGCGGGGCCGCCCTCTTCGCCGGGCATGAAGGTCTGCACGACGGCGGCGCAGCGCTCGGCCGGTCCGCCGAGCGCGTAGGGGCGGCCGGAGATGACGAGCAGGACGACCGGGGTGCCCGTGGCGAGGACGTCCTCGACCAACTGTGCCTGTACGCCGGGAAGTTGGAGGTTGGGTGCGTCGCAGCCCTCGCCCGAGGTGCCGTTGCCGAACATGCCGGAGCGGTCGCCGACGACGACCAGGGCCAGGTCGGCCGCGGCGGCGGCGCGGGCGGCGGCAGGCAGGCCTGAGCGGTCCTCGCCGTTGACCGTGCAGCCCTGCTCGTAGGTGAAGGTGATGCCGGGCAGTTCGGCGGTGAGTGCTTCGCGCAGGCTGGGCAGGGCGAGGCCCGCCGGGTGGCCGGGGTACTTGGGCAGTACGTGGTTGGGGAAGGAGTAGCAGCCCAGGAAGGTGCCGGAGTCGTCGGCGCCGGGCCCGATCAGGGCGACGGCGGGGGTGCGGGCGGCGTCCAGGGGCAGGGCGGCGCCGTCGTTGGCGAGCAGGACGACGGAGCGTTCGGCGAGGGTGCGGGCGAGGGTGCGGTTGGCCGGGGAGTCCAGGTCGACGGGGGTGCCGAGTCCGGCATCGGCCTCGGGGCTGTAGTCGGCGTCCAGGAGTCCGAGCCGGAGCTTCTGGCGCAGGACGCGTTCGACGGCGCGGTCCAGGAGTTCGGGGGCGACCTGTCCGTCGTCGAGCTGCTGGGCGAGCGGGTCGCCGTAGCAGCGGGTGTTGGGCAGTTCGACGTCCATGCCGGCGGTCAGGGCCAGGCGGGCCGCGTCGCCCTCGGTGGCGGCGACGCGGTGCATGGTCTGCAGGAAGGCGATGGATCCGTAGTCGGAGACGACGGTGCCGTCGAATCCCCACTGGTCGCGCAGCACCGTGGTCAGGAGGGATTCGTCCGCGCAGGCGGGGACGCCGTCCTGGTCGGTGTAGGTGTTCATCACCGAGCCCACCGCGCCGTCGCGCACGGCCATCTCGAAGGGCGGGAGGATCACGTCGGCCATCTCCCGTGCGCCGATGGAGACGGGGGCGTGGTTGCGGGCGCCGCGGGAGGCGGCGTGCCCGGCGAAGTGCTTGAGGGTGGCGACGACGCCCTGGGACTGCATGCCGCGCACGTAGGCCGTGCCGATGAGGCCGGTCAGGTACGGATCCTCGCCGAGGGTCTCCTCGACGCGGCCCCAGCGGTAGTCGCGCACGACGTCGAGGACCGGGGCGAGCCCCTGGTGGACTCCGACCGACGCCATGTCGCGGCCGATCGCGGCGCCCATCTGCTCGACCAGGGCGGTGTCGAAGGTGGCGGCCCACGCCAGTGGGGTCGGGTAGACGGTGGCGCCGAAGGCGGCGAAGCCGGTGAGGCACTCGTCGTGCGCGATGGCCGGGATGCCCAGGCGCGTGGCGGTCAGGAGCCGCTGCAGGCGGACGAGCTCGGCGCGGCCCTCCTCCGGGGCGAGCGGGCGGGTGCCGTAGGGGCGGGTGAGGTGTCCGATCCCGTGGGCGATGGCGGTGGACTCGCTCGCGCGGGCGGCGAGGGCCTCCTCGATGGGGGCGACCCGGGCATCGCCGCTGCCGACGTTGGCCTTGGTCCAGTAGCTGCCCAGCTGGGCGAGCTTCTCGGCCCGGGTCATCGCGGCCAGGAGGGTCCTGACCCGCTCGTCGGCGCAGAGCGAAGTGTCGTTCCAGGGGTTCATGGGGCTCCCGCGTCGGGCCTGCACGGCAGCGGCACCCTCAGGCGTCCGGGCTGACCGGCAGATAAGTTCACAGCGTTTACAAAAAGACGCCGGAAGCATGTGCTCAAGAAAAGCCTCAGGTCAAGGGGTGTCGAGCAACTTCTTCGAAGAAACGGAACAGATCGTTCCGAGTCGGCCGCGGCAGCCGGGTGCGAGGTGGATCACCCTTGACAGGCGACCGGATCGTAGATCCTATAGGAAATAGAGAAAGGGAACCGATGCTGACTCACACCGCAGAGACCTGGCCGATCGCCGCCGCCCTCCTGCAGTTTCCGAACACCGGACCTGATGGTGTCTCCACCCAGGACCAGACCTCAGACCAGTGGGCGCAGAGCCTGCAGGAGGTGGTCGACGCCGGGTTCACCGAGGTCGACCTGACCGACGGCTGGCTGCGTCCCGGCGACCTCGCCCCGGCCCGGCTCGAGGAGCTGCGCGCCACGATCGCCGAGGTGGGCCTGACCGCACCCGCCATTTCCGCGATCCGCCGCAGCGTCATCGACCCCGTCGACGGCGACGCCAACCTCGCCTATTCGCACCGCACCATCGACGCCGCCGCGGCCCTCGGCGTCCCGCTCGTCTCCTTCGGCCTGCACCGGCCGCTCACCCCCGCGCAGCAGGCCGTGCTCTGGTTCTGGACCGTCCCCGGCCCCCAGGACCCGCCCGGGGACAAGGAGATGTGGCACAAGGCCGTCACCAGGCTGCGCGAACTCGCCGACCACGCCGCCTCGGTGGGCGTCGAACTGTCCCTGGAGATGTACGAGGACACCTACCTCGGCACCGCGGACTCGGCCGTCGCCCTGCTCACCGACATCGAGCGGGACAACGTCGGCCTCAACCCGGACCTGGGCAACCTCATCCGCATGCAGCGCCCCATCGAGTCCTGGGAGTCGATGGTCACCAAGACGCTGCCGCACGCCAACTACTGGCACGTGAAGAGCTACTACCGCGTCGAGGACCCCGCCACCGGCACCGTCCTGACGTCCCCGGCCCCCATGGAGTCCGGGTTCGTCAGCTACCGACAGGCCGTGAAGATCGCCCTCGCCCACGGCTTCAACGGCGCGTTCTGCGTGGAGCACTACGGCGGCGACGGCCTCAGCGTCTCCGCCGCGAACCGCGAGTACCTGCGGCGCATCCTGCCCAGCGGCCCCGCGGCCTGACCCCGGCCCGGCCACCGACGCCGCCTCGTCGGCCCCCAGCCGCCCGGACCCGCCACCGGTCCGGGCGCGCTGGACCCCGCCCTGCGCGCACCGCCGCGCGCCCCCGCCTCCCGACAAGGAACCTCCCGCCATGACCAGGCTGTACGCCGACCCCGCCCGCTTCAGCGAGGACCAGCTGCGCGGATTCGCCGCCGCCTACCCCGAGCACGCCACCCTCGTGCCCGGCGGCGTCATACGCAGCAGGCCGCTTCCCCCGGGTCAGGTCGCCGTCGTCGTGGGCGGAGGCTCGGGGCACTACCCGGCCTTCAGCGGACTGGTCGGCAGCGGACTCGCCGCCGGCGCCGTCGTCGGCAACATCTTCACCTCGCCCTCCAGCCGCCAGGCGGAGTCGGTCGCACGGGCCGCCGACGCCGGCGGCGGCGTCCTCTACTGCTTCGGCAACTACGCGGGCGACCGCATGAACTTCGGCATGGCGCAGGCCCGACTGCGTGACGCGGGCACCGACACCCGCACCGTGCTCGTCACCGACGACGTCGCCAGCGCAGCCGCCGAGCGGGACGGTGAACGGCGCGGTATCGCAGGCGACTTCACGGTCTTCAAGGTCGCGGGCGCCGCGGCCGAGGAAGGCCTCGACCTGGACGCCGTGGAAGCCGCGGCCCGCCACGCCAACGCCGCCACGTACTCCTTCGGCATCGCCTTCGCCGGCTGCACGATGCCCGGCGCCGACGCCCCGCTGTTCACCGTGCCCGAAGGAAAGATGGCCATCGGCCTCGGCATCCACGGCGAACCCGGTGTCGAGGACACCGACATGGCCGACGCCCCGACCATCGCCCGCATCCTCGTCGACCGGCTGCTCGCCGAGCGCCCGGCCACGGCCGGCACGCGGGTGGCCGCGATCCTCAACGGCCTCGGCGCCACCAAGTACGAAGAGCTGTTCCTCCTGTGGGGCCACGTCTCCCAGGCCCTCGGCGCGGCCGGGCTCACCGTCGTGCGGCCCGAGGTCGGCGAACTCGTCACCAGCCTGGACATGGCCGCCTGCTCGCTGACCCTGATGTGGCTCGACGACGACCTGGAGCGCTGGTGGTGCGCGCCCGCCGACGCCCCCGGCTTCCGTCGCGTCCCGCTGCCCGAGGTCCCGGCCGCGCCGCGCACGCTGCCCGAGGCCGTGCCCGACCTCCCCGTCGTCCAGGGCGACGAGCCCTCGCGCCGGGCCGCGACCACGATCCTCGCCGCCCTGCGCGCCCTTCGGACCGCACTGCACGACGCCGCCCCCGAACTCGGCCGCATCGACGCGGTGGCGGGCGACGGCGACCACGGGCGCGGCATGACCAAGGGCGTCGACGCCGCCGTGCGCGCCGCCGAGCAGGCCGACTCCCGTGCGGCGGGCGCCCGCGCACTGCTCAGTGCCGCCGCCGACGCCTGGGCCGACGAAGCGGGCGGCACCTCCGGGGTGCTGTGGGGCGTGGGGCTGCGTGCCCTCGCCCAGGAACTCGGCGACACCGGACCGGTCGACGCGGTACGCGCGGCCACCGGCGCCCGCGCCGCCTTCGACGCCGTCACGTCCCTCGGCGGCGCGAAGCCCGGCGACAAGACGCTCGTGGACGCCCTCGCCCCGCTCGTGGACACCTTCACCGCGGCCGTCGGTCGCGCCGACCACGCGGTGGACGCCTTCGGCCGGGCCGCCGCCGAGGCGACCGTCGCCGCCGACGCGACCGCCGCGCTCACCCCCCGCCTGGGCCGCGCCCGGCCCCTGGCCGAGCGCAGCGTCGGCACGCCCGACGCCGGCGCCCTCTCGCTGGCCCTCTGCGCGCGCACCGTCGCCGAGCTGCTGGCGAAGTAGCACCCCGGCCGGCACCGAGCAGCGACGTAGCGAGCACCACCCCCGCACCACTCCCCCACTGCGCCTTTGCAGTCCCGCACCCCGAGAACAGGATCGACGATGGGTCACCCCGACCACACCACCCCTGCCCCGCTGCACATCGTCATCGGCAGCGACGACGCCGGCTACGCGTACAAGGAAGCCCTCAAGGCCGACCTGGAGGCCGACCCGCGCGTCGCCTCCGTCAAGGACGTCGGCGTCGGAGAGGACGAGCACACCGCCTACCCGCACATCGGTGTCGCCGCGGCACGCCTCGTGGCCGACGGCACCGCGGACCGCGCGCTGCTGTTCTGCGGCACCGGCCTGGGCGTCGCCATCAGCGCCAACAAGGTGCGCGGCATCCGCGCCGTCACCGCCCACGACAGCTTCTCCGTCGAGCGGGCCGTGCTGAGCAACAACGCCCAGGTCCTCACCATGGGCCAGCGCGTGATCGGTCTCGAACTGGCCCGCCGCCTGGTCCGTGAGTGGCTCGGCTACCGGTTCGACGCCTCGTCACCCTCCGGCGACAAGGTCCAGACCCTCGACGCCTACGACACCGGCGCCGCCGACGTCACGGGCGAGGTCCGCTCCGGCTGCTGAGCCGCGGTCCGCACCGCATCACCCCGGCTCTCCGCCGCCGGAGAAACTCCGGCCCCTTTCGCCCTCCTTCCCCCGCACCTCTTACAACGACGTAAGGACAACCCCGCATGATGGCCTCGCTCGCCGTGCCACTGGCGGCCGCACCGTGGACCGGGCACGACACGAGACTGATCGTCATGGTGGCCGTCGCCATCGCCGTGATCGTCTCGCTCATCACGCTCTTCGACTTCCATCCCTTCATCGCCCTGATTGCCGGATCCATCGTCCTGGGCGTCGGCTCGGGCACCGAACTGGCCAAGGTCGTCGAATCGTTCAGCACCGGCATGGGCACGACCCTGGGCTCCACCGGCGCGTTGATCGCCCTCGGCGCGATCCTCGGCAAACTGCTCGCGGACTCCGGAGGCGTCGACCGCATCGTCGACACCATCGGCTCACGCTCCGGCCCGCGCGTCCTCCCGTGGTCCATGGCACTGATCGCCGCGATCATCGGCCTCCCCATGTTCTTCGAGGTCGGCCTCGTCCTGCTGATCCCGATCATCGTGGTCATGGCCAAGCGCACCCGTACGCCGCTGGTCCTGCTGGCCGTCCCGGCCCTGGCCGGACTCGGCACCCTGCACGCCTTCGTGCCGCCGCACCCCGGCCCGCTCGTCGCGGTCAGCGCGCTCAAGGCCGACATAGGCACCACGCTGGGGCTCGGCATCATCGCCGCGATCCCCACCGTCATCGTCGCGGGACCGCTGTACGCGAAGTTCATCGCCCGGCACGTGCGCACCGAGGCTCCCGCCGAGCTGGTCGAGTCGCTGATGACGGCCCGGGCCACGGACGGCACGCAGGCCCGCACCCCCGGATTCGGCACCTCGCTCGGCGCGATCGCCCTGCCGGTCGTCCTGATGCTCGCCAAGTCGATCGCCGACATCGCCTTCCCCGGCGACGCCTGGTACAACCACCTGCTCGACTTCCTCGGCACCCCGCTCGTGGCGATGTTCATCGCCGTGCTCTTCGCCATGGTCGTCTTCGGCTGGGGTCTGGGCCGGAGCCGGGCCGAGGTCCGCACCATCGTCACCGCAGGGCTGCCGGCCGTCGCCGGCATCCTCCTCATCGTCGGAGCGGGTGGCGGCTTCAAGCAGCTGATCGTGGACACCGGCGTCGCGGACGCCATCGGCAAGGCCGCCGCCGAGGCGCACATGCCGATCCTGGTCCTCGGCTGGCTGCTGGCCGTCCTGATCCGCCTGGCCACCGGCTCGGCCACCGTCGCCACCACGGCCGCCGCAGGCATCATGGCGCCCATGGCAGCGGGCGCCCCGACCGTGGAGGCGTCCCTCATCGCGCTGGCCGTCGGCGCCGGCTCGCTGTTCTTCTCGCACGTCAACGACGCCGGCTTCTGGCTGTCGAAGGAGTACTTCGGCATGAGCGTCGCCCAGAACATCAAGACGTGGTCCGTGCTCTCGACGATCGTCGCCGTGATGGGCCTGGCCATGTCACTCCTCATGTACGCCGTCCTCGTCTGACACCGCGACGGCCCCGGCCCTCAGGTGGGTCGTGGCCGTCGCTCACCAGACGCGGAGAGACACTGTTCCCGCGGCCCCGTCCGGCCGCAGCCCGCACGGAAGAAGCTCCTCATGTCCACTGACACCACCGCCTCCGCCCCCGTCACCGCGGTCCTCGGCCTCGGCGCCATGGGCCTGCCCATGGCCACCCGCCTGTCCGGCGCCTTCCCGGTCCACGCCTTCGACGTCTTCGAGGAGCGCCGCACCCTCGCCGCCGAGGCCGGCGCCACCCCCGCCGCGACGCCCGCCGTCGCCGCGAAGGGCGCCGACGTCGTCGTCATCGCCGTACGCGACCAGGAGCAGCTGGAGTCCTGCCTGTTCGGTGGCGGCCTCGTCGAGCAGGGCGCCGCGGACACGCTGCGCGAGGGCGCGGTCGTCGTCGTCACCTCCACCGTCGGCGTCGACGCCGTCCAGGCCGTGGCGGCCCGTCTCGCCGAACAGGGCGTGCACCTCGTCGACGCCCCCGTCAGCGGTGGCGCGCTGCGGGCCGGAACCGGCGATCTGCTGATCATGGTCGGTGCCGACGACACCGCGCTCGACGCCGCCCGCCCCGTCCTGGACCGGCTCGCCTCGACCCTGCACATCGTCGGCCCGCGCACCGGCGACGGCCAGATCATGAAGACCGTCAACCAGCTGCTGTGCGGCATCCACACCGCGGCCGCCGCGGAGTCCCTCGCGCTGGCCCGCGCGCTCGGCATCGATCTGGACCGCGCCGTCGACGTCCTCGGCCAGGGCGCGGCCGCGTCGTTCATGCTCGCCGACCGCGGACCGCGCATGGTCCAGCAGTACGAGGTCGCCGAGGACGGCACCGGCGGTCCCGAGCTGCGGTCCCGGCTCGACATCATCCGCAAGGACATGAACATCGTGGTGTCCCTCGCCAAGAAGGCCGGCGTGGCCACCTCGGTCGCGGCCGCCGCGGACCAGCTCTACCAGCTCGCCATGAGCCAGGGCCTGGGCGCGCAGGACGACTCCGCACTCGTGACGCTGCTCTCTCCGCGCACCGCGAAGTGAGCCGACGCCAGCAGGTCCCCGCACCGGGCGGACCCCTCCCCCGGATAAGCTGACTGCCGCGGCATGGGGCGCGTTCAGCTGGGACAACAGGCCCCACAGCAGGGCCCACATCGGAAAGAGGCGACGACGATGGGAGCAGTCGGCAGGCAGGTGCGTCCGGCCGGGCTCGGCAGGACGGTCCTGATGGACGAGGCGTACGAGGCGCTGCTGGCTCTCATCCTCGACGAAGGCCTGGATCCTGGCACGCCGCTGCGCATCGACACCATCGCCAAGGACTGGGGCGTCTCGCCGACACCGCTCCGTGAGGCGCTGGCCAAGCTGGAGAACACGGGGCTCGTGCAGCGCGTGCCGCACCGGGGTTACACCGTGGCTCCGCTGCTGGACGACAGCGGATTCCGTGAACTCATGGCGGCCCGGCTGCTCATCGAGCCCTACAGTGCGCGCCAGGCCTGCGAACGGGACGCGGCGGGAACCGCGCGGATCCTGGCCGAGCACCACAAGGAGATGGCGGCCGCGGCGGACCAGCAGGAGACGGACGACTTCCGCGCCTACATGCAGGCCGACTCCGCGTTCCACGCCGCCATCGCCGCGGCCGCGGACAACCGCTTCCTCTCGGCGGCCATCGACCCGCTGGGAGCGCACGTCCAGCGCTTCCGGCGCTTCACCGGTGGCCGCATCAACGACACGGAGGAGGCGCTCGCCGAACACTCCGCGGTGCTGCGGGCGTTCGAGGAGAACGACGCGGCGGCGTGCGAAGCGGCGATGCGCACCCATCTGCAGGGCGTGGCCCACCGGTCGTTCGGGCAGACCGCGGCTGACCCGGCCTAGCCTCCGGGAACCGCCGTTCCCGGAGACGGGCCGCGCTTCGGAGGCCGCCTCGGGAGCACCCGAGGCGGCCCGGCTCGCAACCTTGCCGCCGTATCGGCCCGAGCCGGGCCCTGATTGTTCGTCAGGTCCTGCTCCCGTGCCTCAGCACGGGATCACCGACGCACGAGGTCCACGCTCGCGACAGGCCCAGACCGCCTGCCCCGGCCGATTCTGCGGAGGATCACCTCACGGCCTGTGACCGGTCCTTCGGGTCGTCTTCAGCTCATCGGCCAGTGCGGTGTAGGCCGGCTTGGCCACGAAGTTCTCGTCGAGGATGTTGGCGGCGCCCTGCCCGGGGAACGTGCCCGGCACCCAGGAGTACTTGTCGGTGAAGCCCCACACCGTGAACGACGTGCAGGAGCGCACGGCGAGGCAGGCGTCCAGGAGACGGCGGTAGTCGTCGGCCTGCCGGGCCCTCTCGGTGTCGCCGGCCGGCAGGTTCATGCGCACGTCGACCTCGGTGAACGCGGTCTGCATACCGAGCGCCGCGAACCGCTCCAGGTTCTGCTCGACGTCGGCGGGGAAGCCGTACTGGATGTCCAGGTAACCCTGGATACCCAGTCCCTGGACGGGAACGCCCTGTGCGCGCAGCTTCTTGGCGAGGTCGTAGTAGGCGGTGGACTTCGCGTTGATGCCCTCGACGTTGTAGTCGTTGAGGAAGAGCTTCGCCTTGGGGTCGGCCGCGTGTGCCCAGCGGAACGCGTCGGCGACGTAGGAAGGGCCGAGCGTGCGCAGCCAGAGGGAGTCCCGGTAGGAGCCGTCCTCCTCGAAGATCTCGTTGACGACGTCCCATTGGTAGATGCGGCCCTTGAAGTGCTTGACCTCGGCCGTGATGTGGTCGCGCAGGATGCGGCGCAGTTCGGGGGCGTCGATCGAGCCGTCGGCGACACCGGAGGTGAGCCAGGCCGGGAGCTGGTTGTGCCACAGCAGGGTGTGGCCGCGCACCGACTGGTGGTGGCGCCGGGCGAAGTCGACGAGTTCATCGGCCTGCGACCAGTCGTACGTGCCGCGGGTGGGCTCGACGACCTCCCACTTCATGACGTTCTCGGCGGTCACGGAGTTGAACTCACTCCCTGCCACGGCCCGGTAGGCGGTGTCGTCGGAGAGCGCGGAGACGTCGACCGCCGTGCCGACCTTGAGGTCGTGGGGTGCCGCGAGGGCGCGCAGGGTGGCGTGGTGGTCGGCGTGGGCCGGCGCGGCCGTCGCCGATGCCGAGCCGAGGAGCAGCAGGGTGGCCGCCCCGGCGAACAGTGCCGGCGCTGTGCGTCTGGATGACAAAGGAACCTCCTGGTAGAGGGGTTGAGGAATCAGGAAGGAACGGAGCGGTGGTGCGGGACCGCCTCAGCGGAGGCGGTGGCTCTCGGGCGGGCCGAGGTAGGTGTCCGGCAGCCCGCCGGTGTCGACGACCAGCCGCTGCACCACCACGGTCGGGTCGACCATCCAGAACCGCAGCCGGTGCACTCCGGCGGTGAGGGTGTGCCGGGTTGCCGTGCGGTTGATGTTGTCGGAGGTGTTGCGGGCCCACTGCGGATTCATGGCGCCGTCGTCGGAGCCCGTGGCGGCGATGATGTCGACGGTCTGGGGCGCGTCGTCGTCGAAGGAGACGGCGTAGCGCAGGCCCTGGCCGGAGAGTGTGGGGTTACGCGGTGACAGGTACGCCCACAGCGTCACTTCGCGGTCGTCCAGCAGGCTGATGTCGTACTCGAGTCGCGGTGAGCGCCCGCCCGCGGTGACGCTCGGGGCGGTGACCGGTACGGGGGTGAGACCGGCCAGATCGCGTCCGATGCCGTCGACCTGCTGCCAGTCGACGCCGTCGGCGCCGATCCTGCGATCGGTGTGCTCGGCGTCGATGGCGATGTATCCGCCCGCTTCGACGAAGCCGCGCAACCCGCTGGTGTCGGGGTTCTCGACGGGGACGACGACGGTGACGCGGGCGCCGTCCGGGCCGTGCACCGTCAGCGTCGGCCGTGCGGCGCCGCGCGGTGCCCGGTGCCAGTCGGCGGTCACGGTGAGGCGGGTCTGGCGGTCGATGCGGCCGTGCGGGTGGTCGACGCGCAGCCACGGTACCGACGCCTCGACGCGGTAGGCGAAGGGGGCGGCGCCGCGGTTGAAGACCTCGACGTACGGGCTCGGGGCGGTGCCGTAGCGGCTGAGCGGGGAGAGGACGGCGGGCTCGTCCGCCTGGGGCCACCAGGCGTCGGTGCCGGACAGGGCGACGCCAAGGGCGGCGCCGGCCGGGATGTCGATGCGGCGTACCGCCGGGTAGATCTCGTCGGGCAGGGCCACGTTGTTCAACTCGGGCTGCTGCCAAGGGGCGTTGGGGCCGTAGCGTGCGACGTCGCCGTAGCCGATGTGCGGCTGCGTCTGGAACCCCTTCCATTTGCCGTCGGCTATACGGGAGTTGAAGCGTTCACCGAGGGCGAGGTCGCGGTCGAGCGCGGCCTCGGTGCGGGCCGCGAGCGCGTTCGTGGCGGCCCGGCCCTGGGCCGCGTACCGGAGGTTGGTGAACTCGGCCTCCCGCAGGGCGTACACGTTGGCCGTCGCCGCGACCTCGTAGCCGACCAGCTCGAACCAGGCGTCCTGGCGGTCGGCGGGCAGTCGGCGTGCGATGCGGTCCGCGCGGTCGGCGAGGTCGCGCCACCGCTGCGTCACGCGTTCCAGTTCCCGGAAGTGGTCCAGGGAGAACGGCGTCGCCGTGTCGTCGTACACGATCGCCGACGCGTCGGTGGCCGGATCCTTGCCGGGCGCGAGGGTGATGCGCCGGTTGAGGAGTTCGGGCTTGCGCAGGGACTGCAACCGCTCGTACTCGGTGAGCACTTCGGAGATCGCCGACGCCTGGGCCTCGCCGAAGTTCTGCCGCGCGTAGCCCCGTTGCCACGCGTCGAGTGCGTCGACCTCCCAGCGGGCGGGATTCCAGGCGTAGTCGAGGAAGAACTGGGTGGGCAGTTCATTGCCCTTCAGGTCGCCCACGTTGACCATCCACAGCCGGTGGTTGCCGTACGCGACGGCCTGCCGCAGCTGGTCCCACAGGTTCGGCAGCGATGCCGTGTCCACCCACTTGTAGTTGCGACCGGCACCGACGTAGTCGAAGTGGTGGTACAGGCCATAACCGCCCGATCGAGGGGGTTCGGCGGGGTCGGGGTGGCGGCGGATGTTGCCCCAGTTGTCGTCGCACAGCACGACGGTCACGTCCTCGGGCACGCGCAGTCCGCGCGCCCAGTAGCGCTGCACCTCCTTGTACAGCGTCCACACCTGGGGGATGTCGGTGAGGTCCTTCCCCGTGACCTCGGCGAGGATGGCGCGCTGCGCGGCGACGATCTCCTGCATGAGCTCGATGCCGTCGCCGTCGGGGAGGCTGACGTCGCCGTTGCCGCGCATGCCGAGGGTGACGACGCCTTCGAAGTCCTGGTCCGCCATGCGGCGGATGCCGTCGCGCCAGTACTCCTTGATGGCCTCGGCGTTGCGCCGGAACGACCATTCTCCGGTGCCGCCGTACGGGTCGTGGCCAGGTGTGGTGATCTTCCCGTCGGCGTCGCGGACGGCGGGGACGGCATGCCGGTTCCACTCCTCGATGCCGCGCATCATGGGCGCCTCGTGGGAGGTGCCGATGACGATGCCGTACTCCTGGGCCCGGGTGTGGTTGTCCGGGTCGTCCTCGGCGAACGCCCGTCCCCACACGGCCGGCCACAGGTAGTTCGCCTTGAGGCGCAGCAGTACCTCGAAGACCCTCGCGTAGAAGTCGGCGTTCAGGCCACCGGGGTAACCGTCGGCCTTCCCGGGGCCGAAGTGGCCGGGCGCCCAGGTGCCGAGGGAGGGGTTCTCGTCGTTGATGAAGACGCCGCGGTACCGCACCGCGGGCGCGCCCTGCGTGTAGCGCCCCGGTTCCACGTACAGCGCGTCGCGGCGGGTCGGCGGGACGTCGTCCCACCAGTACCAGGGCGAGACGCCGATGCCCCGGCTGACGTCGTACACGCCGAAGATGGTGCCCCGCGGGTCGCTGCCCGCGATGACGAAGGCGCGCTCGACACCGGGCAGGGGATGGTCGACGACCGCCTGCAAGGACGTCTCCCAGCGCCCCGTCACGCCCGTCGCGTCGAGCGTCGCGTCGTCGACGAGGCGGTCGATCAGCGCGCTGCGTCCCAAGGTGCCGACCAGGATCACCTCGTGCTCACCGGCCGGGACCTGGCCGTCACGTGTCTTGTGCAGGGCGGGCCGGACGCCGGTGACACGCTCGATGTCGTCGCACAGGTCGCCGGCCACCCGGACCGCTCCGGAATGGTCGTCCGCATCCACGACGACGGCGGTGGCCCTGCCGTGACGCACCAGAGTGAACGCCCCGGGGCCCGGCTTGAACGAGACGTAGGAGCCGCCGTCGGTGAGCTGGGGTGCCCCGCCCGCGGCCGCCTCCGCGTTTCCGACCGTACCGGTACTCGCTTCGAAACTCGTCAGAGCGAGCGCTCCGCCCATGACACCCATTCCGGCGCCGAGAACGGTTCTCCGGCGAGGATGATCGGATGCGCTCCGGCCCATGACAGTCCTCCAGCTCTGTTCAGCACGCCAGTTGACGCGCGCTGGACAGATCTTGGGGGACACCACGGCTTCGAAACAATGGCGCGACAGGAGCGAAATATTTTCGATGAGGCGAGCAGAGTCCCAGCGACGGGGGAGCGCCTGGTTCGAGTGATCCGCACGGGTCGTGGAATCGGCCGCCCGCGCACGGGAGAGCCCGACTTGGCGCACGGGGACGGCCCGGTCCGGGAGCGCCGGCGGGCAACTGCCGGGCGGAGCCGGGCGATTGACAGCGGGAGGCGGCGTACGCGTGCCCGGCCGCCCGCCCGGCACCGGCACATAACTCCGGCTTGCGCGGCGAGGCGATCCAGACCCGCGACGGCTCTGCAGCGACGCCCTGGACTGCGCCCTCGGGACCGCCCGCTATCGCCGCGGGCAGCCGAGGAGCGTCAGAGGGCGGGCGGCGCCGTGCTCTTGCGGACGACGAGGCTGGTGGCGAGTTCGAGGCGTGTGGTCACCGGCTCCTGGACGCTCAGCCGCATGAGCATCTGCACGGCCTCCTCGGCCATTTCCCGCAGCGGCTGGTGCACCGTGGTCAGGGCCGGGCTCGCCCACTGGGCGACGGGCACGTCGTCGTAGCCGACCACCGAGAGGTCCTGCGGGACGCGCAACTCCCGGACCCGGGCCGCCTCCAGGACGCCGAGCGCCTGCAGGTCGCTGCCCGCGAAGACCGCCGTGGGCGGTTCGGGCAGGTCGAGGAGTTCCAGGGCGCGCTTGAAGCCGCCTTCGACGTGGAAGTCGCCGTAGCGCACGAGCTCGGGGTCGGCCTGGATGCCGGCCATGCTGAGCGCCGAGCGGTAGCCGTCGAGGCGGGCCAGGGAGCACAGCATGTCGTCGGGGCCGGTGATGATCCCGATGCGGCGGTGCCCCAGCTCCAGCAGGTGCCGGGTGGCGACGAGCCCGCCGTTCCAGTTCGCCGAGCCGACGGACGGCACGTCCGGTTCGGGGCCGCCGGCCGGGTCGACTATCACGAACGGGATGGAGCGCGAGCGCAGCCGCGCCTTGACCTCGGCGGGAAGCGCCGAGAAGACGAGCACCACACCGCGCGGCCTGCGCTGCATGACCCCCTCGATCCAGTCGGGGTCGGGCGCGTGCCGGGTGCCGCTCTCGGTCAGCACCACGCTGGCCTGGTGGGCCTTGGCGACGTTCTCCACGCCGCGGATCAGCTCCATCGCCCAGATGCTGTCCAGCTCGTGGAAGACCAGCTCGATGAGCGGCGCCTCGCGGGCGGCGCGGGTCGTGCGCCGGTAGGAGTGCCGCTCCAGGAGGCGCTCCACCTTGATCCGGGTCGGGGCGGCCACGTCCTGCCTGCCGTTGAGCACTTTCGAAACTGTCGAAATGGAGACGCCAGCCTTCTGGGCCACCTCTGCCAGGGTGACGCGACCCAACTCCTCGTCATCACGCATGCCCTGGAGCATAAGGCATGGTCAGGCGCCTCAGGGTCATAACGCTTTGATAACTCGGCGTAGCGGGGTTGACCGCCCACCGGGTGAGATTTAGCGTCCCGACTCGTGAACTTTCGGCGATGTTGCCGAAACAGTTTCGAGAGGCGAGGCAATGACCCTACGCGCACGGATGCCCAGAACCGCGATAGTCGGCGGTGCGGCGCTGGCCCTGCTGCTCTCCCTGTCCGGCTGCGGCACCGGTTCCGACACGGCCGGCAGCGACGACGGCAAGATCCACATCCTGGTTTACGGGGACGCGGCCAACAAGGTCGAGAAGCAGCTGATCGCCACCTTCAACAAGCAGTCGAAGGTGAAGGCGGTCCTGGACACCATCCCCGGCGCGGACTACCAGGCCAAGCTGCAGACCGTCATCAACAGCAAGCAGGCGCCCGACGTCTTCTTCAACTGGGGCGGCGGCAGCATCAAGCCGTTCGTCGACGCGGACCTGCTGATGCCGCTGGACGACTTCATCGCCAAGGACCCGGAGCTCAAGACGCGGTTCCTCCCCTCGGTCTTCAACAGCGCGGAGATCGACGGCAAGCCGTACGGCGTCCCGATGCGCGGCACCCAGCCGGTCCTGTTCTTCCACAACAAGCAGGTCCTCGAGGACGCCGGCGTGAAGCCGCCCAAGACCTGGGACGAGCTCCTGCACGCGGTCAAGGCGATCAAGGCGAAGGGCGTCACGCCCATCGCGCTCGGCGGCGGCGACCGCTGGCCGACCCTGATGTGGTTCGAGTACCTCTTCGACCGCGTCGCCGGGCCCGGCCTGTTCCAGAAGGCCCTCGACGGGGACAAGGCCGCCTGGGAGAGCGCCGACAGCAAGAAGGCGCTCGGCATGATCCGGGACCTGGTGGACGCCGGAGCCTTCGGCACCAACTTCGACTCGGTGAAGTTCACCGACCAGGGCTCCCCCACGCTGCTCGCGACCGGCAAGGCCGGATTCGAGCTGATGGGCTCCTGGGAGTACTCGACCCAGCAGGACGCCCACCCCGAGTTCGCCAAGAAGGACCTCGGGTACACCGCCTTCCCGACCGTCAAGGGCGGCAAGGGCGACGCCGGCGACCTCGTCGGCAACACCAACAACTTCTACTCGGTCCTCAAGAAGACCGAGCACCCCGAGGCCGTCGCCGAGTTCCTCAAGCTCCAGTACTCGGACGAGTTCGTGAAGGCGCAGCTCGGCATCGGCAACCTGCCCACCACCACGAACACCCCCCTCTTCCTGCAGAAGGCCGCCAGCCCCGGCTACGCCAAGTTCCAGTACGAGCTGGTCGAGAAGGCCCCCGCCTTCCAGCTGTCGTGGGACCAGGCCTACCCGCAGTCCGCGGCGACCTCGATGTACCAGGCGATCCAGCAGTTCTTCAACGGCCAGCTGGACGAGGGCGGTTTCATCAAGGCGATGCAGGCACTGCCGACGTCATGAGCACCAAGACCCTCGTCCTGAACGAACAGCACGAGAAGAACGCAAAGATCGCACCGCGCACGACGCCCACCGACCGCCGTGACGGCGTCGTCGGCGTGGGCCGCCCCGGCTTCGGCTGGGCGGCCCCCGCCGCGGTCTTCTTCGGCCTGTTCGCCCTTGTCCCTCTCATCCTGGTGGCCGTTCTGTCGTTCGCGACGTGGAACGGCCTGAGCGACCCGGAGTTCGCCGGGCTCGACAACTGGAAGAAGCTCTTCGACGACCCGGTGCTCATCCAGAGCCTCTGGCTGAGCGTCCTGCTGACCGTGCTCGGCGTCGCCGTGCAGACCCCGCTGAGCATCCTCCTCGGCGTCTGGGCGGCCGGCCACCAGCGCAACCGAGCCGTCCTGTCGGCCATCTACTTCGTGCCGCTGCTGCTGTCCGTCGCCGCGGTCTCCGTACTGTGGCGCGCCGTCCTCGACCCGAACTTCGGCGTACCGGCGCAGGCCAGCTGGCTGTTCGGCGACGGCAACCTCTTCGGCCACCAGGCCAGCGCCATCGGCGTCCTCGTCTTCGTCAGCACCTGGCAGTTCACACCCCTGCACACGCTGATCTACCAGGGCGCGGCCCGAGCCGTGCCCCAGGTCCTGTACCAGGCGGCGCAGATCGACGGCGCGGGCACGGTCCGCCAGTTCTTCCACATCACCCTGCCGCAGCTGCGCAACAGCATCATCACCTCGATGATCCTGATGGTCGTCGGCGGCCTGACCACGTTCGACACCGTCCTGATCCTCACCCAGGGCGGCCCCGGCACGGACACCACCATCAGCGCGTACTACATGTACCAAAAGGCCTTCAAGAGCTTCGACTACGGGACGGCGTCCGCCATCGGGCTGCTCCTCGTCCTGGTCGCCACGGTCATCTCGCTGGTCATGGTCCGGCTGTCGGGCTACGACAAGATGCGCAGCACCATGGAGGGCCTGTGACACACGCCGCACCCCGGACCGTACGCCGGGAGAGGCCCAACTTCCTCGCCGGTTTCGGGTCGTTGATCTGGCTCTTCCTGGTCGGCCTTCCGCTGTACGTGATGCTGGTCGCCACCTTCCAGTCCCGCGCGGACTACGCGGCGAACGGCCCCCTGTCGCTGCCGCGGCACTTCACGCTCGACAACTACATCGACGACTTCAACAACGGTTTCGGCCAGTACTTCGTCAACACCGTCATCGTCACCGTCTGCGTGGTCGGCATCGTCCTGCTGCTCGTGCCGCCGCTCGCGTACGCGATCGTGCGGGGGCGCGGCCGGCTCACGAGCGGCGTCTTCCGGCTCTTCCTGCTCGGCCTCGCCATCCCCGCGCAGGCCGTCATCGTCCCGATGTTCTACGTGATCAGCCAGGCAGGGCTCTACGACAACCTCATCGGTGTCATCCTGCCGACGGCCGCCTTCGCCATGCCGGTGTGCACGCTCATCCTCACCGGGTCGATGCGCGACATCACGCCGGAGCTCTACGAGGCGATGACGATGGACGGCGCGTCGCCGCGGCGGATCTTCTTCCGCCTGGTCCTCCCCCTGTCCCGCAGCGGCCTGTCGACGATCATCGTCTTCACCGCGCTGCAGGCGTGGAACGGCTTCCTCTTCCCGCTGGTCCTCACCCAGTCCGCGAGCACCAAGGTCATCACCATGGGGCTCTACGACTTCCAGACCGAGCACGGCGTCGACATCCCGGGCCTGCTGGCCGCGGTGGTGCTGTCCATGCTCCCCATCCTGATCGTCTACCTGTTCGCCCGTCGTGCCCTGGTCCAGGGGCTGATGGGAGTCGGAGGAAAGTGACCGACCACATGGCCGCACCGGCTGAAGAATCCGACGCGACCCGCGTTCCGCCGTGGCGTGACGCGAGCCGTACCGCCGCGGCCCGTGCCGACGCGCTGCTCGCCGAGATGACCCTCGAGGAGAAGATCGCCCAGCTCTTCGGTGTCTGGGTGGGCGCCTCCGCCGAGGGCGGCGACGTCGCTCCGCACCAGCACGACATGGAAGAGGTGGTGGACCTCGACGAGCTGCTCCCGCACGGGCTCGGCCAGCTGACCCGCCCCTTCGGCACCGCCCCCGTCGACCCCGCGCTCGGTGCGCTGTCCCTGGCGCGCACCCAGCGCCGCGTGGTGGCCGCGAACCGGTTCGGGATCCCGGCGTTCGCCCACGAGGAGTGCCTG
The DNA here is from genome assembly GCF_030766975.1 of Streptomyces sp. KL116D. Taxonomy (NCBI): domain Bacteria; kingdom Bacillati; phylum Actinomycetota; class Actinomycetes; order Kitasatosporales; family Streptomycetaceae; genus Streptomyces; species Streptomyces sp. KL116D. The sequence goes on along the minus strand of NZ_JASERH010000084.1, from coordinate 253,512 downwards.
GCCGGGTTCGCCGCGTGGGGTGCCACCGCGTACCCCGTGCCGCTGGCCTGGGGCGCCACGTTCGACCCGGACCTGGTCCGGCTGATGGCCGCGGCGATCGGCCGCGACCTGCGCTCGGTCGGCGTGCACCAGGGTCTGGCGCCGGTCCTGGACGTCGTACGCGACGCCCGCTGGGGCCGCGTCGAGGAGACCATCGGCGAGGACCCCTACCTCGTCGGCACCGTCGCCACCGCCTACGTGCAGGGTCTGGAGTCCGCCGGGATCGTCGCCACGCTCAAGCACTTCGCCGGCTACTCGGCCTCGCGCGCCGGCCGCAACCTCGCGCCGGTGTCCATGGGCGGCCGGGAGTTCGCCGACGTGATCCTCCCGCCGTTCGAGATGGCCGTGCGGGAGAGCGGCGTCCGGTCCGTCATGCACGCCTACACCGACATCGACGGCATCCCGTCGGCGGCCGACGAGCGACTCCTGACCGAACTGCTCCGCGACACCTGGGGCTTCGAAGGCACCGTCGTCGCCGACTACTTCGGCATCGCGTTCCTCAAGACGCTGCACGGAGTCGCCGGTTCGCTCGGCGACGCGGCGGGAGCGGCGCTCGCCGCCGGCGTCGATGTCGAGCTGCCCACGGTGAAGACGTTCGGCGAGCCCCTGCGCAAGGCCATCGCCGAGGGCACCGTCCCGGAGTCCCTGGTGGACCGGGCCGCCCGCCGGGTGCTGCTGCAGAAGATCGAGTCGGGCCTGCTCGACGCGGACTGGGACCCGACCCCGCACGCCCTCGCGGGGACCTCTCCCGAGCACGCCCGCGGGACCGTCGACCTGGACGGCGCACCGAACCGGGCCCTGGCCCGTCGCGTCGCCGAGGAATCGGTGGTCCTGCTGTCCAACGACGGCACGCTGCCCCTCACCGGCGGCCGCGCGCCCGCGCGCATCGCCGTGATCGGCCCCAACGCCGAGACGCCCACGGCCGTCCTCGGCTGCTACTCCTTCCCCGTGCACGTCGGCAGCCGTACCCCCGAAACGCCGCTCGGCATCGACCTGCCGACGCTGCGCGAGGCGTTGGCTGCGGAGTTCCCCGACAGCGAGATCGTCACGACCGCCGGTCTCGCCGCGGCGGACGCCACCGGGACCGAAGGCTTCGACGCGGCGATCGCCCTGGCCCGCGAGGCCGACCTCGTCATCGCCGCGCTCGGCGACCGGGCGGGCCTCTTCGGGCGCGGAACGAGCGGCGAGGGCTGCGACGCCGCGTCCCTCTCGCTGCCCGGCGCCCAGGAGCAGCTCCTCGACGCGCTCATGGACACCGGCACCCCGGTCGTCGTGACCCTGCTCGCGGGCCGGCCCTACGCCCTGGGCCGCGCGGTCCAGGAGAGCGCCGCGATCGTGCAGACCTTCTTCCCCGGTGAAGAGGGCACGACCGCCCTGGCCGGAGTGCTCAGCGGCCGGGTGCGCCCCTCGGGACGACTCCCCGTCAGCGTCCCCCTCCGGCCGGGCGCCCAGCCGTCCACCTACCTCGCTCCCCGCCTGGGCCAGGCCACCGAGGTGTCCAACCTCGACCCGGCTCCGGCGTTCGGCTTCGGTCACGGCCTGACGTACACCACGTTCGACTGGAGCGAGCTGCGGGTCGACACCGAACTCGCCGCCACCGATGGCGAGTTCACGCTCGCCTGCACCGTCCGCAACAGCGGCGCCGTGCCCGGCACCGAAGTGGTGCAGCTGTATCTGCACGACCCGGTCGCCTCCGTGGTGCAGCCGGTGCAGCGGCTCGTCGGCTACGTCCGCCTGCCGGAACTGGCGCCGGGCGAAGCCGTACGGGTCCGGGCCACCGTGCCGGCCGACCTCGCGTCGTTCACCGGGCGTGCGGGCCGGCGGATCGTCGAGCCCGGCGACCTGGAGCTGCGGTTGAGCGCGTCGAGCACCACGCCGCTGCTGACGGCGCGGGTCGCCCTGTCGGGTCCCGTCCGGGAGGTCGGTCACCGGCGCCGCCTGCACGCTCACTTCACGACGGAGCCGATGCCGCAGGCGTGACCCACGGGACGTGCCCGGCCGGATGTCAGGGCGGCCGGGCACGGTGGGGTCACTGGAGCCACGAGAAGCAGGTCGTCACCGGTCACGACCGCGGCTGCGCCGTGTCCACGATCCGCTCGAAGAAGAACTCGTGCTTCAGGAAGGAGACGTCGTACTCGTGGCCAGGGGACGGCGGGACGAGCTGCGAGGCCTGGATCAGCCGCCAGCCGTCGAGGAGAGCCGCGACCCCCGTCTCGTAGGGCGGCTCGTCGCTGTCGCCCGAGGTAGGGGTGGTACGGCCGGTCCCGTCGTAGCGGGACCAGCCGACGACCCAGGAGTCCAGGGCCGAGTTCGCCAGGTACAGCACGAGCACCTGCTGCCGCAGCGTCGAGCCGGTGGATGCGGAGTGGGTGGTCGTCGAGTCGGTGGTCGTCGCTCCGGTGCTCATGCGGCGGGCTCCTGAGGGCGGTTGGCGACCCTGGTCACCCAGTGGTCGAGGTCGAAGGTGTCGTCACCGGTCAGCTCGCGCCACAGCAGGACGCGGTTGTAACGCTCGAGGCGGCCGCTGGCCTGCTCGTACCATGGGAAGTGCGCGTCGAGTTCGCCGCGTACCTGCGGATCGTCGAGGTCCGAGGTGTCCCACAGGAGTCGCTGGCGGACCTGCGGGTTGAAGCGGACCTTGAACATGTAGCGGACGACGTCACTTTCGTTGCGGCGGCCACCGTGCCAGATGCCGTGGTGCAGAAACACCACGGTCCCGGCCGGACAGACGAGACGGTCCTGGCCGCGCAGGTTCTGGTAGCGACCGGTGTCCGACTCGTTGGTGCGCCGCAGATGGCTGCCGGGCACGCTGAGCGTGCCGCCCATCTCCAGGGTGACGTCCTGCGGGTAGTACATGAGCTGGACGTCGAAGGCGTCGGTGCGTACGTCGATGATGGCGTCGGCGTGCAGCGGCTGCGCCTCGCCGCCGCGGGGTTCACGGATGTGCACGGCGTGGTGGTCGATGGTCGGCTCGGGACCGACCAGACTGTGCACTGCGCCTGCCACCTGCGGGAGTTCAAGCAGCCTGGCCACGAACGAGCCCTGGTCGTACGCCTTGGAGAGCGGCGTTCCGTACGGCACGCCGGGCACGCCGTCCGCCAGGACGCCCAGCGCCTCCGCGTTCATCTCGGGCGGCACCACCGCGTCCAGGCGCAGGGCGCCGCGGGCCACGAAGCGGGCCATCTGCACCGAGCTCAGCAGGCGCCTGCCCGCGTCCGGGGTCGTCTTCGCTGTTTCTTCCATGACCGTCACGCTAGGAGTGACGGGGGAGGAACAGGTGGGCCGTGCTCACCCACTACTGGTCAATTATCACTGTCGTCCGAGATCGGCTCGCACCGCCCTCGGGGACGCCCCGAGTTCACGGCGGCACGCCTTGTTGAACGCCTGCAGGTCCGGGATGCCGACGGTCGCGGCGACGGCGGGGATGGACAGCGTGCTGGCCCGCAGCAGGTGGCGGGCCTGCGCCATCCTGCGCACCCGGAGGTAGCCGATCACGGTCTCCCCCGTTGCCGCGCGGAAGAGCCGGGTCAGGTGGTTGTGCGAGACGCCGGCCGCCCGCGCGATCTCCGGCACGGTGAGCGGCTCCGCGAGGCGTTCCTCGATGAACGTGACCGCCGCCACCACCGCCGCGTGAGTGGCCGGAGCGGCTCCGCCCTGCGCCGGCGCCAGTTCGACCACCCGCCACAGGGCCGCCCACACCTCGGCCACCGCTCGCCCCGGAGTACTCGGCCAGGCCGCCAGAGCCTGCCGCAACTGCCCTTCGAGCAGGGCCACTTGACGTCCGGCGTGCTGAACGGTCGCCACCTCTCGGGGTTCCGCGGCCGCCCCGAGCCGAAGGTGCACGTAGAGGTGCTCGGAACGACCCCGGTACCGATACCGGACCGGCGTCCCCGGCGGCACCAGGCTGACGCTGCCGGGGCGGATCTCGTACGCGACACCGTCCACGGTGAGGTCGGCCTCGTAGTCGTAGAGGTGGAACTGCCACAGATCCGGCAACTGGAAGTCGTCCACGTGCCCCGCCGGCCCGTGAATACCGACACCGACCGCGACGGGAACGGGCGGCTCGTCGAGAGGGACGAGGACTGTGGAGGAGTGCGTATTGCTCACCCGCCCATGATCCCGCTGGAGCGCGACTCCTCGCCTCGGCGGGTTGTCCGCGATCCCCGTCGTGGTGGACGGGGACGGGCGTACGGGCCCTGCAGCCCCGTGCCGCGGGCCGTGCGTATCGGTTGCTAGGTTCTGGCCTGTGACTGAGCTGCTTCCCACGTTCCCCTACCACCCGGACCCCGTCGCCACGGGCGTCATCGCAGCTTCGAGTTCAGCCTGTATCTGCTGCGGCCGGGAACGCGGACGCGTCTACACAGGTCCGGTCTACGCGACCGAGGCCCTTGAGGGGCGGCTCTGCCCGTGGTGCATTGCAGATGGCAGTGCTGCAGACCGGTTCGACGCCCACTTCACGGCGGGAACAGGCCTGGGCGACGACGACGTACCCGCTGGGATCTTCGCGGCGGTCGACCGGCGCACACCGGGATTCCGCGCATGGCAGGAGCCACAGTGGTACTTCCACTGTGGCGATGGGGCCGCGTTCGTCGGCTCGGCCGGAGCCGACGAACTCACCGCTTTTCCGGAGGCGTTGGACACGCTGCGACGCGAGGCGATCGGCTGGGGCTGGCCGTCGAACCAGGTCGAGCACTTCCTGGGCTCACTGGACAAGGACGGCGAGAGACGGGCACATCTCTTCCGGTGCCGGGTCTGCGCAACCCACCTCGCCTACTCCGACTTCGCGTAGGCCCTGGCCGCGAGCCGCCCGGTGTGCCGGCGGGCGTCATTCACCACGTCCGCCCTTCCCCCCGCCTGCGGCTGCCCCGACCCACGGCCTCAGGCCCTGTCGCGCGAGTCTCAACACCTCATCCGGCGGCAACTCGTCAGCTCGCTCGATCACGACGAGATCCCAGCCCTTCCGGCGGACCGCCCCGAGCGTCACTGCACGCTCACGCCGTAGGTACTGCACCGCCGAGGCCACATCGGTCACGGGAGGACTCACCTGATATCTCGCGAGTTTCCCCACGTACCAGTCCAGCCACTGCTCGCCGTCCCTCGCCGCGGCCCGAAACAACGCGGACTCGGCGTCACCATCGAGGAAGACCATGACCAGCCGGACCGGTGCGAGAACCGCGGTGAGGTCGGTCATGAAGCCGTCGACGGCTGCCTCTTCGTGCCCCATGGCCAGCAGCGTGGGCACGAACGGCATCAGGGCGTCCGCGACCACCACGTCGTCGCCGTTCGCCAGGACCGCGTCGACGAACTTCGCCGTCCCGGCAATCAGCGTGCCCAACGCGACCGTGCCGGTCGCCTTGAACTCCTCGGCCACCGCCGCGAACTGCGGCCGGGACAGGATCTCCTCCTCCCGGAAGTGGTCCACCCGCAGTCCCTCATCCGCCAGCCAACGGGACAGCCCGGCGCAGAGCGTCGACTTGCCCACGCCGGGAGATGCTCCCCACACCGTGATCAGAACCGTCATGGCCGCCGACCCTAGAGCCGACGGCCGTGGCTGCCAACCGCGGCACGGATCAGCCGCTGCTCGTCTTCTCCCGAGGCTGATCCCAACGGGCCACTTCACCAAGCACCAGGTCCACCGCGAAGAACGCGAGAAGCGGGATACCGAGGAGCGGTACGTAGTAGCCGAGCGCGGCAACCAGCAGTGCGGCCGGGACGGTCACGTACCAGGGCAGTGCGCTCAGCGCCCCTCGTGGGATCGGCCGGCCGAAGGACGTGCCGCGGCCGCGCAGCCACCACATGCGGTAGCCCCACAGGATCAGGAGGATCAGGGCGAGGGCGAGTGCGGCCAGGGCGATCTGGTTGGCGAGGCCGAACAGGTTGCCGGTGTGCGCGTCGATGCCCCAGCGCGTCAGCTTCGCGAGCAGCGGATAGTCCTCGAACCGCAGGGTGTCGGTGACCACGCCTGAGGAGGGGTCGATCGCGATCGAGTCCTGCTTCTCGGGCCAACTGCGCTGGATCTGCCTGACGACGTACGCCGATGTGGTGTCGGCGGGCGGGACGATCTCCACGGGGTTGGAGAGGCCCTGGGCGCGGGCCGTCCTGAGGACCGCGTCCAGCCCCACCTTCACGTGCGTGGAGTCCGATGCTTCCGGCCCCATGTCCATGCCGGGCATCGAGCCGGTGGCGGCATGGTCCTCGTGGCCCGCGCTCACCGTGGCGGTGACCGACGGGGTGGCCTGGCCGAGTGCGTCGCGCAGGTCGCTGATGCTGGTTCCCGCGTACGTCGACCAGGTCAGTCCGGTGGCGGAGAGGAAGAAGAGGCCGGCCGCGGCCCATACGCCGACGGAGCCGTGCAGTCCGAGCGTGCGGCGCCGTCCGCTGGTGCCGCGGATCGTGCGGCGGGCGCGACGGCGGCTGAACCACAGGACGAGGCCGCCGCCTGCGATCACCCACAGCCAGCTGGCGGCCAGTTCGCTGTAGAGGCGGCCGGTCTCGCCCAGGTGGAGGTCGCGGTGGAGGTCGTCGATCCAGGTGCGCAGAGGCAGGGCCCCGGTGGAGCCGTACTGCTCGAGGGCGCCACGGATCTCTCCGCTGTACGGGTTCACGAACACCGCGAGGGTGTGGTCGGCGTCCACGCCCGGCACTCCGGAGAGCAGGACGCGGGTGGTCGCGCCCGGTTCCGGCGACGGGCGCACGGCGCTGAGCGTGCCCTCGGGATGGGCCTGGCGGGCGGCGGCGACCTGCTCGCTGATGGAGAGCTCGGACTTGCCTACGGGGACCCGCAGTTCGTGGTCGTACACGATCTTCTCGGCCTGGAACGAGCCCGCGTACAACAGGCCGGTGAACGCGGCGACGAGGAGGAACGGGGCCACGAACACCCCGGCGTAGAAGTGCAGTCGAAGGATCACGGGGCGCAGGGCGCTCCAGGGGGACGGGGCGGATGGTGGAGCGGAGGTGGTGGATGGAGTGGGCTGAGCGGACGGGTCCGTGGTCACGGACATGGGGGCACTCCTGGTGATGACGCGCTGGGCGCGATGCGTGGGGACGGACGATTGCGCTGCAGGTGCGGCAGCTGTGCACAGGGAGAACGGAACGGACACGGGTGTTCCCGAGGCCGGGCACGAGGTGTCGCGCCCGGTCTCCCGTTGTGCCGGGTCAGGCCGCGAGGGCTTCGCGGAGCGGCTCGGCCCGTGCTGCGGGGAGTTCGCAGCCTGCGATGCGGTCGTCGAGGTCGGGCAACTGCCTGGCCTGGGCGAGGTGTTCGACAGCCTGCACATCGGCGCTGATCAGTACGACGTGGCGACGGACGTCACGATGGAGGGCGAGGACGACGCAGCGTCCGGCGCGGAAGGCGCCGTCACGGGCCGCCGGCGCCCACGGCGTCATCGACGCGTCACGTGGACGTGAGGAAAGGGGCAGGGCAGGAGTGATCACCTGGTGTCCTTCTCGGAGAACCGGGATCCGGAGCCGCAGACGAGATACGGGCGCGCGGGCGCGTGCGCGTAGCCGCGGTCCGGTGAAAGGGGTACGGCCCGTACGGGCCGATGTCCGCGGCCGTCCGTCAGGGCGCGAGGCGCCACGGTGACGGCTTCGGCTACGGGAAACCAGCTGTCTTCGGTCGCTCAGACGACAGCAGGGTGTCCCGGTGGACCCCGAGAGGTGATCGCGTGGGCAAGCAGGAGCCGGCGTGGCCTGCGGACCGTGCCGGTACGGCGCCGACGTACGCGAGGGCGGTGCGGGGTCATGGGGAGCAGCAGGGCGACCAGTCGCAGCGGTGCCACGAACCAGCCCGCCAGCGCCCGCAGGACCCGGAAGGCGGCCTGCTCGCCGTGCGCGAGCCACACGCCGCACAGCAGGGCGGCCAGCAGGTGCCCGGCGACCATACCGGCCGAGGGCATGCCTCCCATGTCATGCCCCATGGACGCCATGGAGGACGCGGAACCCATGGAAGGCATGGAACCCATCGCATCCATGGGACCCATCGCATCCATGGAACCCGTCGAGGGCATGGACCCCATGGAGTCCATGTCCGTCACCGTGCCCGTGAACGCCCGTGACTCCGCCGCATCGGCCCAGGTCTGTGCGACCGAGAACGCCGCGTGCAGACCTGCCTGGGCGGTCACGGTGAGGGTCACGACCGTGGAGGTCCGGCGCTCGCTGCCGGCCGGACCCCACACGACGGCGCCGATGAAGAAGGCCCCGAGCACCACTGCCCACCAGGGCACCGCGTGCCCCGACATCACAGCATGGCCGAGGGCAGCGAGCAGCACACAGACGGCCGCGAACACCGCGGCCCGTACCGTGCGTGCTATCCACCCGACAGTCATGGCGGCCTCATCCTCGCATCCCCGTTCCCTGCGTCACGGGTCAGCTCGAAGATTGCCCACGCACCTGCCGCGCCACCCCCACGTATGACGCAGGTCACACCAACGCGCCGCATCGCAGCCGCAGTTGGGCCCGGCCGCCGCTCCGACTCCCGGGTGCGCCTCACCCCATGAGGCGGCCGGCGCTACGTCCCCGAGCGCTCAACGGGAGCCGTAAGGCAGCAGTGCCATCTCGCGGGCGTTCTTGACAGCCCGTGCGATCTGCCGCTGTTGGCGGCGGCTGACATGGGTCACGCGACGGCTGCGGATCTTTCCACGGTCGGAGATGAACTTCCTCAGCAGGTCGGTGTTCTTGTAGTCGACGTACGTGATGCCGGCGGCGTCCAGCGGGTTGACGCGCGGGCGCTTCAGCGTCTGGCGGCGGTTGCTCTGGCTTCGGGGCATGGTGGGGCGGGTCCTCTCTTCTTCGGATGCGGCAGAACGCGTAGGGGCAGGGGCGGGGTCCCGCTCAGACCACTGGGTCGAGCAAGCCGTCGAAGGCGTGCGGGAGTTGGCTCCAGCCGTCCCTGCCCGTCGCGTACTCGTCGTCGGTGAGCAGGCACGAGTCGAGCAGGGCTCGCAGGCCGTCGCGGTCGAGGCCGGGCGAGGTGAAGGTGAGGCACTGTCCACGGTCTCCGTGCTCGGGATGCCAGTCCAATGAGGCGGCGACGCGACGCTCGACCGGGATCATCTCCCAGGCCGCCGCCGGCAGAGCGGCCAGCCACGGTCCGCCGGATTCCACGCACAGCGCGCCGCCTGCCGCGTCCCACGCGAGCAACGTGTCGGGCCGGTCCGCCAGCCAGAAGCGCCCACGGCTGCGGGCGGCAGCACAGGTCACGTCCTCCAGGGCGGCGTAGAGGCGCTCCGGATGGAAGGGGCGTTCGCCGCGCCAGACGAGGGTGGTGACACCGTGCTCGTCGCACTCCTGCGGCAGCAGCGCACATGCGGGATGCATCCGGGCGGCGGCCGCCGCCATGTCGAAGCCTGCCAGCAGAGCGTCACTCAGCCCGCTTCCGTCCTCCACCGGTATGGTGCGCGCGCCCGGTGTGAGCTGGTCGAGCAGCGCGCGGTCACTGTCGTCGGCGCCCTCGCGCCCTCCCCCGTCCGGCCCGCTTTCGGCCAGGGCAATCACGGTGGGGTACTCCAGCTGCCGGGCGAAGGTGTCGGCGACCGTGCGCTGGTCGGTGGGTGCGGCGGCGAGACCTACGTCGGCCAGGTCGTCCCCGTTGCCCAGGTACGGCAGGACCAGCGCGGGGTCCACCGCCGTGGCGACCCCGGTGAGGACCAGCGGCGCACCCGCGGCGGCGATGACCGCCGCCATCGCCTGCGGTTCGACAGAGTCCCACAACTCCACGACAGCCAGGCGGTGTTGCCCCTCCTCTGCAAGCCGCAGCAGCTCGGGCACCAGGTCCTCACGCAACGCGCAGCAGGCGCAGCCGTTCACCAGGGGCGCCTCGCCGTTGCTCAGCGGGCCGACCGCGTCGCGCACCGTGCGATGCACCGCACGATCGACGGCGCCGGTCAGGTCGTGGTGCAGCGCCACCGAGTTCGGATGCGCGCGCAGGATCTCCTCCACGGCCGCCCTGCGCGCGTCCGCGTGCAGCCCGGCGACGATCACGACCGGCATCCGTGCCGGGCCCTCGCTCATCGCCCGCTCCGTCCGCGCCCGTCGGGCCGCTCGCCCCAGCCCACGGTGCCCGTTGAGCGGGAGAGGCAGGGATGGCCGCCGACGCGGCCGTACGGGTGTGGCGCGCGCCGGCCGGGGGCGGCGGGACGGTTCGCGCGGATCACATGGCAGCTGTCGGCACCCGCGACGGGCCCCGGCTCCGCGATCGGACGCAGTTCGGTACGAGTCATGGGCAGCACCATACACGGTATTGGTTTTCATTTTCATTTAGCTGATACGGTGCTCCCCTCACCCAAGGAGGAACCATGTCCGCACACTGCCAACTCACCGGCCGCCAGCCCGGCTTCGGCCACCGCATCTCCCACTCGCACCGCCGCACCAAGCGCCGGTTCGACCCCAACATCCAGCGCAAGCGCTACTGGCTGCCCAGCGAAGGCCGCCACGTCCGCCTGACCCTCTCCACCAAGGGCATCAAGACGGTCGACACGATCGGCATCGAAGCCGCAGTGGCCCGCATCCGCGCCCGCGGAGGCACAGTCTGATGGCGAAGAAGAGCAAGATCGCGAAGAACGACCAGCGCCGCCGCACCGTCGCGCGCCACGCGGCCCGCCGCGCCGTACTCAAGGCCACCATCTCCTCCCCCTTGACCAGCGACGGCGAACGCGACGCCGCCCAGCGCGAGTTGAATCGCCAGCCACGCGACGCCAGCGCCACCCGCCTGCGCAACCGCGACGCCGTGGACGGCCGACCCCGCGGGCACCTGCGCGCCTTCGGCCTGTCGCGCATCCGGGTACGCGAGATGGCCCACGCAGGCCTGCTTCCCGGGGTGAGGAAGAGCAGCTGGTAGCTCCGCCCGGTCCACGCCCCACCAGGCCGGCAACGCCTCCCCCTCACCGGCTCCCTGGCATCAGACCGACGTGATCCGTCGGTGGGACCTGCGCTGCCACCGACGCCGGGACGGGGGATCACGAACAGCAGCAGCCTGAAGCCCCCGTCCCCGTGCCGGGCTCTTCGCCATGGAGGTCGTCGTCGTGGCCGGCGGTGATCCGTGCCCATTGCGCGGTCGGCCGTCCGTCCTTGCGGAACTGCTGGCCGAGCGTCTCGAACGGTTGCGGCCAGCCGGCCGGGGAGTCCTCCCAGGTCTCCTGCCGTCCACGGACGGTCATGTCGAGGATGCCGTAGGACGGCGCCATGGGCTCGACGCCCCGGCCAGTGGTCCAGTACGTCTCGAAGACGCGGTCCCCCTCCCGGAGGTAGCACGCCTTCATGCCGAAGTGCCGGTCCGCGAGGAGCCGTTCGTGCGACTCGGCGGGGACGGAGTACCAGGGCAGGTCCCAGCCCATGAAGCGGCGGTAGCGCTCGGACTCCTCGTAGGGGCCCTGGCAGAAGACGGCGAAGGTGACGTCCCGCTGGTGCAGATAGGACAGTTCGCGCACCTGACCGGTGAAGAAGGTGCAGCCCTCGCACTGGTCGGCGGCGCTGTGGCCGTCGTGCCACATATGGTATGAAACGAACAGCTGGGCGCGGCCCGCGAAGACGTCTATCAGGGGGACGCGCCCTTCGCCCGAGACGAGCGGGGCCGACGGGTCCACCTCGGTCATGGGCAGCCGTCGCCGGGCAGCAGCGATCGCGTCGCCCTCCCGGGTGTGCGCCTTCTCCCGGACACGCAGGGCATCGATGGCGGTCAGCCAGTCCCGGCGGGAGACGACCGGCGGATTGTTGAGATCAGTCATGGCGGTACCGACCTCGCGGCCCGCAGAAACTCATCGGTGAATCCCCTGACAGGCGGCGCAGACCGTCAGATCACAGGGGCGCGGACGCCTGGTCCGCAGAGATCCACGTGACCATCACGACGCCCGCGCACCGAGCACGCATCCACATTATCGCAGCGCTGTTATATTAGCGCTGTGACGTCTCCCGATCCCACCGCGCTACCCGACCCCTGGCACTCCCTGCACGAGCTCCTGGCAGTTTTGGACGCCGAGATCGAGCAGGTCTACCTCGACCGCGGCATCGAAGGGGTGCGACCGCGGTTCGCCTATCCCCTGATCCGGCTCGCCCACACCGGACCCCTCACCATTCGCGATCTCGCGAAGTCCCTGGACCGCTCGCACTCGGCGATCAGCCAGACCATCTCCGCCATGCGCAAGGAGGGCCTGGTCACCTCCGAGCCCGGGCCCGACGCCCGCACCCGGCGCATCGACCTGACCGAGCGCGGCCGGTCACTGGTGCCGTTCCTGGAGGCGGAATGGAGCGCCACCCACGCGACCGTCGCCGAACTGGACAGCGAGGTCCCGTACGCCATGACCGCCGTGGTCGAAGACGTACGGCAGGCACTGCAGCGCCGGTCCATGCGGCAGCGGATCCTCCATCACCTCGTCGAACCGCCGCAATGAGGCGGCGCGCGCGTGTCCGGTTCCTCGACACCCGTCCGCTGCGCGGCAGTCAGTCGTTCCGAGACCTGTGGATCGGCACCTTCGCCTCTCAACTCGGCGGCCAGATAGCCAACGTGGCGGTACTGGCCCAGGTCTGGGACCTCACCGGCAGCCCGGTCGGCACCGGCGCCATCGGGCTGGCGACCGGTCTGCCGATGGTGCTGTTCGGGCTGCTCGGCGGCACGTTGGCCGACACCTACGACCGCCGGACCGTGGTGCGGGCCACCACCGCGGGCCAACTGCTGGCCGCCGCGGGGCTGTGCACCCAGGCCCTCGCGCAGAACCGAAACGTTCTGCTGCTGCTCGCCCTGGTGGCCGTGGGGACGACCTGCAGCGCTCTCGGCGCACCTGCCCGGCGCACCTTCCCGGTCCGGCTGTTGCCCGACCATCAGGTCGCGGCCGGTCTCGCCCTGACCAATGTCTCCTTCCAGGCATCGATGCTGGCCGGTCCCGCGCTGGCCGGACTGATCATCGCCCGCTGGGATCTCCCTGCCGCCTACGCCACCCAGGTCGCGGCCGCGGCAGTCTCCGTACTTGCGGTGATCCGTCTGCCTGCCATGCGGCCCGAAGGGGTTGCGACGGGAGGCGGCAGGCGCCGGCCGGAGCGTGGCGGTTGGCGGATCGTCCTGCGCCGCCCGACCCTGTGGGGTTCGATGGCCACCGACCTGTCCGCAACGCTGCTCGCCATGCCCATCGCCCTTTTCCCGCTGGTCAACGAAACCCGCTTCGGGGGCAACCCACAGACCCTCGGCCTGTTCCTCTCGGCCGTCGCGGTCGGGGGAATCACGGCCGGTCTGCTCTCCGGCACGGTGACGCGGTGGCGCCGTGGCGGCCTGGTTCAGCTGTCCGCAGCCGCCGTCTGGGGCCTGGCGCTGGCCTGTTTCGGTCTGGCGGGACCGTTGTGGCTGGCGCTCGGATGCCTGGCCGTGGCGGGCGCGGCCGACACCGTGTCCGTCGTCACCCGCAGCGCCCTGGTCCAGTTGGAGACCCCGGACGCATACCGGGGGCGCGTCTCGTCCGTAGAGCACGTCATCGGTGTCGCAGGCCCTGAACTCGGCAACTTCCGCGGCGGCCTGCTGGCATCAGCCACCTCCGCCTCCTTCTCCCTGGTCTTCGGCGGACTGTCCGCCGTCGCGGCGATCGCCGCCGTAACCCTGACCAACGCGCCCCTTCGCGCCTACCGCACGCCACCCGCCACCGCGAAGCCGACCGCCCCCGAGGTCAGCAAAGCACCGGCGGCCGCTGGTTGAGCTCGTGCACCCGCTCCCAGCCTTGAGGCCCGCGGAGCGCGTATCGGCTCCCTGCTCGACGGGCGACACCGCGCAGCCGTGTCGGCCGACGGACAGCACGGCCAACTCAGTGCCTGCACAGGCACGTTGCAGGTGCCGTCCGCAGAACTCCATTGCGAGGTGAATGGCGTTCACCTACAGTGGTGAACGCCATTCACCTCCTGAGGGGATTGCGCAGTGTCCACCGATTCGCCGCTGAACAGCACGCCCGGCCCGAGCTCCGCCTCCCCTCGCAACGGCCGCCCGCGACCGACGTCGAGGAGCCGGCCGGCCCCGGTGTCGGCGGCACCCGGAGCGACTCCGGACCCGGCGGCTGCACGACCACGTGACGCGGATGCCCGGCGCGCGGAGATCCTCGACGCCGCCCGACGCGCGTTCGCGCGCCACGCCTACGCCGACACGACCATCGCCGCCATCGCCGACGACGCGGGCGTCAGCCCGGCCCTCGTCATGAAGTACTTCGGCACCAAGGAGCACCTCTTCAACCAGGTGTTCACCTTCGACGCCGACGCCACCGCCCTGTTCGACGCCCCCCTGGACGGCCTCGCCCGGCACATGGTCCTGCACCTGCTCGCCACCCAGCGCGGCCAGACCCGCGACCCGATCCTGCGCATCGCCTTCTCCCGCCACCACCTGGAACTCGGCGGACAGGCCCGGGCCAACTTCCGCACGCAGGTCATCGACGCGCTCGCCAGCCGCATCCCCGGACCGGACGCCGCACTCCGTGCCGAACTGGCCATCGGCGTACTCCTCGGTCTCGGAGCCCTGTACGCGACCGTCCAAGCCGACCACCTCACCCAGCTGTCCCCCGACGAAGTCGCCGACCTCTACATCCCGCTCCTGCACCCCCTGCTCAGCGGCGAGACCACGACGGGCCGCTGACCAGAACGTCCCCTGAACCACCCCGGCGAACCACCCCGGCGATCTTCGACCGGGTGCGCACGCTCGCAGCAGTCGATCCGACGTCAGACGCGCACGTTCACACGTGCACTTACCCGAACACTGGAGTTCCGCATGCCTAAGGGCTACTGGGTCAGCGCCTACCGCACCATCTCCGACCCCGAGAAGCTGGCTGCCTACAACGAGCTGGCCCGTCCGGCCGTCGAGGCCGGCGGCGGGCGGGTGCTCGCCCGCGGCGGGCGGACCGTCGCGCACGACGCCGGAATCGCCGAGCGCACCGTCCTGATCGAGTTCGACAGCTTCGAACAGGCCGTCGCGGCGCACGCCAGTGACGCCTATCAGAAGGCGCTGCTCGCCCTGTCCGACGGCGTCGAGCGCGACTTCCGCATCATCGAAGGCCTCTAGGTCTCAGTGGGCTGCCTGGTGGAAGTGATCTTCCACCAGGCAACCGGGCGGCACCCTCCACCCTCGGCCCCGCGGGCGCATGAGGTATGAAGTCGTCCGTGAACGATCCATCCCAGACCGCCACCCAGCACGCGTTCGTCGCCCTTGCCCCGCCCGACGACGCGAAGCAGGAGCTGGCGCACGCACTGAGCCCTGCCTACGCCGCCCATCCCGACCTGCGCTGGAACCGCATCGAGGACTGGCACATCACCCTCGCCTTCCTGGGCGAGCTGCCGGTGCAGACCGTCCAGCGGCTTCGTTCACCCCTCGCCGACCTGGCAGCAGCCCACCCCTCCCCCGAACTGGCGCTGCTCGGTGGCGGCCACTTCGACGAGCGAGTGCTGTGGAGCGGCGTCGAGGGCGACATCGAGCGCCTGCACGAGCTGGCCGAAGCAGTACGGGCGAGGGTCAGGGACTGCGACGTCGCCTTCGTCGAACGTCCGCTGCGTCCCCACCTCACGCTTGCCCGCGCCCGCCGCTACGACAACGCGTCCATCACGGCGGCGGCCGCGACCCTCGACGGCTTCACCGGACGCCCTTGGCAGGCCCGACGCCTCCACCTCGTCGCCAGCACCATAAGAGGCCACTCAGGTCCGCGGCGCTACCAGGACGTCGACGCATGGCCGCTGGCCACCGGGCACGGTCGTCCCGGCCCGAAACCGCCACAGGCCGCCGTGCCTGAGCACCAGGACGGCCGGACCCCACGCTGACGCCGCCTCGACATGTGCCCGGATCCGCCCGCCGGAGAAGCGCCCCGGGCGTGCCCTGCCGAACGATGCGGGACCGGCTGATCGCGACTGCGATGATGGGGGCATGTCTGCTGGTAAAGCCAAGGCGCCTGCCCATCCCGGTGGGTATGCGAAGGGACGCGCGCGACGTGAGCTGATCGTGTCGGCGGCCGCCGCGGTGTACGCGGACGTCGGCTACCACGGTGCTTCGCTGCGGGAGATCGCGAAGCGGGCCGGGATCAGTCACGTAGGGCTCCTCTACTACTTTCCTGACCGCGAGGCGCTCCTGACGGCTGTGTTGGAGCGCCGGGACGAGGAGGACAGCGCGAAGGTCAGGCCCTTGGACTCCTCGCCTCTGTCCGCGGTGCAGCATCTGGTCGATCTGGCCGATCACAATGCCCGGCGTCACGGCATGGTCGACCTGTACGTGCGGCTGGCGGCCGAAGCCATCGCCGAGGACCATCCCGCGCACGAGTACTTCCAGGCGCATTACGTGAAGACGCGCGAGTACGTGCTGCGTGCGCTCCAGGAGCTGGACGCCCAGGGGGCGTTGCGGGAGAGCGTGGACGCCGAGGCCGCGGCGGTGGCCTTCGTGGCGCTGATGGACGGGTTGCAGGTGCAGTGGCTGACCAGTCCCGGCGAGGTGGACATGGCCGGGATCCTGCGTGCCTATGTGCAGCAGCTCCTCAAGGAGCCTTCGGCGTAGTCTCACGCAGCCGCCGCAGCAGCACCAACGCCACGGCGGCGGTGGCCAGTTCGCCGGCCGCCAGTGCTGCCCACACTCCGCCGGTGCCTCGCTGGCCGAGGGTCGCGATGAGCGGGACTTTGATCAGGAGGAGGGCGCCGATGGATATCAGGTACGCGGGGGCCGGGCGGCCCAGGGCCTGGGCGTAGGCCGCTACCAGAGGTCCGATTCCGGCGGCTGTCATGCCGAGGGCGATGACGCGCAGTGCCTGCCCGGCGGTGGTGACGGTGTCGGGGTCGTTCAGGAACAGCCGGGCCAGTGGCTCGGCGAGGAGGGCAAGGGTCGCGGCGGTGAGCAGCCCGTACAGCAGGGAGGCGCGCAGGGCGAGGTTGCGGGCGTGCCGGGCGCGGTGGTCGAGGCAGCGGCCGCTGTTGTAGCCGACGATGGGCTGCAGGCCCTGGCTGATGCCGGTGTGCGGCATCATCACGAACGTCTGCAGCCGGGCACAGACGGCGTAGGCCGCCAGGGCGGTGGCCGATCCGGTGGCCGCGAGGGTGGCGTTGACGAGGACGGCCAGGAGTGTGACGCCCGTGCCGGCCAGGAACGAGGGCAGGCCGATGCCCAGCAGGGCGCGCAGCGTGGGCCCGTGCGGCCGCAGATCCCCCAGGGTGATGCGGTAGGGGCGGTGGCGCTGGGCGAAGAAGAACCACAGGCTCATCACCGCGGAGACGGCCTGGCCGCCGACGGTGCCGAGGGCAGCGCCGCGTACGCCCATGTCGAAACCGAAGATCAGCAGCGGGTCGAGGGTGATCTGGACGGCGACGGGCACCAGCCACAGCAGGGTCGAGTAGCCCATCCTGCCCTCGGCGCGCACCAGGCCGGAGAAGCCGGTGGACACCAGCGCACCGCACAGCAGGATGACGGCGTAGGGGCGTGCGCTGTCGCGGAGTTCGCCCTGGGCGCCCAGGACGGCGAGCAGGGGGTTCAGGAAGGTCAGGCCGAGCACGGTGGTGGCGATGGCGCAGGCCCAGAACAGGGTGAAGGAGTTGCCCGCGGCGCGGGCGGCGGCCTGCCGGTCCCCCGCGCCCAGGGCACGGGAGATCAGGGAGGCGCCGCCCGCGCCGACGGTGGTGGACACCGCGCCGAGCAACAGCAGCAGCGGGGCGACCAGGTTGACCGCGGCCATCGCCGTGTCGCCCACGCCGTGGCCGACGAACCAGGCGTTGGTCAGGGCGTAGATGCCGTAGACGCCGACGGCGGCCGTGGTCTGGGTACAGGCCCGCCACAGCAGCCGGCCCACCGGCTCGGTGCCGAGCCGGGAGGTGTGGTCGGCAGTTGCGGCGGGGGCGACGTGCTGGCGTGTCACCGGCGGGTGCGGCCGAGCAGTGCCATGGCCTCGTCGAGGTGGGGGCGGGCCCAGTCGTACTGCTTGGTGTCGGTGTGACCTCGGTACACGGTCTCGATGACCATGATCAGCATCAGGTGGAGGCAGTACAGGCGACGGCGAACCTGCTGGGTCCCGGTCAGCTCGGCCTGACCGTAGCCGCGCATGAAGGGAGCCGGATCGCCGAAGGCGGCCAGCTGGGTGCCGGTGAAGCCGGCCTCGATCAACGGGTCGCCGTAGAAGGCGCGTTCGTGGTCGATGACGCAGGCGATCTTACCGTCGCGGACCATGACGTTGCTGTCCCACAGGTCCCACTCGACCAGGCGCGGTTCGGTCACTTCGTCGAGACTGTCGGCGTGGGCGGCGACCACCGAGCGGACGGTGTCGTAGTCCCAGCCGATGTCGACACCGCGGCGTTCGCCGTCGACCAGGACGTCCTCGACGATGCCGGTGAACACCCGCCGCCAGCTCGGGTCGCGGGGCCCGGCCAGCGGGCCGAAGCCGTCGCCGCGGATGGAGTTGATCTCCCGGTTGGCGGCGCCGAGCTGCTCCATGTAGGCGTTGCGTTCGGCCGCGGGCAGCGTCTCGGCGATGATGCCGAGGTTGTCCGCGTCGATGTACGGCATGAAGAAGTAGTCGGCGTCGCACAGTTCGTGGCTGCGGTCGGCGAAGTCGACAGCGGATACCGGCACGGAGGTCTGCGTCCGCAGCAGGTCCAGCGTGGCCAGTTCGATCGACATGGCGCCGCGCTCGTACGTCATCACCTCCACGTGCGGGGGCGGGGCGATCTTCAGGACGACGTCGGCGCCGTCGCGCAGCCTGATGCGGTAGGCGACGTTGAACCAGCCGTGGCCCAGTTCGCTTGCCCATTCGTCCCCGGCGGGGATCTGTCCGGCTCCGTAGGCGCGCTCGATCATGGCGCGCAGCACGGCGGTCGACTGCCTGTTCTTGGTGATGCTCTCCACACCCTGTCCTTTCGATGATGGCGTGTTCGCGGCGCCGCCGACGGGTGTGGGGTCCCCGTACGAGGTCGGCGTCCTGGCGCGGGTCCGGGACGCTCGGCAGAAATACTTACCACGTGGTCTAAATTCTTACCACGGGAAGTGTACGTTCGTACATGCTGGAGGGTGTGGGCTTGCCACACGCCCCCGGCCGGCGCCCGCGGTCTGCCGACTCACCGGCCGATACGCCCCAGGGGCAGCCATGCGAGGGGCGGGTTGCCGCGATCGGGAGGGGGAAGGAGGCGTTCGTGAAGCCTCAACGTGTTGCTGTCGTCGGAGTGGGCGTCCTCGGAGCCAGCGTGGGCTGGAACCTGTCCCGGAGCGGCGTCGACGTGGTCCTCATCGACGCGGGCCGGCCAGGCGAAGGAGTCACCAACTGGTCCTTCTCCTGGGCCAATGCCAGCAACAAGACGGCGAGCAAGGCCTACTTCGACCTGAACGTCGCGGGCATGGAAGCACACCGCGAGCTCGCCAGGGCCATCGGGCCGGACTCCTGGTGGTACCCCGACGGCCACCTCCGGTGGGCAGCCGACCCCGCGGCAGAGGGGAGGCTCCTCAAGACGGCGGAGCTCTTGACCAGCTGGAACTACCCGGTCGAAGTGTGCACCGGAGCAGAGGTGCGTCGCCGCCTCGAACCTGCGCTCACCGTCCCCGACGACCTTCCGGTCCTGTTCTACCCCGACGAAGCCTGGGTGCACGGACGTCATCTCGTCAGCCGCCTGGTGAGCCAGGCCGTCGCAGCCGGCGCCGAGCACCGATTCGGCACCGAGGTCCGCGACATCAGCACGCGTGCCGACGGGAGTGTCCGGTCAGTAGCCCTGTCCGACGGCAGCCGCCTCGATGCCGACGTCGTCGTGAACGCGGCGGGCCCTGATGCCGCCGACGTGGCCGGGCTCGCCGCACGGCACTTGCCGATGCGCCGGGAGCCCGGCGTCGTCACGCGGATCGGCTGCGCCCAGGTCCCGGTTCGCCGGGCCATGCACGCTCCGCACGTCGAGATCCGTCCTGACGGGAACTCTTCGGTGGTCCTCCACAGCCGCGAGGTCGACGCGCTCATCGACACCGGCGAAGATCCCTCGGAGCTCGCAAAGTTGCTCCACGGATCGGCACGGCAAGTCGTTCCCGATCTCGGCGGCGGTCACATCGCACAGACCCGCGTGGCCAACCGCCCGATCCCCGCCGACGGATTCCCCTCGGTGGGAGCGGTGTCGTCCGTACCCGGCTACTACGAAGCCGTCTCCCACAGCGGCATCACACTCGGGCCGGTGATCGGCCGCCTGCTGGCATCGGAAATCCTCAGCGGGCAGAGAGACACGCTGCTTGCGGACTTCCACCCCGAGCGGTTCGCCGCCTGACCGCGGCGACGAGAACGCTGCGCGCCCGACATCCCGTCCACCGTCGACTGCAGACGGGATGGGAGCTGGATACGGCGGTGAGCGGGGCTGAGGTCTGCACCATAGGCGCGAGAAAGACCACTGGTGAGCGTGAGGCACCACTGATCACCCAAGCAACCGCCGGCCGAGGAACCGCTGCGCAAGTTGAGGAGGAGGTGCGGACCTTCGAGCGTGGCGCAAGCCAACCGGCCACCCGGCGCGCACCGGCGAAGAGAGGTGGGTACGGACGGTGAAATGGCAGACGAAGCCTCGCGCGGGGCGGGGAGACACCGTTCTCGTGGTGACAGCACACCCTGATGACGAGGTGTATGCCCACGGTGCCGCCATAGCGACATTCAGCGAGTGCGGCGCACGGGTCGTGCTGAGGATCGCGTCCGGTGGGGAAGCCGCCGAACCTGGATCCGCAAACATGTCCACGGAGGAAGCACGGCGACGCCGGGCACCTCGTCTCACGGCGTCATGCGCGACGCTGGGCGTTGACTCGTGGGACTGGATCGATGAGGGACGCTGGATCGATACCGGTTCACGCCGGACTCGTGATTCCTTGACCTCGGCGAATCCCGGCGACCTCGCCGACGCGATTGCGTCTCATATCCGGGACGTCAGTCCGGACATCGTCCTCACGGTGGCGAGCGACGGCCTGACGGGCCATCCGGACCACATCCTCGTCCATCACGCGGCAGTGAGCGCCGCCCATGCGTGCCGCACTCCGGTGTTCGCTTCCTATCTGCTGCCCGACGACATCACCCGCGGACATGCGCTGTTGGCAGGATTTCTACCCGGGGTCACCGTGGGGTCCGGGCGCATGACCGGACTCACGCCAGTGAAGCGCGCCCCCTTCGAGGCTCCCCCTCAAGCGGGGGCAATCCGCCGCACCGCCCTTGATCACTACGCCCCGGGGCTGGGCACACTGCCGCTCGGTGAGCTTGTCGCAAGCCATCCAGGACGTGGGGACGGATTGCTGCTGCGTGCCGTGTACGACGCCGTCGGGTGGCACGTGGAGCGGTATACAGCCGTGACGTGAGACGTACGGGGGCCGAGCTTGCCCACATAGGACGGCACCTACACGAACTCGACTCTGACAACGTCGATTCCGGGCCACCGCTCGCTGTACAGCACGGAAGCTTGGAGAGCCACCAGTACGGCATCGTCGGCGAACGCGGTCCGAGGGTCGGTGATCTCCGCCCGGTAGCGGTCCGGTCGCCCGTCCATGCCGGCTGCTTGTTCGCTCAGCGATGAGACCATCTGGGAGTGACGACCACCCACCTGCCCCCGCAGTGGACCCTTCAGAGGATCCGTGACGTGTCCGGGGATCAAGAGGCTGTCGCCCTGGACACCGATCGGACGGTGAAGTGGGTGGCCGGCCCTGGAGCCCACGAGGCCCTGCGCCCAGAGATCGTCCTTGGGTTCCACGGCTTGTGCCTGGTGAAGTCAGCCGATGACGACGACTGGTACATGGGCAGCCTGTACGACGACGGCAGTATCGACTGCTGGACCGCCTACGGAGACCTGTACGAGGCACTCCGCGGGCTCTGAGAAGGACCCAACGAATGGTCTCCAGGGTCGTGGGATCACCCCAGGCCAGGCCAGGCCAGACCAGGCGATGCTGCCGGTCGCGACCCCAGAGACACACACAGAGGCCCGTGGGGCGCGGGTCAGGGTGCGCCCCACGGGCTGTTCGGTGGCCGCCGTCAGGCGGTGGTGATGCGCCTGACCGCTTCGGCGGTCAGTGCGCGGCTGTGCGGAGCGCCGTTGTCCAACGCGCGGTGCAGAGTGAGTCCCTCGATGAGGGCGTCGAGCTGGCGAGTGGTGTCAGGGTCGAAGTGCCGCTCCAGCAACTGGCGGCTGCGGCGCATCCACGCCTGGGTCAGTTCCTGGTACTCCGGCCGCCGGGCGGCGAGGGTATAGAGCTCCTGGGCCAGAACCAGGTCGCGCCGAGGCCCTTCGGACAGAGTGTGCACCAGGTCGGTCACGGCCTCTCGGGCCTGCTCAAGGGTCTCGGCCCGGCTCAGGTACCTCTCGAAGACGGTCACGATCTGGTCGGCGAAGTCGGTGAAGGCCTCGCGGAGCAAGTCGTCCTTGCCACTGAAGTGGTACGTCATGGAGCCGAGGGGAACACCGGCACGCGTGGCGATCTTGCGGTGGGAGACGCCGGCCACACCTTCCTCCGCGATGTGGTCGAGGGTCGCGGCAAGAATGCGCTCGCGGCGTTGCGGGTCGGTGTGTCCGGTGCTCATGTGCTGTACCTCAGAGTGTGCGGATCGGCCGGGCGGGGTTGCCCACGGCGACGACATTCGCGGGTACGTCCTTGGTGACCACCGCCCCCGCGCCGATCACACTGTTGTCCCCGATCGTCACGCCGGGACAGACGATGACGCCGCCGCCGAGCCAGACATTGTCGCCGATGATGATGGGCTGCGCGGCCTCCAGCTTGTCGCGCCGCGGCTGCGGCTCCAGCGGGTGCGTGGGAGTCAGCAGCTGAACGTTCGGCCCGATCTGGCAGTCCTCGCCGATAACGATCGCGGCGACGTCGAGAGCGGTCAGGTTGTAGTTCACGAAGGTGCGCGCGCCGATGGTGATGTTGCTGCCGTAGTCGACGTTGAGAGGCGGGCGTACGTGCGCTTCGTCGCCGACGGACCCCAGCAGTTCGGCCAGCACCGGCTCGGCAGCGTGCGCGTCTTCGATGTACGCGGCCTGGTAGCGGGCGGCCAGGCGTACGGCCCGCTGCTGCCGCTCCGCGATCTGCGGATCATCGGCTATGTAGAGCTCCCCGGCGAGCATGCGCTCGAGGTTGGTGCGCGAGTCCTGCGCAAAGTAGTCCGTCGGCATGGGCGTCACCTTACCCATCGAGCGTACGAACGTACACTCCGGCCGGGAATCCGTCCGTGCCGTCGGCCGCGGGAGCCCCGCGACGACGACAGGACTGCCGGTCGTGCGCCATAAGGTCCTCGTCGCCGTCCCTTCCGGCCGCACACAGAGGAAGAGCTGCTCGCCGACGGCGTCTTGAAGCGGTCGGGAGAGCCGTTCAGCCGATGGTGAAGCGCTGGTTCTGGGCGCCTCGGTCGCAGCGGGCCGTGCGGTAGTAGCCGTTGTCCTGCTGGTAGAGGCAGCGGTCCGTGCCGACGCTTTGGAGCATGATGGCGCTGCGGGCGGCGGGCTGGACGGTGCGCCACTTCTGGTACGAGCCGCCGTTACAGCGCAGAGGGTAGACGTCGCCCCGGTCATTGCTGTCGAGGCAGCGGACCCAGAAGTTGTTCTTGAGAGTGGTGCTGGTGTTGAGGCGGCCGTTCCACTGCCACAGGAGACTGCCTCGTCCGGTGGTGCAGCGGTCGCCCTTGAGGCCGGTGTCGGAGTTCTCGCGCAGGCAGTCACCGTAGCGGTAGTTCGCGAAGCGGCTGGTGGCGGTGGCAGCCGAGGCGGGTGTGGGGGTGAGGAGGGGGAGGGCGAGGGCGGCTGCGGCGATGAGGGCGGCGAAGGCCTTGCGGGGCGGGCGGCGCACTGGGGGCTCCTTGCAGTGGTTCTCAGAGATACCTCGGCAGGATTCCCGAACATCACCGCCTAAGCCGGAAAAATGGCGATAACCACCGGATCGAGTCGCTCATGCCTGCCCATCCGGTCCGGGGGCCGCACTGGGCCGATCATCTCGGCACACTCGAGGCCAACCAGACAACGCGCGGCGCCCAGCGATCTTACGAACGAGTGCCGTCGATGCGGTCGAGCAGCGTTTGGGCCTCGACGGTTCGGCTGTGCTCCAGGCCGAAGGAGGTCAGGCAGGCGTGGTGCGCGGCCGCGGCCTGGCGGCGGGCTTCGGGAGTGCGCTGCAACCCCAACAGGGCTGTGGCGTGGGCAAGTTCGACGGCGCCCTTGTCCGGGTGACGCTGGCTCTCGGGCAGGGCGCTGTACAGCTCGTCGGCTCGGTGCGCCTCGGCAAGGGCGTCCTCGTGGCGGGCTTGGCCGTTGAGGCTGCGGGCCAGGCCGAGCCGTAGGACCAAGGACGTCCGGTCGGGCGCGCGATGGGCGGCCAGCGCCTCCCGGGCCAGGGTTTCGGCCTCCTGGTGGCGGCCCTGCGCATTGAGGGCGAATATCAGTCCGTTGCGGGCGGCCGCCGTCAGGTTTGCCATGTCTGGGCCGGCACCGCGGCTCGCTGCCTCGACGACGGCCACGCACTCCGCCTCGCACTCGGCGTACCGCCCCAGCGAGGCCAACTGCTGGGCGCGGTCCGAGCGCAGCTTCATGGTCAGCCAGTGATTGGCCCCGAACGCCCGCCGGAAGGCCGGCAGCGCTTTGTCGTAGGTGACGACGGATTCGGTGTGGCGGCCCTGGGCGCCCGTGGCGATCGCGGCGATGAAGAGCGCCACCGCCCCGTACTCGTCATCGCGTGACCTCGACCGGGCCACGGCACGCGCTTCGGCCTCCGCTTCGGCGTAACGCCCGGCCTCGTAAAGCGCCTTGGCCTCAGCCACTGGAGTTCTCGTCATCCGTGTGCCGTCGTCTCGGCTGCGCGACCGGAAGAGTCTCATGGCCGGGAGCATACGGATACTGCGCATGCGGGTCGGCGAGGGGGCGGGTTGCCGGTAGGCGGCCCTTGTCCGTCTTCGTGTGGACTGGTCAACCAGGCTTGGCCGGTGCTCGCCGCGCAGTGCGGAGTTGCTCAGGCTCCCGGTTCTGGACCTCAGCGGCACGGGTTGCCGCTGCAGGCCGCGTACTCCCGGGAGTCGGCAGCGTTCTTCCAGAAGTACAAGCCGCTGGAAGAGCGGTTGGACCGGCGTGCCGCAGGCGCAGTTGGCGCCCGCGCCACGCTGGGGCGGTGGAGGCGCCAGTCAGGATCGAACCATCCTCACCTGATGGCCGTAGCGCTGCTCCCCCGTGGCGCAGCGCATCGACTCAGGCAGTTCGTCCGGCGTCCCTGCGCCGGCTCCCGCTACTCCTCGGCGGGGATCCGCGCGACGATTTCCTGGGCGAACCAGCCGGCTTCCTCGCTCAGTTCGTCCGGCCCCTCCTCGGCGATCAACTGGAGCAGGCGCAGCAGGTCGTGTGCCTCCTCGAGGGTGAGCAGCTCCAGGCGGCGGGCCACAGCAGCTTCTTGGGCAGGGATCAAGTGTCGGGTCTGTGCATCCATGCCCGAGTAACGACGGCTGCCCGTTCACGGATCCACGAAGATGCGGATGAGCACCCGCATGGACGCACCAGCACCGACCTGACCTTTCGCCGGGGTAGCGCCCCTCCCCCACACGAAGCGTCGGCAGGTCGAGGTGCGGCCCGGATCAGTACAGGTCGCTGAATCGAATGCGGAGCGTTCAATTCCCTGCTGCTGACCTGCTCTTTTCAGGCAGGGCCGAAGGCGGTGGCTGACCGTGCTCGTGTCAGCGATGCTCGATCCAACGCGCTACGGGAGGCGCGTGGCACGCAGATCCACAGGCGTGCGTGGTTCGAAGGGCTCGCCGCCTCGCATCTGCGTGTGACCAAGGTGGGGACCGAGCGACAGCTGACAGCAGACCGACCCCGGCCGAGGCGCGGGGTGATCCCTCCGGGGCACCGGAGGAGGGGGACGACGCCACGTGTACAGCGTCATTGTCGTGCCGCCGTCGTGCGGCAGTGAAGACAGGCAGATCACGATCGCCGCAGGTGAAAGGATCCTCTTCGGCAGGGCCAGGACGCGGGGCGGTCTCGTCATCGCGCACGAAGGGGTGCCACGGTTCGCCGGCGAGATCACCGCGCACCGGACGTTCTGGCTGCTGAGCAACCACAGCGAGCACCAGACCTACGTGGTGGAGAACCCGGAGGGCGCGGGGGAACACGTCAAGGTCCCGCCGGGGCGGCTGGACGCCCCCGTGGCGTTCGAGTTCTCGCGCGTCGTCCTGCCTGCTGCGGGCGACCTGCTCGCCTTCGACGTATGGGCACCACGTCACGCCTTCCGCAGTGTGAGCCGAGCCGGGCTCACCGGAACCGTCACCGCACCAGCATTCGTCCTCGACCGCACCAAGCGCTACTTCGCGGTCCTGGCCGCCCTGTGCGAGCCCCGGTTGCGCGGCGAGCCGCACGCACCGCTGTCCGGCATCGCGCAGCTCGTGGAGCGCCTGCGTCCTACCTGGCACTCGGTCAGTCGCTCCGCCGTCTACTGGAACATCGACTACCTCGCCCTCAAGCTACGGCTGCGCCCTGACCCGGACACGGCTGAACCGGGCCGGCGCTTCAACGGGCGCAAGGAGTCGCTGGTCTCCCTGGCCCTCCGGTTCGACCTCGTCCGCGAGGACGATCTCGTGGTGCTCTCCCCGGCGTCGAGCGAGGCAGCCCGATGACGGGAGGGCCGGACGCCGTCCTTGTCCCGAGGGGCTACCGCGTCGGCCCCTGGGAGGTGCGCCGACCCCTCGCGTCCGGCGGGTTCGCCACCGTCTACGCGGCCCGGCACACCGGCGACAGGGGTCCCGGCGTCCCCGGCAGGGCGGCGCTGAAGATCCTGCCGACCGGCACGCGCACACCGCGCCAGCTGCAGCACCTGCGTGAACTGGTCGCACGCGAAGTGGAGTTGCTGAGCAAGGTGCGTGCGCCCAGGCTGATCCAGCTGTACGACACCCTGACGCTCGACAACCCGGAGCATCCGGAACTCGACGGCGCCACCGTCCTCGTACTGGAACGGGCCGAAGGCTCCCTGGACCTGTTGCTGGAGCACTCGCCGAAACCCGAGGCGGGGCCCTCGCTGCTGGCCTGCGTCTGCGAGGGCCTGCACCAGCTGCACCATGCGGGCTGGGTGCACGGAGACCTCAAACCGGCCAACGTCCTGCTGATGAAGGACGGATCAGCCCGGCTCGCGGACTTCAACACGGCTGCGGAACTGGAGGGCACCCACGCCTACGCACCTGCCTTCGCCACCCGTGACTACTCCCCTCCCGAGCTGATCTGGCCCGAGATCGACGAGCGGGGCACACGCATCCGCCCCTCCGCCGACCTCTGGGCCTTCGGCGTCCTCACCCACGTCGTCCTGACGGGGACGTTCCCCTTACCCGGCGGCACCACCGAGGCGCGCTGCGACGCGGCCACGCGCTACGCCCGCGGCACCGAGCAGCTGCGACTCTCCCCCGAACTCCCCGACACCTGGAGGGAGATCGTGAGGGACTGCCTGGCTCCCACGCACGAGCAGCGAGTCGCCCGGACCGCCGGCACCGCCCCCCTGCTGCGCCGAGTGGAATCGGCCGCGGGCACCTCCCGCTCGGCCCGGCTGCCGAGGCTGAGGCCTCCGCGGTGGCAGTGGCCGGTGCTGGCCGGGGCGCTCGTGGCGGCGGTGCTGGGCGCGACGACCGTGTCGTACTCGGTGCAGGACGAGGTACCGGCCGCCACGGCACCGTCCATGTGCAAGTAGCCGACGGCGCGGAAGGGGGCCTTCTCCGGCTGCGGCCACCCAAAAGACTGCACAAGCCGTCAGGTCAGGCTGGGGTTGCCGCACGATCGATGACGGTCGTCTTCTCCTCAAGGGTGGCGGGGACTTCGCGTACGTCGGCGGTGATGTTCGCACCACGGAGGGCGCGGGTGATGGTGTCAGGTGGTGTGTCGGCGAGGCGGACGCGGCGGCCGTTGAGGGTGACGGAGAGTCCTGCCTCGTCGAGGGCGGCGAAGGCGGCTGCCCAGTGCGGGGTGTCGACTTCGCAGGCTGTGGTGTCGCCGATGATGTCGCGTTCGCTGCCTGCTGCGACGGCTTTGCCGTGGGACATCAGCACGAGGCGGTCGCGCTGCTGGGCTTCTTGCATGTAGTGCGTGGTGACCAGGACGGCGACGCCTTGATCGGCCTGGTCGTGGACGGTGTCCCACAGGCGTGCACGGGCCAGGGGCTCCACGCCGGAGGTCGGCTCGTCCAGGACGAGGAGTTCGGGGTGGTGGGCGAGGGCGATGGTGAAGGCGAGTTGGCGTTGCAGGCCCAGGCCGATCTCGCCGACGAGTCGGCCCTGACGGCTGCCAGCGCCGGTTCCAGCGTGGGGGTTTCGGCCTGGAAGGCGGCCGACGCGAAGGAGATGTTCTCGGCGACCGTCAGGGTCGGCCACAGGCCAAGACCTTGGGGTACGTAGCCCAGGCGTCCGCGGGTGGCGCGATCGGGCAGGCGGCCGAAGGCGATGACGGCGCCTTCGGTGGGGACGGTCAGGCCCAGGAGATTCTTGATCAGCGTGGTCCTTCCGGCGCCGTTGGCGCCGAGCAGGCCGACGATCTCACCGGGGAACACGTCGAGGGAGACGGTGTCGACCGCGGTGAAGGAGCCGTACCGCTTGGTGACCCGGTCGGCGTGGATCAGGGGCGCTCGTTCACTCATGTCAGTGCTCCTGCTGCTGGTCGGCGAGGGTGTAGGCGATCACGGCGTCTTCCATGTCGGCGGCCATCGCCCGCTCGCCGGGCGGGGGCCGCCTGCGTGCCAGGAGCGCGTCTGCCGGCCTCGTCTCCAGGACAGTTCACGTGGTCCGGTGGGGGAGTCTGCGGTGGTCAGCGTGCCGGGTGTGTTGTCGAGGATGTCGGCGGGTGCCCCGCTCGCGAGCGGCCGGCCGCTGTCCAGGACCAGGCAGGTGGAAGCCCGTTCGGCCTCGTCCAGGTAGGTGGTGGCCATGACGATCGCGGCGCCGTCGGCGGCGGCCCTGGAGACCAGGCGCCACAGGTCGACACGGCTGACCGGGTCGACACCGGTGCTGGGCTCGTCCAGGACGAGCAGCGACGGCTGGTGAAGGATGGCCACCCGGCGCTCTGCCCCACCCTCCTCACCAGCCGGTACGGCACTGAGGCCGCGCACGGCCCGCGGTCAGCCGTCCCCCGCGACGACGTGCGAACGTCAGGGGCCGATCGCGGGAGGATCTCGCGATCGGGCAACGACCGATTCAGCGCGCCAGTGTCGTCCACACCGACTTGAACCACGTCTGCCAGGACTTCACGAACACCGAACCGCGCGCGTCCGGATGGCCGGGGTCCACGACGTAGTGCGTGAGCGTCGCGCCGAGACCCAGGACGTCCAGCGACCGCACCGCCTCGTCGCCCAGCACGATCGGCCGCTCGATCACTTCGTACGGCCCGTGCAGCGCCCGCGTGTCATTGATCAGATAGAGCTTGAACGTCGGGGTGAGATCCACGTAGCGGATCTCCATGTCGGCCTGCTCGACCAGCCCCTCCGCCCCCAGTTGCAGCAGCGCGAAGCGTATGGACTCGCTGTGCCGGCGAGAGATGCCGATGAGCCGCCGCTTCAGCTGCGCGGTCAGGTCGCCGTCCGGATCTTCCAGCGCCCTGGGATACGGCAGATCGAGTGACTCCGAGGGAAGCAGCATCCGGATCGAGATGCGCCGGGGGGCTACCTCCCCGGACCTGATCCGCTCGATCTGTCCCTGCACCTGGGTGTCCAGGGCTTCCGACGTCAGCGTGTAGACGTCGAGCACGACCTCGGGGCCGGAGAACGCCTCGTCGAAGAACGCCCGCAGCGACACCCGCCCCTCCACCGCCGCCTTCGCGGTGTACGACTGGACCTGCTGCTCCTTCGAGACCCGCTGTACCACCCGTGTACCGCTTCCCTGCCGAGCCTCGATCCAGCCCTCCGTCTTGAGCTGCTCCAGCGCCTTCTGCACGGTGTCCCGCGTCACGGAGAACTCGGTGGCGAGCTGGCGCTGGGCCGGCAGCAGCGAACTGACCGGATAGACGCCCCCGGCGATCCGGCTGCGCAGCTCCTCGACGACACGGAAGACCTCCCTGCCGCCGCTGCTCCCACTCCGAACGCTCGTCACACAGGCAACCTACCGACCAACTGCAAGCCCGTCAGGCGTAGTTAGTCAGTTAGTCAGAGTTGAACACCCCCGGATCGCTTCGCCGCCCGACTCCACGCGAGAGTCAACTGACCTTCTGCCAACGAGCCTTCAGCGCTGCGAGCAGTGCACGACCAGCCGCCATCCGAATCTCGATTCATCTTGGATCAACGAACCAATTTGGTTCAGCGCTCCAAATATGCCACGGTCGAACCATGGCGACGCGACCCCCCAAACCCCAGCGGCGGAACCAGGTGCTCTCCCGGGAGCAGATCATCGACACCGCGATCGAGCTGCTCGACGCGGGTGGTGAGGGTGCGCTGACCACTCGCGCGCTGACCGAGCGCCTGTCCACCGGGGCCGGGGCGATCTACTACCGGGTCGGCGGTCGGGACGAGCTTCTCGACGCGGCGACGGAGACGATCGTCGTCGCCGCCCTGGCGGCCGATCCGGCGCAGAGCGCGGGCACACCCGCGGACGAGATTCGTGTCGTGGCGCTGGCCTTGTTCGATGCGATCGCCGAGCATCAATGGCTGGCGACGCGGCTGACGTCGCAGGTGGTCCGGCAGCCGTTCGGGCCGGTGACGGTGGGGATCTTCGAGAGGATCGGGCGGCAGGTCGGAGCGCTGGGGGTGCGGCAGGCGTCCTGGTTCGATGCCGCTTCGACGCTCGTGCACTACATCCTCGGGGCCGTCAGCCAGAACGCCCGGCTCGACGGTGACACGTCGGCCGCCGTACCCGACAGCGCCGAGTTCCTCGCCGCGACCGCGGCTGCCTGGCAGCAACTCGACCCCCAGGACTACCCGTTCATGCACGCCATCGCCGGCCAGATGCGCGAGCACGACGACCGCGAGCAGTTCCTCACCGGCATCGCGGTCGTCATCGACGGCCTCACCCGGCTCGGCTGACCCGTCACCCGTCCCGACGAGCCGGGCCCTCCTGGCAGATGCTTCGGAAAGGCGTTCCTCACGCATGACGCAGTTGTCGCGGGCGGCGGCCCGGTCGGTCTTTCCTGGCCACGGAGCTCGCTCTGGGCGCGTGTTCCGTCCTGGTCCTGGAGCAGGACGAGGAGATCACCTCATGGTGGAAGGAACTCCCGCTCGGTCTGCGGGGACTGAGCGCCGGATCGGCCGAGGTGCTCCACCGCCGCGGGCTGCTCGACGCGTTGATCGACGCCTCGCACGCCGATCCCGCGAAGGTCGGGGCGCCTGCCGATGCCGTCAAGGCACCAGCCCCCCGCGACGTGAGTCACTTCGCGGGCATGAGCCTGGACGCGGCCTGCATCGACGTGACCGCGCTCTCCTTCCGACTGCCCAGCCCGGCGATGGAGGGCTTCATGACCAGCCTCGCGGCCGTCACCTCGGTCCTCAACGAGCGGGCCGTCGCGCTCGGCGTGGACGTCCGGCGAGGCGCACCCGTCACCGCCGTCACGCAGGACGACCGGTGCGTCACCGTCACCGCCGGCGGACAGGAACACCGGGCGCGCTACCTGGTGGGCTGCGACGGCGGGCGCAGCACGGTGCGAGGCCTCGCGGGCTTCGACTTCGTGGGCACCGAGCCGCTGTTCACCGGCTACGTCGCGCAGGTCACCTTCGCCGACCCCGGCCCCGACAGGCTCCGGCTCGGCTTCAATCTCACGCCGAACGGCATGTATCTGCGCACGCCCTTCGAGGGGCACCTGGGCATGATGGACTTCGACGGCGGCGCCTTCGACCGGTCGAAGCCGCTGACCCGCGAGCACCTCCAGGACGTCCTGCACCGCTTCACGTCAACTGACGTGGAATTGCAGGACGTTCGGCTTGCGTCCAGTTTCACCGACCGTGCGATGCAGGTGACGACGTACCGCAACGGGCGGGTCCTGCTGGCCGGGGACGCCGCGCACATTCACTCCCCGCTCGGCGGTCAGGGCCTCAACCTCGGCATCGGTGACGCCGCCAACCTCGGCTGGAAGCTCGCCTCGACGGTGCGGGGCACCGCGCCCGAGCGCCTGCTCGACACCTACACCAGTGAACGGCACCCCGTCGGCGCCGCCGTACTGGACTGGTCGCGCGCCCAGGTGGCGACCATGAAGCCGGGCCCCAATGCTTCCGCGCTGCGGCAGTTGGTCCACCAGTTGCTGAGCACCAAGGACGGCACGACCTTCGCCTACCGGCAGACGACAGGGTTGTTCAACCGCTACGACCTGGACAGCGCACACGCGCTCGTCGGCACCTCCGCCCCCGACTTCCGCTTCGAGGACGGCACCCGCCTCGGCGAACTGCTCCGCCAGGGCCGGGGGGGCGTGCTCCTGGACTTCCGCGGCGACTCAGCGCTGCGGCGTGCGGCCAAGGGCTGGCAGAGCCGCGACCGCATCCTGTACGCGACCGGGCAGGCCCGTGACGACCTCGGCCTCGGCGCCGTTCTCGTACGCCCGGACGGAGTTGTGGCCTGGGCCGCCGGAGAGGACCTGAACCGGGACCTCGACATGTTCGAGGAGGCCGCCACGAAGTGGTTCGGCGTCTCACCGAACTAGGCGTCTCACCGAACTAGGGCCGTCTGTCCGGTGAATCGTTCGGCACCTGGCTAACCTTCCGCCGTGGACCTCTACTTCGATCCGGTGCCCGGGCTCGACGATGCGCGCGGAGCCTTCTTGGGACAGTGGTCGGACCGGAAGTGGCTCAACGTGCCCGGACCGTTCTACGGGGCCGACACCGACAACTGCGGGACGGGCCGTATCCACGCCCCGGAGCTCGTGCTCTACGAGGCCGACCACTTCACCGAGTACGTGTACCGGCAGCCCCGCACGCCGGAGGAGCTTCAGCGGCTGGTCGATGCAGCGGAGGCCGAGGCGTTCTCCGGCTACGGCTGTGACGGCGACACCCGATGGACGCCGGCAGCGGTCCGCGAGTGGTGGCACGACCGGGGACGGATCAGGGAGTACCTGGCGCATCGGCGCGCCGACTGGGAGGCCGACGACGCGAAGTCCGGGCAAGGTGTGGCCGCCGCGGCCGTGAACTATGCCGCCTACCTCGACGGCCAGCTGGCGTCGCACCTCCGCGTCTATCTCTTCTGGCTTGAGGAGCGACGCACTCCCACAGGTGCGGACCGACTGCCGCAACTCTGACGACAAGCCTTCCTTGTGCCTACGGTGGCGTGCTGGTGGCTGGTGGACCCGGCACGTGGTGGAGTCGACGCCGGCCGGGCCCCGGTCCGGGCGATCCTCCGGCCGGTCAGGTGTCCGTCTCCTGCTCGCCTTCCGTCGTCGGTCGTTCAGGGATCGGCTGAGGGCCTTCCACCGGGAAGTGGATGGGGCTGAGCAGGTACTGGGTGCGCTCGGGACTCGGCTCGTTGGCGAGTTTCGGCGCAATGGCCGCGCGCAGTCCGCCGATCAGCTCCTCCAGCTCGGCGGGGCTGAGCCAGAGTGCGTGCTGGCGGTATCCCACCTGGTCGGCCACGGGATCGGCGCCGTCCCGGTCGAGATAGGCGCTGAACTCGGCCAGCAGCGCGGTCATCGCGGTGGCGAAGGCCCGCCGGTGATCCTCGGGAGTGAGGGTGCGGGCCACGTCGGGGCCGATCACGGCCCGGTCCTGCCGCAGCCGGTAGTGCCGTTGCACCGCGCCGCGCACCCTGCGCTCTTCGGCCACCTCAAGGATCCCGGCGTCCGCCAGCAGATCGATGTGCCGGTAGACGGTGGCCTTGGAGGCTTCTGGGATGCGTGCACACAGCTGAGACGTCGTCAGCAGCCTTCCACCGCCCATCGCGTGCACGATCCGCAATCGGATGGGGTGAGCGAGCAGGTCCAGGAAGTCCATGCTCAACCTTCTCACGACTGCTACCTTTCTCAAGTATGAGAATGAATAAGGGCGGGGCGCTGGAGACGGCACGACGCTTCGCCGCGCTGCTGCAGGCAGAGCGGTTCGGCGAAGCCGTGGAACTGTTCGCTCCCCCGTTGCGGGCCGCGGTCTCCGCCGAGCAACTACGGCTCGCATGGACCGCCGAGGCTGGCGGGCACGGTGGCATCACGACGGTCGAAGAGCCGGTGGCCGAGGCCGGCGAGACCGACCCCGTGCGCGTGCGTATACCGGTGGCCTGCTCCGACGGCGGATTCATCGTGGTCACGTCCGTAGGTGACGACGGCCTGTTGCAGGGATTGCGACTCGACGCGCACGGCGGCGCCGAGTGGCAACGACCGCACTACGCAGACCTCGACCGGTTCACTGAGCGGACCGTCCTGCTCGACGCGAGCACCAGCCCCAGCACCGGCACCAGCCCCAGCCCCAGCCCCAGCCCCAGCCCCGGGGAAGTAGCAGTCCCCGGCACACTCACCCTTCCCGTGGGCTGCGGACCGTGGCCGGCCGTGGTGCTGCTCAGTGGTGGCGGTCCGTTCGACCGGGACGAGAGCAGCGGCCCGAACAAGCCGCTCAAGGACCTCGCGTGGGGGCTCGCCTCCCAGGGGGTGGCCGTGCTGCGCTTCGACAAGGTGACGTTCGCGCACCCGGACCGGCTCCCGTCGGACCACAATATGGCCGACGAGTACCTGCCCCATGCCCTCGCAGCGGTCCAACTGCTGCGACAGCAACCCGAGGTGGCCCCGGACCACATTCACCTGCTCGGCCACAGCATGGGCGGCAAGGTGGCACCCCGGATCGCCGCAGCCGACCCGTCGATCGCGGGTCTGGTGATGCTCGCCGCGGACACGCAGCCGATGCACGAGGCGGCCGTCCGGGTGGCTCGGTATCTCGCGGAGCTCGCTCCGGGCCCGAGCGCGGACGAGATGGTGTCGCTGCTGGTCAGCCAGGCTGCCGCGGTAGCGGACCCGGATCTCGGGCCCGACACTCCGTCAACACTGCTGCCGTTCGGGCTCTCCGCTCCTTACTGGCTCGACCTGCGCGCCTACGACCCCGTGGCCACGGCCGCCCGACTGCGCTGCCCGATGCTGATCCTTCAAGGCGGGCGGGACTACCAAGTGACCGTCGCCGACGATTTGGCGGCCTGGCAGCGCGCCTTGGGGGACCGTTCCCAGGTGACGATCAGCATCCACAAGGACGCCAACCACCTCTTCTTTTCGGGCAGCGGCCGGCCCACCCCGGCCGAGTACGCCCGACCAGGACATGTGGCCGCCGCAGTGGTGGACGAGATCGCGGCCTGGCTGGCTCGACGGTAGAGCCGACAGCCCCTTCCAGGGGCGGCGGGGACGCGGTAGCCGCACGACTGCCGAGGGGACCGGATCCGGCCGCACCCTCCTCAGTGGCAGAACGAACGGACGTGCGGCCGTCCTCGTGACATCTCCGCGTGTCCGGATCACGGGCGGCCGTCGACAATAAAGAAGCTGATAGCACATGCCGCATGCCTGAACATGCTGTTCTGCCCACGAGCAGACGTCAGAGACGAACGCGCGCCTTCCTCGCCTTCGCCGCCGCACTGTCCATCGGCAGCATCAACTGCCTGCCCGCGGCCGCCGCTGACGTCACGGTCGTCAATCCGGGGGACCTCGGCCCGTCCGGACCGTGGTTCAGGCTCCAGGACGACCCTGGGAACGCCGGAATCCCCAACGGCACCCAGGAAGTCGCCCCGTTCGCCGATGCGCAGTGGCTCGACGGGAGTCTGCACCTCGGGATCGGGGGCGGCGAGACCTCGCAGGCCGCCCACCCGTTCCCCGCCCCGGTCACCCTCACCTCGCTCCTGGCCTCGGGCATCTCCTACTCGGCGTACCAGGACTCGGCCGGATCCACCGCCGGGAACACCAGCGCCAACCTCCAGTTCCCCATGATCTGCGGCGGGACGTTCACCACGCTCAGCTTCGAACCCGGCCGCAACACCGACACCGCGGGCAGGACCGGCGTCGTCCCGGACACCTGGCAGGCCTACGCCCCGGACGGAACGTCCTCGTGGCGGACGTCGCGGGCCGTGGCCGGCTTCCCCGCCCAGGGAGACGCCACGCTCGCGGCCTTCGCCGCCGCCTGCACCGACCCCGGGGACGGCGCCCTCGGCGTCATCGCCCGCGTGGGCCGACTGGGCTCGGACACCGCCACGCTCGACACCTACGTGGACGGCATCACGGTGGCCGGCACCACCTACAACTTCGCCGTCGAAGGACGGGCCACGGCAGCGGTGAAGGTCGCCGACCGGGTCACCGCGGGCGGCCCGCCGGTCAACGGCTCGGTGACGTACACGAACCCGGCCGACGGCCCCGCCTACCCGGACACCGGCACGGCCCTCACGCTCAAGGGCCCCGCCGGGCTCCGCGCCGACCAGGTGACGCTGACCGTGGCAGGGCGGCGGATCCCCCTGACCGCCGGCCCCGGCGGAACCCTCGTGGGCGCGCTGCCCAAGAGCACGGTCCTGAACCCCTCCGGCACCTCGACCACCGCCTTCACCCTCGCCGTCGCCGACGGAGCGCCGACCGGGCCGCTGTCCGTCAGCGCCGAGCTGACGGCCGAGGCGAACGGAGGCAGCCGCAAGCCGGTCGGCGTCGAGAACGCCGCCTCCCTGCGCATCGAAGCGCTGCCCAGCCCCTCCCCCAGCCCGTCCACGACTCCGCCCACCCCCACGCCGACCAAGAGCGAGTCCCCGGCCCCGACGGCACCCGCCCCGGCTCCGCCCGCCCCCAGCCCGACCGGCCCGGCCCTCGCCGACACGGGAGCGGGTGCGCACAAGCGGTGGCTGGGCATCGGAGCCGTGTCGCTGGTCGCTCTCGGTTCGGCGATCTTCTTCTTGGCACGGCGCCGAGCGAACTGACCGCACCGCCTGGCACGGCGCCCCGCCACACTCGTCCGGACGAACGCGTGGCAGGGCGCCGTGACCAGCGTGCGCTCAGCGACAGGTCCTCGCATGGCGTACGCCCAGCCGGTGCACGACGATGGGCACAGTCCGAAGCGAAGGAGTTGGCATGGCTGTGGAGAATCCCGACTACCGGGCCGTGGTCTTCCGGGACAAGACCGCCGGATACGCCTTCCTGACCCGGTCCACGGCGCGGAGCGACGAGACGATCGAATGGGACGACGGCGCCACCTACCCCGTCGTCGACGTGGAGATCTCCTCCGAGAGCCATCCCTTCTACACCGGGAAGGCACGCACCGTGGACACCGAGGGGCGGGTCGCCGCGTTCGAGCGCCGCTACGGCAAGGACGAGGACAAGGGCTGACCCCGGCTTTCGTCCGCCGGGCTCGGCTCGCGCACGGCTCCGGGGGCGTGCAGCGCGGCGAGTTCGTCGCTGCGCTTGCCGTCCCGGAACATGCGGTGGGGAGTTCCCTTCCGGCGAGCCCGGTTCAGGAGCAGTGGGGCTCGCGATCGGCGCCGAGCTCTACGGGCCGCTTTCGCTGCATCCACAGGCCCACGAGAGCGGTGGCCACGGTGAAGCCAAGGGCCAGCACGGCGTCCTCGCGCGCGTCCGGCAGCGAGATCATCACCGCGTACAGCGAGACGAGCGCGATCAGCGTCGCCCAGGTGAGCCAGGGGAACAGCCAGACCCCGGTCCCGGACGCGGGGCGGCGCCCTTCGGCACGGTCGCGGCGGCCGAGGACGAGATGGGACGCGGCGATGCCGATCCAGGTGATGTACACGGTGTCGCCGGTGATGTTCACCAGCCGGCTGAAGGCCGTGGTCGGGTGGACGACCTGGAGCAGCAGGCAGAGCACCGCGACCGAGACGGTCAGCAGGATCGCCGTGTACGGCACGCCGCGACGGGAGACGCGAGCCAGGAAAGCCGGGGCGTCGTGGTCCCGGGCGAGCGCGAAGAGCATCCGGGAGCTGGCGTAGAGCTGCGAGTTCATCGTGGAGAGGAGCGCCGCGAAGAGCACGATGCTCAGGACGGTGGACGCGCCGCTCAGGCCGAGGTGGCTGAGCGTGGCGGCGAACGGGCTCTCCCCGACAGCGGTGCTGTTCCAGGGCAGGAGCAGGACGATCACGGCCAGCGAGCCGAGGTAGAAGACGGAGACCCGGACCAGGATCGTGCGCGTGCTGGTGCGGATGGCGGCAGCGGCGTCCTGCGCCTCCCCCGCGGCGATGGTCACGATCTCGGTGCCGGAGAACGAGAACATGGCGCCCGAGATGGCGATGACGACACCGCTGAGCCCCATGGGCAGGAAACCGCCGTGGTCGACGAGGTTCCCGACGCCGGGTGCGGGTGTGCCGGGCAGCAGGCCGGCGACGGCGACGATGCCGACCGCGATGAACGCGGCGATCACCGCGACCTTGATCCAGACGACCCAGAA
Source organism: Streptomyces sp. KL116D (assembly GCF_030766975.1). NCBI lineage: Bacteria > Bacillati > Actinomycetota > Actinomycetes > Kitasatosporales > Streptomycetaceae > Streptomyces > Streptomyces sp. KL116D. The sequence continues at coordinate 215,273 of NZ_JASERH010000084.1, read as the reverse complement.
CTCCATCTCGCCGTAGGCGCGTACGGAGGTGAGGTTGACCGCGCTCACGAGGGCCACCACGGTGAGCGCGGTGAGCCAGACCGGCAGGGCGGGCAGCCAGCCGTGCACGATCTGCGCGAGCGCGATGGACTCCACGCACAGCCCGAGGGGCCAGCCCACCCAGTAGAGCCAGCCGCTCGCGAACCCGGCCCAGCGGCCGAAGGCCAGTCGGCCGTACACGGCGAAGGCTCCGGTGTCCGGGCGCCGCATGGACATCTCGGCCAGCATGCGCATGATCAGGATGACGATGGCGGCCGTGACGGCGTAGGCGATCAGGATGCCGGGGCCCGCCTGCTGAATGCTGACGCCCGAGCCGACGAAGAGTCCCGCGCCGACCGCACCACCGATGCTGATCATGGTGATGTGGCGGCTGCGCAGGCTCTGCGCCAGGGCCGTTGCGCCGCCACCCGCAGGGGTGTCGGCCGCCGAGACCTCCTGGCCCCCCGAGTCGCTCGCGTCCAGAGGGCGTGTTGCTGTCTCGTTCGCCTTCATCAGGACGTGGCCCCTGCCTGTGCCTCGGGGCGCACCTGCTCGAGGAGCGCGCGGAACAGCGGCAGTCGCAGCTCTGCGCTGGGGACGAACGCCTCGGGGTGCCACTGGACTCCGAGCGTCCACGCGCCGACCTGCGCGGGCTCGGCTCCCTCGAAAGAATCGGCTCCCTCGAAGAAGTCGGCTGCCTCGAAGAAGTCGCAGGGCTCGATGGCTTCTACGCATCCGTCCTCGGCGCGGGCCGACACCCGCAGGCCGTCGCCCACGCGGTCCACGGCCTGGTGGTGACCGGACGACACGGGTATCCGGTCACGGCCGAACACCCGGGCTGCCGCGCTGCCGGCGGACAGCTCGACGTCGTGGACGGCCCACCCCTCGCCGTTCTCCGGGTCGTGGGCCACAGAGGTCTTGGGCAGGTCGGGGTGGAGCGTGCCGCCGCGGATGATGTTCAGGAGTTGCATGCCGCGGCAGATGCCGAGGAACGGCCTCCGGTTCTCGAGGGCGTACCGGATGACGGCCGTGTCGAGGCGGTCCTGGGCGGGATTGACGTCGTACAGCGCAGGGTGCTGCGGATCGGCCCCGTACAGAGTCGGGTCGACGTCCCCGCCACCGGGCACCACGAAGCCGCGGCAGTCGGCGAGCTGTTCGTCGAGCGGGTTTCCGTCAGCGGACGGGCGGAGCAGGACGGGCTGGGCGCCCGCGGACCGGATCAGGTCGACGACGTCGTCGAAGATGCGATTCGCCTCGACGACGCGCTGGTCGGCGCCCGGCGCGTCCCCGTCACTGAGGCGCACGGGTATCCCGATGAGGGGTGCCGGTGCCGTGGGCTCAGTCGTGCTCATAGGCTCTCCTGCTGATCGCGACTTGCGGTGGAAGTGCGAAATCTAGAGGATAGGTTTCATGGACGACAAGGGCTGGGCACAACACATTGCGCCGGTGCGCTCGGCGGGCGCCGCGGAGGCCATCGCGCGGCGCCTCAACGAGCTCATCGGCGCGCGGATCCTGGTGGGAGGTGATCGCTTCCCTCCGGAGAAGGCCCTTGCCGAGATGTTCGGGGTCGCCGTGATGACCATGCGGCACGCGATGGCGGTCCTCCGGGAGGACGGGCTGATCGAGACCCGCCGCGGGCATCGCGCCGGCACCTTCGTGGTCCCCGAAGTCCTCAGCCGGATCCGGGAGTTGACCGCGCTCCACCCGTACACCCAGGCCGACATCGAGGAACTGACGGCCTGGCGGATCGCCGTGTCGGGAGAGGCATCCGCCCGCGCCGCACGCCACGCCTCGGAGGCGGGCCTCGCCAGACTGCGCGAACTGGAGACCGCCACGGACCAGGCGGTCGCCGACGCGGAGGCCTATCGCACCCTGGACGCCGGACTGCACCTCCACATCGCCGAACTCTCCGGCTCCCGGCGGCTGTTGGAGGCCGAGCAGGGCATCCAGGACGAGCTGACCCGGCTCCTCGCGGACCATCCCGGCGGGGTGGAGTCGCGCCGGATGCCGGACCAGCAGCATCGCGCGCTCGTCACGGCGATCGAGCACAGCGATCCGGCGAAGGCGCGCGAGCAGTTCACGATCCACGCGGAGGCCACGGCGGACCTGTTCCTACCGTTCGTCCAGTAGGCCGCGGGCAGGGTGGTGCCGGCGGCGCGCCGATTCGGGCATGGCATGGCCTGTCGGGAGCGTTGCGGCTGACGGCTACCGGCGCACGGGCGGCGGAAGAGTGCGCGCGGACTCCCGGAGCCAACTTGTCGGCCGAGGCCACCCATGGCGATCCATGCGACCCTCAACTCCCGCGCGCCGGACGTTCGTCGCCATCTCACAGAACCGCAAGTGCTGTGGCGTGGAAGAACGGAAGATGGCGCAGACCCCCTTGGAGCGCGAAGCGCAACAAGCGGACTGAGCCGCGCAGTTTCCCTCGCATGCCACCCCGTGGTCGGGGTACCCGCGCTACAGAGCCCCGCCGTGCATCCCCCGTCGCGGCGGGGCTCTCCCCAGGCCAGCCATCGGAGACGTGGCCCTTACGCAGGGACCCGACCTCGGTGCGACGCGTAAACCGCCGCGCCTTCATCCCGGCGGGGCACGAATGCTCCGTAACCGACGCTGAAGCGGCTGCTTGCGGAGCATCGCGGTGGGAGCCCCGGGGGCGGCTTGATGGCCGCGCCCTGCCTCGGGATACTGGGCAAGTGGGCACTGAACCGCCAGACCGGTCGACCTTCAGCGACGTCATCGGCCCATGGGCAGACGCCGCTGATGAGCGCACCCATATCGCCAATGAACGCGACACCGCCGCCACCGAACGCGAAACCATCGCCGACGAGCGGGAGGCCATCGCCGACGAGCGGGAGGCCATCGCCGACGAGCGGGAGGCCATCGCCGACGAACGCGAACGGGACCTGAACGCCCGCGAAACGGAAGCGGACCGGCAGAGTCGGCAACGCGGTGAAGCAACACCCAGCTTCCTGCAGCGCTCCCAGGAAGCGAGCGCCAGGGCTCGCCTGCTGCTCGCATCCAGCGAGGCCCGGCTGGCACGCGCTGACGCGAACTTGGCCCGCGCGGAGATCCTCGACGCACGCGAGAAGTGGGCCACGCAGCAAGAGCTCGCCATCTCCGCCCAGTTGCTCGGCACCGCGGAACCGTCACGGCAGGACAATCTCGAGATCTTCGTACAGCAACTCCATACGCGCTATCTCACCGCCGCGGCCAAGCTCGCCGACGCCCACGACATGGTGGCCCAACATCACGAACGTCTGGCCGAGAGCGAGACGTCCACTGCGGAGGACCACCGCCGCCTTGCCCGCCAGGCCCGGAAAGCAGCACTCCACATCCGCACAGCCGCCCACCAAGCCACCTTTGCGGAGGATGCCGACCGGCCCGCCGAGCCCCCGCCGAATGCCGGCCACACGCCGTGAGGAGACGGCGCACTCTGGGGCTCCGGCCTCTTGCGTTCTTGCGGTGACCGGTCCAAGCGGAGGCGCATCAAGCGCCGTACTCGTGGATGTCCTCGACCTCGACAAGGTCGTCACAGGCGTTGACGGTGGCCCTGCCGCCCTGCGGCCCCTCCGCGGCGACCGTCGCACCGGCGCCCTCGCCGACCGCCACGGTGACGGTATTGGCCTCCATGCCGCAGGTGTAGCGGCCGGAAGGGGAACCCTCCCAGTTGACGTCGTTGTAGCGGAGCTCGGAGACCGCTGCCTTGCCCGGATGGAGAGGGAAAGCGGCGCCGGGCTCGCCGTCCAGCGGCTTGGCGGTGATCGGGTCGCGGCGACCGGCCTGGTCGGCGAGGGACACCGTGGGGAAGCCGCTGATGAGACAGGTCCGGGAGCTCCTGTTGGTCATGAACAGCTGGGCCGTCTTGTGGGCGGTCTTCGATGTGGCGTGCTCGCCACTGACCACCAGCCGCAGACCCAGATCGGCGGTACCGCAGTCGGAGACCGGCGTACCCACGCCCTTCTCGCCGTCGCCGACCCCGGAACCCGAGCCGGAACTGCCGTCCTCCGTACCGCCCTTGGTGGGTGACGGCAATGCGGCCGCCGCCGAGCCCGAGGGCTTGGCACCGGCATGATTGCCGGAACCGGCTCCTGAGCCGGAGCCTCCCGAGGCATGCGCGTCCGATTCGTCACCGTTGCAGGCACTCAATGTCAGGCTGAGCGCGGCGACAGCGGCAAGGACGGAGCCACGACGGACTGCGGCAAGGCGCATGAAGGATTCCCCCGGAGACGGAACGGATGATGGGGACGGGCCCGCACTGCTGCGGGGCCTGTGATCACCAAGATGTCGCAGGGTATCCCGCGCCTCCTCGTGTCGGACCTGAGCAGCAAGGTGACCAAGCAGACTGCGTCGCTTTGCGGGACCGAGCATCAGTTCGCCGCTCTCAGTGGTCACGGAGACGGAGACGGTTCCGAGGATCCGGAACTCCACGTCGTACTCCCCCTGACCCGGCAGCAGGTCAGCGACCGCCCAGGACGCGGGAGAGCAGTACGTCCTCCAGCCCGCGCAACGGGAACGAGGGGTCCTCCGCCGCGAGAACGAGGCCGCCTCTGATGCCGGCCATCAACAGGGCCGACCGGACCAGGGCCCGCAGGCGATCCGCAGGCTCGGCGTCAGCCAGCTCCGCCAACGCGTCGCGTGTGCGCTCCCGCCGTCGGTCGGCCACGTCCGGCGACCTGGCGCAGCGTGGTGGCGCGGTAGCCCTGCTCGGCCATCTGAAGTACCGCGGCACGACGAATGCGCTGCTTCGTGGCGTCCCGCACTGCGGCGGCGGCCTCGGGGGTGCGCGGCACGCGAAGCCCTTCCTGGGCGACGGCAGCGGAAGGTGCGCGATCCACGTGCCGTCGCCATTTCCATTGAACGGTAGTGCACTCTAAACGTGCCGACGACACCGTGCCTCCGGCACCGGCACCGGCACCGCACGTCGCTCAGTCGACCGGCCCCGTCAACGCATGCGACCGCACCGCCGGCTCGAGCACCGACAGCGCCCGCCCCTGTGCATCGAGGGCGACGCGGATGCCGACCGGCATCGGGAGGTTCGGACCGGCATGACCGAACTCGACGTTGCCCAGGACCGGGACGTCACGGTCACCGAGGACGTCGAGGACGATCTCGCGCAGGGTCGGAGACGCTCCGGACGAGCCGAGCCCGTCGATCGCCTCCGGGATGCCCACGACCATCCCGGAGATCCGGTCGAGAATGCCGCAGTGGCGCAGCACGTGCAGATAGCTCCACACGTACGACGCGTGGCCGCCCGTCTCCTCCCAGAACAGCACCGCTCCGTCGAACCACTCGAGCGGCAGCGCGTAGGGCGTCGCCTGCGCCAGCACGACACGGTTGATCACCCCGCCGAGCAAGCGCCCTTCAGCACGTCCAGGGCGCCAGCACTCCCACCCCGGGGTGGTCGGCAGCGCACCGATCGGTTCCGTACTGGTCAGCAACGTCGAGTAGAGGTGCGTGAGTTCCGCTCTGCGTGCTGCGGGCACGCGCTGCCAGTGCCCGCCGAATCCGGGGGTGGCCAGATCGGTGTGGAATCCGACCAGACCCGTGCGCGCGTAGAGCACCAGATGCAGCAGCGAGATGTCGCTGTAGCCGAGGATCGGCTTGGGATCGGCGGTGATCGCATCGAAGTCGATCAGGTCGAGGTAGCCGAGCGCTGTTTGGCCGCCGTCGTGCGCGATGATGGCGCGCACTTCGGGATCCCGCAGGAGACAGTTGAACTCTTCTGCGATCTCCGTCGGCCGCGCCGCGCTCCACCAACGGTGCCGGCCCGCTTCGAGGAGCGGTGCCCGGCGCACGCGGAATCCCATCCGCTCCAGCACGACCACCGCCCGTTCGAGGTCCGCCTCGTAGGCGGCGTGGAGCGGCCCGGACAGCGACGCGACGACGACGAGATCTCCGGGCCTCAGGGCACGAGGTCGCAGCAGCTGAGGCAGTGCGGTGCGGGTCACCGGGGCAGTATCCCGACGGTCGCCGTTGCACGCGACGCAATTACCGGCACCTGCCCACGAAGCCCCGGAACCCGCGCACGGCGCTCTCCGAGGCCACGCGTGCTCCCCTGAGCGCCGGGCCGTCCGCATCACGCCGCCCGCTCCATGTTCTGGTCACCAGCTCACAAGCTGCCGCCAGACGGTTCCGATCGTCGCGACGACTCCGAGAATCAGGCCTCTGCAATGTCGCCTCGCCGGGCGCCGACGGGCCGCAGGACGGGATCCGTAACCCAACGGCGTATGCCTGCCCGGGGCAGCCCGGGCAGGCGCGAAGCCGATCCGGCCGGTCAGGCCTGCGGGGCGGCGTTCACCACGACCTTCGCGGAGTTGTTCGTCGTCTCCGGGTCGAAGTCGAACGTCCCGAAGACCGGACGCACCACGACCGGGCCGGTGGTGTCCTGGACCACGCTGTCCACGCGCAACTGGAAGGCGAAGGCGCGCTCGGCGTTCTCCGACACCCAGTACGGCAGGTTGCAGTCGTAGCGCGGGGCACCGACCCGGTCCGGGTAGTAGCCGCCGGTCAGCGTGCGCGGGCGGCAGTCCGCGGGGGCGCCGGTGACGGTCGTGCCCTGCGGCACCCGGAACTCGACGACCGCGGCCGGGTCGCCTGAGCCCAGGTTGCCGAACCAGGCCGGGCCCTTGTTCTCGAAGCGCAGCTCCGCGGTGACGGTCTCGCCGGCCGCGCCCGTGACGTCCGCGCCTTGCACCGCGAAGTCCGCGGTGTTGGCGGCACGCACGGACTGCACCACGTAGTTGTCCTGGTCGTCGATGTCGCTGACGCCACCGGCCGGGGCCACGTCGAGGTCGAGGCGCTCGTTCAGCGCCTTGCCATTGACGTCGACCCGCAGCGGCTCGGGCAGTTGCACGCTCGCGCCCGGGGCGATCTCGTCGTCGAAGGTGCAGGTGGCGTGCGTCATCGGCGCGTCCTCGTCGCCACCGGCGTGCCGGTAGGCGCACTGCGGGTACGTGGTGGCGAAGTCGAGGCCGTAGGAAGCGCTCATGGTGACGGTGTAGCCGTGGGCCGTCTCGTTGCCCTCGTTGGTCACGGTGAACGGCACTGTCGTCGTGGAGCCGGGCTCCGCACCCGTGACCGGGTCCGGCTCGGCGAGCGCGAGGTCCGGCCCCGACGCCACGGTGACCGTGGTGGTGAATCCGTCCGGCGACTTCATGGTGCCGGACGGGGTGGTGGCGGTCGCCTTGTACGTGACCGTGCCCTGCGCGCCCTGCTGCGCGCCGGCGGCGGCGCGGATCCCCAGGTGCACGGCGTCGACGTTGGTCACCGGGATCACGCCGTCGATCGTGCACACCGCGACGGTGCCCTCGGGTGCGCAGTTCGCCGGCCAGACGACGTCCGCCACGCCGGCGAGCCCGGACACGTCGACCGTCAGCCGCCCGTCGGTGACCTTGACGTTGCTGTTGTCGTGGTAGAGCCCGAGGTCGAGCGAGCGGGCCGGGGGCTCACCGCCGTCCACGCCGAGCGGCACGTTCAACTCGTACGGGGACTGCACCCACAGCGTGTCCGAAGCCATCGCGGTCCCGGCGCCGAGGCCGACCACGAACAGGCCGGCGACGGCGGTTCCGCACGCGCCAAGCCGCACGGCGCGGCCGACGGAGGCTCTCTGCATTACATCCCCCAGGGGTGTCGGGGAGCCGGACGCTCCAACTCCTCGACCCTCAGACGATCTTGGAGGGGACAAGGTTGTACCGCCGTGGATCATCACCGGGACGCATGACGCACGGTGAGCCCATCTGCCGTGCCGGGCAGCCCAGTTCAGCTCCCGGCGGGACCGTCGTGCGACGTCCGCCGACGCAGCCGGAACGGTGCGTAGACCGCGAGTCCGACCAGGAACGCGACGTAGTAGCCGAGGTCCGCGCCGTGCAACGCCTCGGCGACCGGGCCGACGTACAGGCTCGTGTTCATGAACGGGACGGTGGCGGCGAAAGCGCAGAGGAACGCCAGGAGCGGGGGCAGAGCGGAGCGGGTCCTCGTGCGTTCGACGGAGAGATCCATGTCGGCGCCGCCCCGCTCGCGGCCCCGCGCCCACCAGTCGACGACCACTACTGCCACGAAACCGGGGATCCAGTAGCCCACGAACAGCAGCACGTTCTGGAAGCGGGCAGCCGTGTCGGCCGCATGCATCCACAGCACGAGGGGAAAGCCGAGGAGTGCGGCGAGGGCCGCGGCCAGGGGGCGCGGGATGCGGACGCCGACGGTCTGCAGGGCGAGCGAACCGCTGTAGTCGTTCATCGCGTTGCTGCACAGCGCGGCCAGAGCGACGGCGAGCAGGCCCACCGATCCGAGCACTCCCCCGCCGAGCACGGTGTCGACGCCGCGCGCGGTCTGGTCGGTGAAGATCGAGGCGCCCCACAGGCCGAGCGCCTGCACGCCCGTGAAGGACACGACGACGCCGAGCAGCGTGCACCAGAACATGCGGACCGGTGAGGTGGCGCGGGGCAGGTAGCGGCTGAAGTCGCTGGCGTACGGCGCCCAGGAAAGGGCCAGGCTCAGGGCGATCGTGCTGGTCAGAGCGAAGGCTCCGGCGCGGTCGGCGCCATGGACGGATCCGTGTGCCTCGGGCGTGACCCCGATGTGCGCGAGGCGGAGTGCCAGCGCGACGAAGGCGACCGCGAGGACGGCCGTCATCCACTGCTGAAGGCGGTGGATCACCTCGTAGCCGAACGCCCCGAGCAGTCCCTGAGCCGCCATCATGACCAGCGCCCCGAGCCAGAACGGCCATCCGCACAGCCGCGCGAGAGCGTCCCCGCCGAACAGGCCGATGAGCGCGTCCCAGGCGATCGACGACAGCCATTGCACGGTACCGGGCAGGACCACTCCCCCACCGAACGCGAGCCGTGCGAGGGGGAGTTGACCGGATCCGGTGCGGCTGCCCCAGGTGCCGAGGTACGCGGTCGGCACGGCGCCGACCAGCGTGCCGAGGACGACCGCTGCGAGCGCGGTGGCGAAGTCCAGGCCGAGCGCGATGCCGACGGTGCCGGTGAAGACGCCGCTCATGGTCAGGTTCGGCGCGAACCAGACGGTGAAGAGGCGTCCGGCGCCTCCGTAGCGGTGGGTTTCGGGTACGGGGGCGATGCCGTGCGCCTCGATCCGCAGGTCTCCTGGTGCCGCGGGCATCCGCCCGTCGAGTGCGGTCCGGGGCGCGGGTGTGGCCGGGTGCGTGGAAGCGTGCGGTATCGGCATCGCTGACATCCCTCCGCCAGTGCTAACTGGTTCAGGTTCTACGGGTGTGATCTCAGCCCCGGCGCTGTCGCGGGGCACCCCGTGTCGGGCAGTACGAACCAAGAGGGTAACCGGTACTACGGGCGCTGCCGCACGCGGGCCCTCGCCCGCCTCAGACCGCGCCTGCTGCTGCGCCTGCGAGCCGCCCCTCGCCCGCGCCTGCACCGCCGAGCCGCCCGTCGGCCTTCACGGGCCGACGGCTGGGGCCCGCACAGTCGGACGACCTCAGACGGCCATCCCGTAGACGATGGTGAACAGGGTGCCGAGGGAGCCGATGAGGAACACCCCGGTGATCCCGGCAATGATCAGCCCCTTGCCCTGCTCCGCGCTGAACGTGTCACGCAGGGCCGTCGCGCCGATCCGCTGCTTGGCGGCGCCCCAGATGGCGATGCCGAGGCACAGCAGGATCGCGACGGCCATGATGACCTGGATCATCGTCTTCGCCTCTGTGCCCAGCGTCCCGAAGGGACCCCAGTCGGGGGCGATGCCGCCGATGATCGTGGTGATGTCGCCCTTGTCCGCAGCGAGCAGCATGTCGAGTCCTCCGTGGGGGTGCGGTCTACGACGTCTGTCTGGATCACGTTCGGCCTGCCCGGCCAGCATCCCGTCAGCCTCACCGTACCCCTGGGCGACGGCACCATGGCAGACCGCGCCCCTCTGCTCCAACTCGGAACACGCACTGCCCAGTTCGGGCGGCGGGCGCAGCACTCTCTGCGGGGCGGGCCGTACGCACGGCCTCTGCGGCAGGGAGGTGGGCCCCGCGGCAACGGGGCCCACCCTCGAACGCCCTTGCCGTGTTGTGCCTGGACCAGCAGACGCGGCGGGGCGGGGCACCTTTAGGTGCCACCTCCAGTCTGCGGCCGCGAGCGACCCTCTGCGCAGCGTCCCGGATGAATCCGGATGAAGAATTCAACAATCCGGTCCGCCCCTGCCGCCGACCGGGCCGACCTGCGGCAACGCCCCCGCGCAGCATCTCGGCAGCGCATACCCGGCACATCGCGCAGAAGCCCGGCACCCCTGCAACTCCTTGGTGACCAACAGGGGTTGGCGGATGATGGCGACAGGCCGGGGTTCGTGTCGCGGCAACGACGCAACTCCGTGAAGACCTGGACCAGCAGATCGGAGCCTTCCCATCATGTACCTTCACCGCCGCCGCGCACCCTCTTCCAACCCGCCGCCGGAGACTCGCCGGGCACAGTGCGTGGGAAGCCGCCGGAGGTGGCCGCACACCACGATCGGGCCGTCACAGGTCGTCGTCATCGTGGTCGTGCTGAGCCTTGCCAGCCTCCTGACGCTGCTTGGTGTGCCCCCTGCCTCCGCGGTCGCTCTGCTCGCCGCTGCCGGCTTTGTCGCCCTCGACCTTGCAACGCCGGTGGCCTGGAGCCCGAGCAGTCCGCAACCGATTGCCCGTTGGGGAGCGTGACGGCCAGAGCCGACGGACAGGAGTGCGTCGGCCGGCGCGCAGCCGGGGAGTCCAACCACAGCGCAGGTAGAGAAGTTGGGCTCCCCCGCTGCTCCCTGTAGAACCGACCGCCGAGCGCCGACGGCAAGGGCCAGCCTGGCTGTCGGCCGATGCGCCCCGGGCTGTGGACACGGCGCTGCTCTCGAAGTCGATCACTTAGCGGAGCTGGAATGGGACGGAACGAAGCACCGATCTCCGAAGCCGACACCGCCCTGGGGCACCTCGTACAGCTGCTGCGCGACGCGCGTCAGGAGGCCGGGAGTCCTTCCTTGGCCACGCTCGCGGCTCTGTTGCACGACGCCCACCGCAAGGCCGGCAAAACCGCGTCCAAGGAACCCGGCGTCGCGAACTCCGCCTTCGCCATGATGGCCGCACAAGGCGGCTACTCGGTCTCTGCCCTGTCCAAGGCCGCATCAGGACGTGCCCTTCCCAGCCCGCGCATCACCGAGGCGTACTTCCTGGCATGTCGCGAATACGTGGAGAGGCACGGCGATGGCGCGAAGCTGACCACGACGCTCACCGAGATCCGGGAGCAATGGAAACGAGCCAGCGCCGAAAGGGCCGGCGCGGGCACTGTCCCCATCCCGGACAGCCCGGCCACCCAGAACATCCAGCAGCAGACGGAGGAGCTGTCGCAAGCTGCCGCCCTTGCGGGCACACCTGGGCAACTCATCAGGCTGATGCGCGAACTCAAGGACATCAACACCGTGTCCTATGCGGAACTGGAGCGCCGGGCCAGACGATTCCGCAACCCCCGACGCGTCGCGCTTCCGCACTCCTCACTCGCCGACGTGTTGCAGGAGAAACGGCTACCGACCAGAAGCCTCCTGGAATCGCTCCTCATCACCTTGAACGTACCGACCGAGGACTGGGACATCTGGCAGCAGGCCCGCGCCAGGTCCCTCCAGCAAACCGCAGCTTCCTTGGCCAGTTCACCACGCACGTCACCTACAGACGCGCCCTCCTCGGCCGGCACTCCGGCCCCTCCGCCCAACCGGGACGATGCCGAGTGGCAGACCCGGGTCGACGGGATCGCCCAGGCCGTCGCCGGAACCAAGAACCGCGCCACCAAGAGGCTCGTGCGCGACGCGGCCAAAGGCTGGCCGGCCGAACGCATTGCCCAACTCGCCGACCAGCTCCTGATCACCGGACACGAAACCGCCGCGACGGCACTCCTTGAGATCGCCGGAGAGACGGACTCCACCGCCGACCGGGAGCGGCTTATCCGCGAGCTGCGCCGACGGGGCTGGCTCGCCCAGGCCCAACTGCTCGAAGTCATCGACATGGCCCGCGTGGAACCTCTGCTCACCACCCTGGACAGCCTCCGAAGCGAGCGCAAGCGCGATCAGGCCCAGTACCTGCTGGCGCTGCCGATCCGGCGTGAGGACAGTGTCCTGCTCGCCGGAATGATGCCGCGCCTGCAGGCCCGCGGCTGGCACTCGGACATCGAGTCGCTCCTGGGCTCCGCTGCACAGCGCTGGCCCGCCGCATCGGTCGCCCACCTGCTGGTCCGTCTGCAGCGCGACCTCGCCGACGATCTGGCCCGCCGGCTCCTGGACCTGGCCGGCGCGCGGCGCGCGGCCGTCCCGCTCGCGGAACTGGTGAGCGAGCTGAGGACCCAGGGCCTCGACGCTCATCCGGTACTCGCCGCCGCGGCGGGCCGCCCCTTGCCCGAGATCCTCGAACTCGTCACGGGACTGCGGGCCGCGGGACACGACAGCGTGGCCGAGGAGCTCGCCCGCAGGTGCGCGCCCCGGTCCTTGCTCCCTCAGCGAGTGCGGGAACTGATCCTGCTCCGGGAACCCGGCGCCTCGACGCACGATCTCGACGCGGCGCTGCGGCTGACGCTCCACCTGCCCCCGGCGGAGCTGGCCAATTTGATCATCTCCCTGCACCGCGCCTACCGATCCACGCTTGCCGACCGGCTGACCAGGACCGCAGGCCGCGGGCTTCCCTCTCACGACGTGTTCCAGGTGGCCGCCGCACTGCGCCGCCACGGCCTGCCCTACGGGCTCTACGCGGCGGGCATCGTCGAGCGCTACGCCGTGCGGGTCCAGGGCAGCCAGGTCCCGACATCCGTGTAGAGCCGTCCCTCCGGCGAGTCGACGGGATGAGGGCGCACTGCGACCGCCGTCCGGTTCGACGTCTAGGTGTCCATGGGATTGGTCCCGCTGAGGAGCATGGCCGCGTGCCTCGGGCAGCTCACCGACAGCACGGCTACCACTGACAGACGCCCTCGACGGCGCTCCTGAGCGCGAAGTGCCCGGTTCAGCCGTCGGCGCGCGTGGACGTCACTGCCGGCCCGTTCCGCCAGTTCGTCCAGCCGTTGCGCGCGGACGAGCAGGTCCATGTGCCACAGGTGGTTGCCGTGGGCGTTGTAGTCGGTGGAGCAGCACTCGGCGCGCGCACTCACCAGGTCGATGGCGATGTCCCAGTCGCCGGCCGTCTCTGCCGCACTCGCATGTTCGAACCATTCCACTCGCCGAGTATCACCTGGCGGCAGCGGCACCACGCCCCCAGCAGTCGGAACTACCCTCCGTGACTCTCCGCCGGGCGGGGCGCTGCCAGACCTGTTTACGTGGAGCGGGGGAACAACTCGGACTAGGAGCAGTCATGGCCCGCAAAGGCGGCATGGACAAGGTCAAGGGCAAGGCGAAGGAAGTGACCGGCAAGGTCACCGGCAACCGGGAGCAGGAGATGGAGGGCAAGGTCGAGCAGGCGCGCGGCGAGGCGAAGCAGGCCGCGGAGAAGGTGCGCGATCGCGCCTCCAAGGCACGGCCCTCGGTCCCGCGTGACCCCAGCTGACGCGAGGCTGGGCGCAAGTCCTTACGGCGGAGCGGGTGGAGTCCGACCTCCACCCGCTCCGCCGTGCTCCGCCGCCCCTGACCTACGACTCGCCGTCGAGGACCTGACGCAGGCGCTGCGCGAACTCGTCCGGCTTCCCCGGGTATCCGAACTCACCGTCCAGGAAGCCACCGTGATGGCTCGGGAACACGGTCACCTGCTGCCCCAGCAGATCGGCGGTGGCGACGGAGGTGCGACCGGTCTCGACGTTCACGGACTCCTCCCCCACAGCGATCACGATGCGGGTCGGCGCAGCGGCGAGCGCGGCGGCATCCGGACGATAGCTGCTCACGGCCCAAGACCGGTCCGACAGCAGCGGATCGTCACGCGAGCCGTCGTCCTCCGTGGGCATCCCGAACGCGGCGGGATCGGCTTCCGGCTGGGCGAAGTACGCGTCGGTGAACTCGCCCTCCCAGGAGGTCATGGCCACGAACGCGGCCATCCCGGCTCCCCGTCCACGCTTCTCGTAGGCGTCCGTCACTCCCGCCCGGGCCCGCACGGCCGCCGGGCCGTCCGGCGTGAGGGTGATGAGCGGCGGCTCGTGCGCGACCAGGGTGGTCACGTCCGACGGATGCTTCGCCACGACTTCGAGTGCGGTGACCGCTCCGCCGCTGCTGGCGAACATCTCGACCGGCCCGGCCCCGAGCGCCTCGATGACGGCGTGCACGTCGTCGGCCTGGGTCTGCGGCGTGTGGTCGTCCCGGCCGTCCTTGCGGGTGCTGCGACCGAGCCCGCGCGGGTCGTAGGTGACGACGGTCCGCTCGGGAAAGCGCGCGGCGAGCGCCACGAAGCCCGTGGCGTCCATGGGCTGCCCGATCATGAACAGGGGCGGGCGCCCATCGGCGGTCGGCAGCGGCCCGCGAACGTCGTAGACGAGGTCCGCGCCGGCTGTCTCGAGTGTGTGAGTCTGCATACCTGTACAGACCGGCCCCGCCCTGGGAACTCATCGGCGCGGCGGGCGCCCCTGCTGACGCAAGCAGTCCCGACCCTGTGCGTTCGAGAAGTCAGAGTTCGAGAAGTCAGGGTTCGAGAAGTCCACCGGCGCGATCGTCGGCCCGGGCAACATCGAGTGATTCTCCATCCGCTCCGTTGCCTCCGGCACCCAGGAGCGTCAAAGCCGCCAGCCATTGCGCTCCGGTGCTGGTCAGAGGACGGGCAGGTTTCCCCACGGTGATTTTGAGGAGCCGGAATGGGGGCACTCGGGTGCGGCCCGCAAACAAGACCGGCCGACAGTCACCAGCCTTCCGCATGTCCTCACCGTCAGTGACCGTCAGGAAGCTCTAGGCTGCGCTGCGGCCGTTGAGACTGGCTTGACCCAGCCGGTCGCGAGGCTTGCCCGGGCCTCTGAGCAGGCCCCCGTCAGATCGGTACGGAGATGAACACGCCAATGGCATCCGAAAGCGCCCAGCTCGTCAGCAGATCGGTACTCGGGGCACCCTGCTGGGTCAGCCTTTCCACACAGGATCTGGGGAAGGCGGAGACGTTCTACCACGCCGTGCTGGGGTGGGACTGGCGGCAGGGAAGGCTGGGTGACGACTACCGGTTCGCGAGCGTGGGCGACGTTCCCGTGGCCGGTGTCTCCGCCGTGACCATGGGGGCGGCGGCCGGTGTGTGGACGCCGTTCTTCGCGGCGGCGAGTGCGGACGATGCCGTGGCTCGCAGCCATGAGCGGGGCGGGACGACGGCGGTGGGCCCTCTCTCGTTCCCTCCCGGAAGGGCAGCCGTACTGGCCGACCGGGACGGAGCCGTCTTCGGAGTCTGGGAGGGAGAGCTGGTGGCCGACTGGGAGAAGTGGCGTCGCGCCGCCCCGACGTTCGTGGAACTCCACACCCGCGATGCCTTCGATGCGGCGATCTTCTACGGCGAGGTTCTGCACTGGGCGTCCGGGCACGCCGGCTGCTGCGAAGTCCACTACGAAAGCGAAGAAGTCGTGCTGCGCAGCCAGGGGACCGTGGTGGCACGGATCCACTCGGGCGCGATCGACTCCGCACCCGATCCGACCGTCAGGCCACGCTGGCAGGTCCACTTCACGGTGGAGGACGTGAAGGCCTGCGCGTGGGCTGCGCAGGCCCAGGGCGGTCGCGTACTGCAGGAAGCGGCGGACGAGGCGGTCCTGTGCGATCCGGACGGAGCCACCTTCGTGGTGAACTCACCGACGGAACGCTAGGCCATACCGCTCTGGGCCCACTTGCCCGGCCACCCAGGCTGCCCGCGCTGCCCAGCGGAGAGCGAGCAACGAGTTCAAGAACGAGCCCCCGCGTCTATCTTTGGCGCATAACAAACGGGGGGCGCCGTGACGAGCACCGGCAAGACGCCGCGCGCTGTCCCGCGCCGGTGCGATCGTGGCACTCGCCCTGCTCGCGACCGGGCTCACGACACGGTGCGCTACAAGGGCGTCGCCAGGTTCGAACCCAAGGACGCCGACGGTCTGACACCCGGGCAGTGGTGGGCCGAGGGAAGGGCCATGAGTCGTGCGGAGTTCCGAGCACAGGCCGACGAGGCCTGTTGAGCGGCGGACAGGCCGGGAAGCAGGACGCGAAAGGTACAGCCCCCGACAAGCTGAGAGCCTGTCCTCATGACGGACAAGGCGGGTGGACTCGAAGGTCAGACGGTTCGCCCGGGCAAGTACGCCCAGGTTGAGCGGGAGCGACGGTTCTTGCTGGCCAACCGGCCGGCGCTGTCACGGGTGACCGTGAGCCGTGTGATCACCGACCGACACCTGCTGGGAACACGCCTGCGGTTACGGAGGGCTGAATTCTCGGACGGCCGCTCCGAGATCAAGCTGACCCAGAAAGTGCCGGTCCGTCGGCCCGGCGCTGTTCAGGGTCTGATCACGAACACGTACCTGTCTCCGGATGAGTATGAAGTGCTCGCCTCATTGCCGGCGTCACTGCTGTCCAAGTCCCGCCTCAGTGTCCCTCCGTTGGGCGTCGACGTCTTCGAAGGCCGCCTTGAGGGGCTGGTGCTCGGCGAGGCCGAGTTCACCACCGACGAGGAAGCAGAGTCATTCAAGGCCCCTGCCGAGTGTGTGGCAGAGGTGACCGATGATGCTCGCTTCACCGGGGGGCGGCTCGTCCAGACCTCCCGTCACGAGCTCCTCGGATGGTTGGCCGAGTACGGCATCTATCCGGATGCTGCCTGACTCTCCGCCCATCGTTGACCCCTCTGTACGCTGCGGCATCATGACGCCTGACACCTCCTGGGTTTTGAAGCGCAGCAGCACGCGCTGGGAAGACCTGGTCGCTCGATATGCGTGGGTGGATGCTGACGATCCCGATAGCCTCACCTGCTCGGTGGTCGCGGGGAAGGCCGAGGACGACGTGGTCCGGGCATTCGGCGGCGATCCCGAAGGGTCGCGGCTGATGACATTCGACGAGACCGTCCGCGAGCAGGCCGCTCATCTCTACGAGGACTACGCGCTTCTTCAGTTGCTCACCGTCGGCCGGCACGTCGTCGCCATCGAATGGGGTTACTACGGCAGCATCCCGGAGATCGCCCGACGTGCATCCGCTGACGGAGGCGAGTTCTTCAGCGTCCACTGGAACGTGAATGCCAGGTACCAGGTCATGCACGCCCGCAACGGCCACGTGGACGGGATGTTCGACCCGTCCGAGATGGAGGATGCGGCCTGGATGGACCCGGAGCCGGAGCTCCCCACCTGGGCAGCAGGCGTCGCCTTCCACATGGAGACACTGTGTGCCGAGTCGTTTGCGCTCATGGAACGGACCATGGGTGTGGCTGTCGATCGCGACTGGATGGACAGGGCGTTTCGCACCGTACGACTCACGCCGCCCTCTGAACTCTTCGGCCAGTCGGAGTCGGCATGGCTCCCATGAGCACGCCGTCGTCCGCCGGTGCCGCCCACGGCCAACTCACGGGCTGGAAGGGGCCGTCCGCTCCCCTCGCGATACGGTTTCGCCATGTCACCATCAACGGAAACCGCATCAGTCCTGCCTCCCATCACGGCGGACGACGTCGCTCATGTCGTGCGGCTCGCCGTGGATGCCCTTCGGGAGGCGCCCGCGGAGGGGTGGGGCAGTAAGGCCGGTTCGCTGGAGTGGGACTGCTGGGAGACCGTCGAGCACCTGGCCAACGACCTGTTCTACTACGCCGTGCAACTGGGGCCGCAGTCACCGCCGTTGGACACCCATGTGCCGTTCGCGTTGAACCAGAAGAGGCCGGAAGCGCCCACGGTCTTCTTCTACGCGGAGCGTGCAGCGGGTCCGGCAGGTCTGCTGCAGGTGCTGGAGGCGAGCGGCGCGCTGCTGGTCGCCATGGTGCGTACGACGCCGCCCGAGGTCCGCGCCCACCACGCGGCCGGAGTGTCGGGCCCCGAGGGGTTCGCGGCGCTCGGGCTGCAAGAGATGCTGGTGCACATGCACGATGTGGCGGAGGGCTTCGGGCTTGAGTGGACCCCGCCGGCCGCGCTCTGCTCGCGGGTGCTCGCCCGGCTCTTCCGCGAGGTGCCGGACGACACGGATCCCTGGCTCACGCTGTTGTGGGCCACCGGTCGCGGCGAGCTGCCGGGGCGTCCTCGTCTCACCACGTGGCGTTCGGACAGCACACCGCGGTCGTAGGGGCGGTCGGGACGACCGGGCCACCAGGCCGGGCCACGCTTGGCGTGGTCCGGCCTGGTCCGGCCTGGTCCGGAGGGTCAACCGAGTCCGTCGGGGACCATGCTCAGCCGCGCGACCGGCTCCGACGAGCACGCATGACGAGTGCGAACTTCACCAGAACACCGAGGGCGACTGCGGCTGCTCCGCTCGTCAGGAGCGTGGTCCCTGAGCCCGTGTCCGCCAGGTGGCCGCCGTTCGGGGGCTCGGAGTGGCTGGGCTCGGGGCTGGGGGTCGGCTCCTCGGTGTGGGTCGGTGACGGCTCCGGCGTGACCGTGGGGCTGGGAGTCGGGGTGGGGGTCGGAGTCGGCGTCGGGGTGGGCGTGGGCGACGGGGCCGGTTCGGTCTGGACCGTCACGTGGTCGGGGGGTGACACGACCGGTGTGCTGCCGGACTGTCCGCTCCCGGCGGCCTCGTTGGTGACCGTGCCGCGCTCCGCGTCTTCCTCGGTGATGGTGTACGTGCCGGTGCAGGTCGTGTGGGCGCCGGGCGCGAGGGTGGTGGCCTCGCAGGTCACGTCGTCCACGAGATCGTCGGTGACGGTGATGTCGGTCAGCGGGCGGTCGCCGGTGTTGGTGAGGGTGTAGGTGTAGGTCACCTTGTCGCCGGGCTGGTACGTCGTGGTGTCGTCGGCCGACTTCTCCAGATGCAGGCCGAGACCGGAGTCGACGACCAGCGTCACCTCGTCGGGCTGCGAGTCGACGGGGGTGGAGCCGTCGAGCCCGTGGGCGGTGGCGACGTTGGTGACGGCGCCCTTGTCCGCGTCCTGTTCGGTGACCGTGTAGGTGCCGGTGCAGGTGGTGCTGTCACCGGACTCACCCGCCGGTGCGAGAGTGGTCTCCTCGCAGGTCACGTCGGACACGTGGTCGTCCGTGATCCGGATCCCGGTCAGCTGCTGCGGACCGGTGTTGGTGACGGTGTACGTGTAGGTGGCCTTGTCCCCCGCCCGGTACACCTTGGTGTCGTCCGCCTTCTTCTCCAGCCGCACGCCAGGACCCGGCTGCACGGGCAGAGTGACGTCGTCGGGCGGTGAGACGACGGGGGCGCCGTTCGCCTCTCCCTGCGCGGTCGCGGTGTTGGTGACCGAGCCGGCCGTGCCGTCGGCCTCGGTGACGGTGTACGTGCCGGTGCACGTCATCGTCTCGCCCACGGCGAGCGTGGTCTTGGGACACTTGATGTCGTCGACGCGGTCGTCGGTCACGTTCACGCCGGTCAGCGGGACGTTGCCGCTGTTGGTCGCCACGTACTCGAACGGAACCTTCATGCCGGGCTTCAGCGGTGTCTCCAGGGGAGGTTCCTGCGAGACCTGCTTGACGAGGTTGAGCTGGGGCAGCTGCGCGGCGGGGTGCACCGTGAGGTTCCGGATGAGGTGGACGTCGGTGAACAGGCCCGTCGAGGCGCCGAAGCCGAACTTGTAGGTGCTCGGCACGGGTTGGGGAGCCGGCCGCGAGAGCACCTGCTGGGTGCCCTTGCCGTCGTGGAAGTCGATCGAGACGGTGATCACCGGGTTCGGCGACGGGGAGATCTCGACGGTCACCGTGCGGCGCGAGGGCTCGAGGAGGGCCTCGGCCTCCTGCGGGGTGGAGCCGGACGGCACGGACGTGGTGGGCCCGTGCAGCTGTCCCGGCAGGGTGGAGGGCCAGGGCGCGGTCGTCGTCTTGTTGCTGGTGGTGGCGTCGAGGAAGCAGTAGCCCTCGTTGCCGTCGCCGGGGCCGCGCAGCGTCACCATGTTGGCGCCCGGGCCGGGGATCCGGAAGGAGGTGCCGGCCGGTGAACGGGTCGCGCAGCCGTTCCCGCGGTGTTCCCAGTCGCCGAAGTAGTTGCCCAGGACGTCCAGGCCGACCCCCAGGTAGCCACGGTTGACGCCCGGCAGCAGCGTCGCGGCGGGCTCGTCGTCGGGCAGCTTCTGCGCGTAGCCGAGGCTGCCGCCGAAGGCTCCCGGGGCGGTCAGGGACGCGGCGCCGTCGATCAGGAAGAACGAGATCCCGTCGGCCGGGTTGGGGCTGGTGCCGCCGTACTGCCACTGGTCGAAGGTGGTGACCAGGCCCTGGTTGGCGGGCAGTGCGTGGTTGTAGAGGACCGCGGCGGACTGGTCGTTCGACGCGTCCGTGAGCCGCAGATACCCGTGCGGCGCCGCGTCGTTGGGCGGGACCGGCCCGGTGGCACCGGCCGGGCATCCGGTCAGCGGGTGGGTTCCGGTGCCCGGCGCCCCCGCCGCTTCGGGTGCGCCGGTCAGACACGCCGGACCGAACGCTTCGAACCCTGCCATCGCGTTGGCCCCGGTGAACGTCTCGTCGACCAGCGGCACTCCCACCGGCTGCGCCGACGCCGCCTGACCGGGCAGGCCAAGACCCACCGCCACCATGCCGAGGAGGCCGGCTCCTGTCGCCGCAAGCCATCCCGCGGGACGGCGGCCACGTCTACTGGTTCGGGCGCGAGATGGCTGCAGATTCATACGATCAACATAGGAACGCGCGAGACGTTCAAGCAGCGACACTCCTCGCGGCCCCCGGCTTTCGCCCTTTCGGCTCTACCGCCGTCTCCTTCCCGGATGCGCCTTCCTGACGTGCCGTCAACGAGCCGCTGCCGGCCTGTCAGTCGTGCCGCACACCGAGCTGGTGCGCGGCCGCTGCCACGGTCTGCGCGAGCAGCACGGCAATCGTCATCGGCCCGACGCCGCCGGGAACCGGAGTGATCAGAGAAGCTCGGGTGAGGGCGGATTCGTGGTCCACGTCGCCGACGTTGCCCGGGTTGTAGCCGGCATCGATCACGACCGCGCCGGGCTTGACGTCCTCGCCTCGGATCAGCCGGGGCCGCCCCACGGCTGCCACGACGACGTCCGCTTCCCGGACGAGCGCCGACAGGTCCCTCGTACGGGAGTGGCAGTAGGTCACCGTCGCGTCCCTGGCCAGGAGGAGCATCCCGGCGGGCTTGCCGAGGATCGCGCTGCGGCCCACCACGACGGCGTGCTTGCCGGCGAGGTCGACGTCGTACGCGTCCAGCAGCCGCATGATCCCGCCCGGGGTGCACGACACAAAGCCGGGCAGCGCGAAGCTCATCGCGGCGAAGGAGTGCGTCGTGACGCCGTCGACGTCCTTCTCCGGTGCGATGGCCTCGAACGCCGCTCGCTCGTCGATGTGCGGGCCGCAGGGGTGCTGGAGCAGGATGCCGTGCACGTCCGGATCGCCGGAGAGGCCGTTGAGCGTGTCGACGAGTTCGGCGGTCGTGGTGGTGGCCGGCAGCCCGATGTGCCGGGACCGGATGCCTGCCTTCGCGCACCGCGCCCGCTTCATACGGACGTACGTCGCCGAGGCCGGGTCCTCGCCCACGAGCACCGTCGCCAGGCAGGGACTGGTTCCCGTGCGGCGTGACATCTCCGCCGCCGTCGCGGCCGCCTCTGCGACGAGGCGTGCGGCGAGGCCGGTGCCGTCCATGAGCTGGGCCGTCTGAGTCGCGGACATCTTGCCCTCCAGGCGTGGCTGACCACTCGCCCAGGCGCACGGCAACGACATCTCGTCAGACCGCTCCCCGGTGGTGCTCCACCTCAGCGCCAGTCACGGCCCACGCCGAACTGTAGTCGAGGCACCTGCGGCTCGTAGACGAAAGTCGGTGCACGCTCGACCATCGGCCGATGCCGAACGGGTGCGGCGCGTCCTTGACTGGGGTCATGACGACGGAAAGGTCCGGACCGACGACTCCGGCGGGGCGGGCGCTCGCTCCCGACCTGGCGCGCGGCTTCATGCTGCTGTTCATCGCGCTGGCCAACTCCCACTACTTCCTTCGGGGTTCGCACGTCTTCGGGGGCTTCCCGCAGGGCGGGTCCGCGGTCGACTCGGCCACCACGTGGACGATCTCCACGTTCGTCGACGGCCGGGCGTTCCCGATGTTCGGCCTACTCTTCGGCTACGGGGTGGCACACATCGTGCGCCGGCAGGCCGCGTCCCGGCCGCGGGACGTGCGGCGGCTGCTGTGGCGGCGTGGCCTGGCCCTCATCGTCATCGGCACGGCCCACGCGATGTTGCTGTACGTCGGCGACATCCTGGCCGCCTACGGAGTGCTGCTGCTCGCGGGGGCGTGGATGGTGCGCTGGAAGGACCGGTGGCTGCTCCTGACCGCCTTGCTGTTCCTCGTGCTGGTGTCACTACCGAGCGACGGTTCGTCGGCCGTGAGCGCGGATCCGCCGGACCCGTCGATGCTGCCTCCGAGCCTGGGCACGATGTTCACCGCCCGCATGGAGGTGGCGCCCGTGGTGGCGCTTCTGGGACCGATCGGGTTCCTGTGCCCGCTGGCGGTCGGCCTGTGGGCGGGGCGGCGCCGCATCCTGGAGGAACCCGAGCGGTACCGGACCCTGCTCCGGATCACGGCCGCGGTCGGGATCACCATCGCGGTCCTCGGGGCTCAGCCCGCCGCGCTGATGGCCGCCGGGGTCGTCGATGTCCCCGGCGGGGAGGCGCTGGAGGTGATCGGGCCGCTGCACGATGCGGCAGGTGTCCTCGGCGGGTTCGGCTACGCGGCGCTCGTGGCCCTGGTGGCGACGAGGGTCGCATCACGGCAGGGGCGCGTGGTGAGCGCGATCGCTGCTGTCGGCCGGCGATCCATGACCTGCTACCTCGCACAGTCCGTGGTCTGGGCCGTGACGTTCACCCCGTTCCTGCTGAACCTCTCCGGAACCCTGACGGTCGCCACCACGGCCCTCCTGGCCACGGCCACCTGGTTCGCGACCGTGCTGCTGGCCGATTGGATGCAACGGCGGGGCCGGCGGGGCCCGTTCGAGGTGCTGGTACGCCGTGTCACCTACGGTGGAGCGGTCTGGCCCCGCCTCGCCTCAACGACCTGCTCGGCGGCCGACATCCCTGACAGGCGCGCTCACCAGCGTTCGTAGGCGACGAAGGGACGGCCGGGCCCCTCAGTGTCGTAGCGAGAGACGATCACCAACCCGTCCGTGTCGAGGAGTCCGGCCAGCCATCTGTCGTTGCGGTCGAGGTCCTTGGCGAAGTTCCGGTCGTCGATCTCCTCGCCGGTGGCGCCGTCCAAGACGTAGAGGCTCTCCATGGATTGGTGCCGGGCCCGCTCATGCAGCACGGAGACCCTGCCGTCACGGGCCGCGAGGGCCAGGGTGTTCCCCCGGGCGTAGTCCGCCTGCCAGACGAGACGCCCGGACGTGAGGTCGATGGCGACCGCCCGGGACTTCGTGATGCTGCTGCTGTCACGCTGGGCGACCGCGTAGAGGTGTTCGCCGTCGACGGCAACCTTGGCGGGTTTGCCGCTGACGATCTTCCCGTAGTCCCCGGAGCTCTCGATCCGGGCCAGTCGCCGACCGTCCGCGCCGAACGAGAAGAAGGCGTCGGTGCCGGGCTCGTAGTCACCGGAAGGACGCACGGAGACCACCAGCGGATCGGTGGACAGGACCACCGCCTTGACCGGGGCCGACGACGAGACCGGGTCAACCGGCCGACGTGCGTCCAGCGGCTCGTGATGGAGCAGCGCGCCGGTCGCCGGGTCGAAAGTGGCGGCCTCCAACTGGGCCCGCCTGCCCTCGCCGCAGTTGAGCACGGCAGCGACCTTGCGGTTCGCGGCTCCGACACTGAACGGCCCGCAGTCCTCGGGAAGGGTGGCCGTCCAGCGACGTGCGCCGGTGTGCAGGTCGACGGCGCGGATCGCCCTGCGGCCATCAGCGACCGGCTTGCCGATCTCGTCCGTCCAGGCGGCGATGATGACGCCGAGTCCGCCGCCCGCGGCTACGGTGCCGCTCATCGGACGGCCGGCGGCGGCCTTGGCCGATGCCTTGCGGGAACTGCTCCAGAGCTCTCGTCCGGTCTTCAGGTCGAGCGCGGTGACCGTGGCACAGCCCTCGTCCGCAGCCTCGGCGGCGCTGACGTTCTCCCCGCGGACCACCAGCAGCACCGAAGCGTCGGGGGCGGAGGTGGAGCAGATCTCGGACCGCCCCTCCGGCACGTATGTCCAGCGCTGCTTCCCGGTCTTCAGGTGGTAGCCGGTGACCGCGTCGAAGCGGCTGCGGACCAGGGTGTCGCCAGCCTGCCAGTAACCGTTGCCATGCTCGGCAGCCGCCGGGTCGGCCGGTGTCTCCCAGACGGTGTCCATCGAGTTGCCGGGCAGGTTCCCGGTGGCCTCCAGGAGCGCGACGGTGACGCCGCCGATCAGCAGGAGCGCCGCCACCACCACGGCCGCCAGACATCCGATCCGCCTGCCCCGGCCGGGCCGGGCGCCCTGTCTCAGTGTGCTTCGCGTCCGTGCATCGGTCGTCCTCATCCCTGTCCCCCCCTGCAACCCCTGGTCCCCCAGGCCCTGTCGGGCGCTCCCCAGCACCCGGCCGCCAGCCTAAACGATCAACGAACCGTCACACATGGGTTGCCGCTCAGCCTCGCAACCGCGTATGTCGCACCCGACCTCGCAGACGCCCCGCGGTCAACGGCCCATCCGGCGCTGCCTGTCGAACCGGACCAGCACCCGTACCAGACGCCACGCCCCGGCCGTCGCTCCGAGCAGCGCGCCCCCGACCAGCACGCCCTTCCTCGCCGATCCCGAGATGTCAAAGGCTGATGCGAGAGCCAGCGGGACGGCGAAGACGGCCGCACCCAGCACGAGGGCAGTCACCAGGGCGAAGACGATCTCCACCGTCATTGCGTCCTTCTCCCACCGCGACTCACGCCCCATGTCCATGCGGCAAGTCTCACATCACGGTCAAGCGATGACGGATGGACCGCGCCGAGAAGACCCCGCGCACGAGGAGCCCCCGCTAGGGCCGACGGGCGATCAAGTGGGTGTCGAGGAAGCCCCGTTCGGACATGGGGTCGTGGAGCAACCGGGAGACCGTGACGAGTCCCGCTCCGGTCAACAGCTCGGCGAACCGGTCCGCCGGCCAGCTGTAGGCGGGTGCCACCTTGTGGTCGAAGCGGACCGGTTCCGGCCCGTCTGTCCCGAAGAAGGACGCCATGAGCAGCCCTCCCGGCGCCAGGACACGCACCTGTTCCGCGAGCAGCGCGGGCACTTCCGCGGGTGGGGTGTGGATCATCGAGTAGTGGGCCAGCACTCCGCCGAGCGAGCCGTCCTCGACCGGCAGGGCCTCCATCCGCGCTTCGTCGAACCGGAGGGCCGGGTGGGCCCGGCGGGCGTGGTCGACCATGGCCGGGGAGAGGTCGAGCCCGAAGGCGTCCAGCCCCAACTCGTGCAGCATGGCGGTCAGATGGCCAGGACCGCACCCGAGGTCGGCTGCCCGCACGTTCCCCGTGGCGCGCACGAGTTCGGCGAAGGTGGCGATCATGTTCCGTGCGAACGGCTGCGTCTCCAGCCGATCGGCGAACATCGAGGCGTACAGGTCGACGACCCCGTCGTAGGCCGCCCTGGTCTCGTCCTGATGAGTCAACACGGCAAGGAAACTAGCACCCGCGCCGGCCGCGGCCACGGTTCGATCCTCGGGCCGGCAGCCGGCTACCGCCTCCTGAGCGGGTGGTGAGCCGTGCGCGTGCGCCAGGGCAAACACGCAAATCGACGATAAACGCAAGATCACCTCATCGGTGCAGATAGCGTGGCCCAGCCGTGGTGGATTCGTGACCGAATACTGGACACTGTCCTGTAATACTCCTCGACGATCACCAACTGCATGGAATCCTGCGGCAGTTACCACATCCGAGACCGGAACTGACCACCCGGCCGCACTACCGGCAAGGAAGGCTGCTCTTGTCATGGAAGGCACCATCGACGGGTTCACGTACGGGGCAGTGACACCCGCCGTCGGGTACGTCATGGCGTACTTCGGCAGCGCACTGGGGCTGCGCTGCACCACCCGCTCCCTGAAGTCCGGCGACTCGCGGCGCCGCCCGGCCTGGCTCGCCCTGGGGGCGGCGACCATCGGCTCGGGCATCTGGGCGATGCACTTCATCGCCATGATGGGCTTCAGCGTGGCGGAGGCGCCGGTCGACTTCGACTGGCCCATGACGTACGCGAGCCTGGCCGTGGCCATCGCCGTGGTGAGTGTGGGCGTGTTCATCGTCGGATACCGGGGAGCGACCGTACCGGCACTCGTGATCAGCGGCATCATCACGGGCCTCGGCGTCGCGGGCATGCACTACATGGGCATGTCCGCCATGACCGTACGCAACTCCTCGTTCGACTACGACGCCCCCACCGTGGCGCTGTCCCTCGCCATCGCCATCGTGGCGGCAACTGCCGCACTGTGGTGCGCGGTTCAGGACAGGGGCCTCGCCTGGAGTCTGGGCGCCAGTCTCGTCATGGGCGTCGCCGTGACCGGCATGCACTACACCGGCATGGCGGCCCTCCACGTCCACCTGCATGCGCAGAGCGCCCCCGTCTACGCCACCGGCTCGTCCTTCGGCATGCTGGTGCCCATGCTGGTGGGACCCTTGGCCTTCCTCGTCATCGCCGGAACCATCGTGATGTTCGACCCGCTCATGGTCATGCAGTCCACGGACCGTGCCCGTTCAGCCCCTGAGCGACTGAGCGTGGACGTCCCCTTCCTCGCCCAACGCGAGCGCCTGGCCGACGTGGAAGCGCCCACCAGTGGTGGCCGATTCACCTTCTCCGGCGAACAGTTCGGCACGTTCCAGCCGCCGACAGCCCCACCCACCGATCCCACGGGCCGCCCGAACCACCGCCGGCGTTGACTCATGCGACCTGTGTCGCCGCCGAAGCCGAGGTGCGCAACCGCTCCTCGCCCGTGGTCGGTCAGGCCTGCCTGATGTCCGAGATCAGCTTGGTGCGCAGATCGCTTCGGACCGCGATCCGGGTGTACGTGGGGTGCTGCGTGCTGCCCCAGGTCAGGGTGACGATCGAGAAGACGTGGCCGGCGCTCGCGCCCTGGTGGCGCACCTCCCAGTGCCGGGGAACGTCCTGGGCGCGCAGCACCCCGTCGGTATGGTTCGTCTGCTCCCAGCCCGCAAGCCGCCGCCGCAGGTCGCGGGTGAGGTAGTGGGCGCGCAGCTGGTCCGGGAGGCGGTCGGTGCCGTCGTCGACGGCGTCGATGTACGCGCCGTAGAAGTCGGCGACCCGGTCCACCGTGGACGCGGGACTGCCGCCGCGCACCACGTCCGCCGCGCACGAGTCAGTCGTGACGGAGGAAGGGGGCGGCGGGGCCGTCGGCCGTTCGGTGGCCTGCGCCGTGCAGGGGACGACCACGACGGCGAGTGACAGTACGGCCGTGGCAACGCGAGCAGAGATACGCATCTGAAGATCCTTCGCCGGAACGGGAGACCCGGGAGAACCGGACCCCGGGACGAGCCTGACGTCTCCCACTCATGTCCGGTTCGCCCGCATCGATCGGCTCGCCCAGCCCAAGGTCACCTGAACGCCGCACAGGAAGTACGTGCCTCCCGATCGCGCCCCGCGCCCGCGCCCCGCCGCCGTCGTTGCCCAGCGGACCGCCGAATTCCGCCACACCTGCACCTCTCCCACCGGGGAGCGCGGGGCGCAACAGGCGCATCCGGCGGAAAGTCAGAAGTTCTACGATTTCCCATACCCGTCATGGACGACTGCCTCGATAGTGAAGCTCCAGGTCTTGATGACAGCGGAGCGGCGGCCGTGAAGGGGTAGAGCCTGGTGTCAGCGCAACGGGGGGTCGAGAAGCTGACAGTTCACGTGGTCCGTTACGACTTTCTGGAACGGCTGTGGAGGTCGCGCAGTTCGGTCGAACGAAGCCGCCTCCTGGTCCAGTCGAGCCGTGAGCGGATAGAAGTCAGCCGCCGGCTGCTGCACCAGAGCCGACTCCTGCTGGGCGCCCGTGGAACGGTGCGGCAATGAGGGCCCACTCCTTCCGCCGGAATCAGTTGGGCTCAGCGGGAACCTCGGGCCGAGTGCCGGACACGTAGAGAGCATGGAACTGAACGACGCTGGTCCCGGCGCACCGGTCGGAGGGACATCCGATCGCGAGCTGTGGGCGCGGGCCGTCGACGGCGACCGGGAGGCGTTCGGCCGGATCTTCGACCGGCACGGGAAGGCCGTCTACAACTATCTGTTCCGGCGGACGGCCGACTGGGCCGAGGCGGAAGACCTCACCTCGACCGTGTTCCTGCACGCCTGGCGGCGGCGGTCGGAGACGGTGCTGGACCGCGACTCGGCCCTGCCGTGGCTGTTGGGCGTCGCCGATCGCCTGTTGTCGAACACCAGGCGGCGGTTGCGGAGAGCCGAGGCGTTGCTGCGTCGGCTCGTCTCGCACGACGAGTCGGTGGCCGACCACGCGGACCGCGTCGCCGGGCGCGTCGACGACGAGCGTCGCATGTCGGAGATCCACCGGGCGCTGGCCCGGTTGCCGCGGCACGAACGCGAGGTCGTCGAGCTCTGCGTGTGGTCCGGTCTGGATCAGCAGGCGGCGGCGGTGGCGCTGGGGGTCGCGGTCGGCACCGTGAAGTCCAGGCTGCATCGCGCGCGGCGCAGACTCGGGGCCGACCTCGTCGGCGACGCCACGCTTCCCGCGCCGTTCAGTTCGCAGAACCCCGTCCACGCGAAGGAGGTCGCACGGTGAAGGACGCACGAGGCATTCCCGCGGCTCCTTCTGATCGTGATCTGCCGCATCACCGGCGGACCCGAGAGGAGCTCTTGATGAAGATCGGCCCGGAGGAGCAGGACGATGCTTCGCAGCGACGCAGGTGGGGGGTGCCGGTAGGCGTCGCCGCCGGTGTCGTCGCGGTGAGCGTCGCAGCCGTGACCGCCTTCGGCGGGGCAGGAGATGCCAAGCCGCTCGTCGCCGGTCCCGCCGGGAACCCGACGGGCACCGCGTCCCCGACTCCGAGCACGACGACCGGTTCCGCGTCGGGCGGACCCGACTCGTCCCCGTCCTCGTCCTCGTCCTCGTCCTCGTCCTCGGGCGACGCGTCGTCCGCGCAGGACGCCTTCACCATCATCAGCGGGGCGACCACCCCGATCGGCGCTGCGACCATCACCAGGATCCTCGCTTCCTGTCTGGGCAAGGACGCCTCGCGCTACCACCCGGTGATCGGGGTCCGTACCCCCGTCACCTCGAAGAACTCGGACGGCGTGGTCATCGCCGTCGACTCCGCCGGCCAGTACGTGCAGTGCGAGTCGAAGGGCGACAAGGGCACCAGTCCGGACTCTCCGCCCACGTTCATCAACGACCGTCTGTGGGGCACCGGCCGGACGGTCGAGTACTTCGACTCCCTCAGCGAACCCGCGGGCAAGGGGCAGTACCTCATGCTCGGCGCCGGCCACTACACCTCCGGCATCACCAAGATCACGATCAGTTACGGGGACGACCCGAAGGAGTACCCGGCGGCCATGGCCGGCGGCGCGTTCGTCTACGCGGCCGCCCTCTCGCCCGACACGCCCCCCGAACAGCACTATGCGGGCCCGAGCCCCTACGTCCACGCCTACAACGCGTCCGGCAAGGAGGTCTACAACCAGAAGAAGGATCCGCAATTCACCGAGTAGGCGACGGCCGGGTCAACCGCGCGGAAGTGACATCACATCCATCATGACAGGTCAGCGAGTGTTTTCGTAGGACGAACGGCACAGCCTTCCAGCCTTGTTCGGCCCTCCCCGGGAAGCTCAGAATCTCCGTCATGAATCCATCGGGGAACGTCGATCAGGACGACATCGTGCGGGCACGCAACATCCTGCTCGCGTCGGGACGTCGCACTCCGCGTGAGGAAGTGGCCGCCTATCGGGTTCTCGCTCAGGTCAGCCCTGCCTCGTATCTCCCACTCCTGGCCGAGGCGTTGCAGCGGATGAGGTACGACACCGGCACCGGCCGGAAGCACCCCGATTCACTGCTGCTGTGTGAGGAGGCGGTGGCCGCGGCGCGGGCCATCGATCCGGCCGAGCCCGGCCGTGCGCAGGTTCTGTACCGGGCCCTCGACGCGTGCCAGTGGGAGCTGTACGACCTGGGCCGCCGCTCCGAGGGGCTCGCCCTGCGCGCGGAGATGCTCGCCATCGGCCGCGCGCAGGCCGAACGGCCGGGCACCTCCACGATCGGCGGTCTGGGTACCTGGGCCACCGGCCTTTCCGAGGAAGGCCGGTATGCCGAGGCCGCCGATGCCCTGACCGAGTTGGCAACGGTGGAACAGGCCGGTGGCTCCCGCGAAGGGGCTCTGGCCTGGACGCTCCTGCAGTGGATCGCCAATCTCCATGACGCCGGTCGGTCCGGCGAGACGCGCGCCGCCTTCGAGACTCTCATCGCTATGGAGGCCGGCGACGCCGCGAACGACCGCGGTCCGATCGCCTGTCATCTGCACGCGGTCCTCGCGTACGCCCAGGTACTGGACGCCCAGGGCCGGTCAGAGCAGGCTGCCGCCGTGCGGCAGGAGGCGCTGGCACTGCTGACGGAGTTGGCCGCTACCGGTGAGCGGAAGTCCTGGAGCGGCTATCAGAGGTCCTTCTGGGCCGTGCTGCTGATGTTGTCCCGCACCGACGGCGACCGGCCCGCGCCCGGTGAGCCCCGTCCCCCGTCGGGTGCGACTCCCTACCATTGGTCGCCCGACGTCAGGCGTCGCTACTTCGACAGCCGTGATGCCCTTCGTGAAGACGTGGACGCCCTGACTTCGCGAGCGGCCGAGGACCCGGACCGGTACCTGGCCGAACTGGTATGGCTGCACAGGCAGTTGACCGTCCGCTCCGCCGTCTCCTGGCAGGAGCACGCCTGCCGGTTCCCGGAAGGAGTGCGCTCCCTGTTCGACGACGGAGTGGAGTTGGCCCGTCGGCTGGCTCGCCACGATCCCGCGGCCGGACCACGCACACTGGCGGGGGCCCTGATCGACCGGACGACCTTCCACGTCGCCCTTCTTGAGTTCGGACCGGCCCTCGACGACTTCCGTGCCGCCCTGACCCAGTTGGGGGAAGGCGACTGACCGGACGACGGCGAGGACGGGGCGGCGAGGACGGCCGATCCTGGTTCAGGCGGGGACGAGTTCGGCGGGGTCGGGGGCGGCGGACAGGAGGGCTCGGGTGTAGGGGTTCGTCGGGGATTCGCAGAGCGCGTCGGCGGGCCCTGTCTCCACGATGCGGCCGTGGTGCATCACCGCGATGCGATGGCTGACCTGGCGTACGACGGCGAGGTCGTGGGCGATGAAGACGAGGGCGAGGCCGAGGTCGCGCTGGAGGTCCGTGAGCAGGTTGACGATCTGGGCCTGGACGGAGACGTCGAGCGCGGAGACCGGTTCGTCGCAGATGAGGACGGCGGGTTCCGGGGCCAACGCCCGTGCGATGCCGATGCGTTGGCGCTGACCGCCGGAGAAGGAGCGGGGCCGGCGGTCCGCCGCGGACGGGTCGAGGCCGACCCGGCCGAGCAGGGCGGCGACGCGGCGTTCGCGCTCGTCCCGTTCCGCGGCGAGGCCGAAGGCGATGAGTGGCTCGGCGATGATCTCGCCGACGGTCAGGCGCGGATTGAGGGAGGCATACGGGTCCTGGAAGACCATCTGCACCTCGCGGCGCACGTCGTGCAGGGCGCGGCGACGCGGCCGGGTCACGTCGTGGCCGCGCAGGCTCAGGGTGCCCGCGTCGGCGGGGTGGGCGTGGGCGAGGACCCGGGCGAGCGTCGACTTGCCTGATCCGGACTCCCCCACGATGCCGAGGGTCTCGCCCGCGCGGAGGGTGAGCGACACGTCGTCGAGGGCGGCGAAGGTGCGCCGTCCGCGCCGGTAGGTCTTGCGGATGCCGTCGGCGGACAGGACGACGGCTCCGGGTGCCGGGCGTTCGATCCGCTCGGGTTCGGGCAGGGCGACCGGGGTGTACGTTCCGTCGGTGGCGGGTCCGCAGGCGACGCGTCCCGCCCCCGCCGCCACGAGCACGGGCGGTTCGGTGTGGCACCGCTCCTGAGCCACGGCGCAGCGCGCGGCGAACGCGCAGCCCTGGTGCCCGGCCGTGCCGAGGAGTTCCAGGTCGGGCGGGCTGCCGGGGATCCCGGTGAGGCGGGTGCCGGACGGCGAGGCCAGGCGTGGCACGGCGGCGAGCAGTCCCGCGGTGTACGGGTGCCGGGGCCGGGTCAGGACGTCGCGGGTGGCCCCCTCCTCCACCACGGTTCCGCCGTACATGACGAGGACGCGTTCGCAGGAGCGGGCGACGACGCCCATGTTGTGGGTGATGAGGAGGACGGCGACACCGGTGGTGCGGCCGAGGTCGGCGAGCAGGTCGAGGATCTGTTCCTGCACGGTGGCGTCGAGCGCGGTGGTCGGCTCGTCGGCCACGAGCAGATCCGGTTCGCCGGCGAGCGCCAGGGCGATGAGGATGCGCTGGCGCTGGCCGCCGGAGAACTGGTGCGGGTGGTCGTCCAGGCGGCGCTCCGGTTCGGGTATGCCGACCAGGCGGAGCAGTTCGACGGATCGAGCTCGGCGGGCGGCTCGGGTCGTGCCGCCCGCCCACCGTCGACGGTCGGTGCCGCGTGGGCGGCTGTCGCCCCGGTGTGTCTGCTCACCGGCTCGCCCACGCTCCTTGCGGGGCGCGTGTGCGCGCAGGACCTCGTCGAGTTGGCGGCCGATCGTGAGGACCGGGTTCAAGGAGGTCATCGGGTCCTGGAAGATCATGCCGATGCGGCTGCCCCGTACCGCGCGGAGCGTCTCCTCCGGGGCGGTCGTCAACTCCTCGCCTTCCAGGCGGACTTCGCCGCTGGTGATCCGGCCGCTGCCGGGCAGCATCCGGGTCAGGGCGAGGGCAGTGGTGGACTTGCCGGAGCCGGACTCGCCGACCACCGCGAGGGTTTCGCCGCGGCGCAGGGTGAAGGAGACGTCCCGTACGGCGCGCAGGGGGGTGCCGTCGGGCGAGGCGAACTCGACGTTCAGGTCCCGGACGTGGAGCAGGGCGGGCTCGGCCGTCATCGGCGCACCTCCCGGTTGAGGGCCTCGGCGAGGAGGGAGAGGCCGAGGACGAGGGCGGTCACCGCGAGCAGGGGGCCCACGGCGTAGTTGGGGTGCTGGGACAGGTACGGCATGGACTGGCTGAGGACGCCGCCGAGGGTCGGTGCGGGCGGCCGGACGCCGACGCCGAGGAAGCTCATGGCGCCCTCGATGAACACGGCGACGGTGAGGGAGACCGCGAGCTGCACGATGAGCGGGTCGGTGGCGTTCGGCAGGATGTGGCGGGTCAGCAGCCGGGCCCGCCCGGTGCCGCCCACGCGCGCGGCGACGACGTACTCGCGGCCGCGCTGGACGAGGATCCCGGCCCGCAGCTGCCGCCCGAACACCGGGATCTCGGCCACCGCGATCACGACGATCACGGGGGTGCGGCCGGGGCCGAGCACCGCCGTGACGGCGAGGGCGAGGATCAGGCCGGGGAAGGCGAGCACCAGGTCGAAGGCGCGCTGGACGACCGTGTCGACGACGGGGTGGACGGCGGCCAGCAGGGCGCAGGCGCAGCCCGCTGCGGCGCCCAGCGGCACGGCGACCGCGATGATGCCGAGGTCGGCCCGGATGCCGTACAGGACGCGGCTGAGCAGGTCGCGCCCCAGGTCGTCGGTGCCGAGCGGATGTCCCGCGCTGAGCGGCGGGAGCAGTGTGTCACCGCTCTGGTCGGTGGGGGCGTGCCCGGACAGGGCGGGTGCGAGGACTCCGGCGAGGGCGACCAGCAGGACGAGCAGCAGGCCGGTGCGGCCGCGCGCGGTGGCGAGTGCCGTCAGGTACGGGGAGCGCCGGCTCTTGCGCGCACGTGCCGTGCTCTGGTGGGGAGTTGGTGTGGTGAGGGTCATTTTCGGTGGTCACTCCCAGCGGATCCGTGGGTCGAGCCAGGCGTACACGAGGTCGGTGAGGAGCTGGACGACCACGAAGACCGCGACGAGGAGGAGCAGCAGGTCCTGGACGACGGGGTAGTCGCGGCGGGTGAGGCCCTGTTCGGCGAGCCGGCCGAGGCCCGGCCAGGCGAAGATGGCCTCGACCAGGACGGCGCCGCCGAGGAGGTGACCGGTCTGCATGCCGAGCAGGGTGACGACGGGCGGCAGCGCGTTGGGGACGGCGTGCCGCCACAGGAGCCGCCGGGGTGCGACTCCGGCGGCCTTGGCGGTGCGGACGTAGTCCTCGGTGAGGGCATGCTCGATGCCGTCCTTGAGGTAGCGGCCGAGGATCGCGGCGCTGGGCAGCGCCAGGCACAGGGCGGGCAGCAGGAGGTACTGGACGGCGAGGTCGGGGGCGTCGAGGAAGGAGGCGTGGCCGCCGGGTGGCAGCACGCCGAGGCCGACGGCGAAGACCAGGACCAGGAGCACACCGGTGACGTAGGGCGGCACGGCGAGCGCGCCGGTGGTCACGGCGCGTACGGTGCCGCGCACCCAGCCTCGGCGCGCGGTGGCCCCGGCGATGCCGAGGGCGCCGCCAATCAGGACGACCAGCACCAGGGCGCCCAGGGTGAGTTGGGCGGTGGCGGCGAGTCCGTCGCCGATGAGGGACGCGGTGTCCCCGCCGATGGCGTAGGAGGGGCCGAGGTCGCCCCGTACGAGATCGCCGAGCCAGTGCGCGTACTGGGTGAACAGCGGTTCGTCCAGGCCGAGTCGGGTGCGGATCGCGGCGACGGTCTCGGCGCTCGCGTCGGGTCCGGCCAGCGAGCTCGCCGGGTCGCCGGGGATGAGCCGCAGGATCGAGAAGACGACGAAGGAGGCGAGGGCCAGCACGAGCAGCGCGGACGGCAGGCGTTTGAGGAGGTAGCGCGGCACGTCAACTCCCGTTCGCCAGATAGGCGTTGTCGAGGTTGAGGTAGGCGAACTTGTTGATGGTGACGCCGTGCAGTTTCGTGCTCGACGTCTCGACCCGGCCGCGGACGGCCAGGTCGATGACGAACGCCGCGTCGAGCAGGACGTCGGAGATCTCCTGGTAGAGGGCGCGGCTCGCGGAACCGCTCAGGCCGGTGCCGGTCCAGGCCTTCCGCACGATGGCGGTGTACTCCTCGGAGCGGTACTTCGAGGTGTTCTTGGCCTCGTTGAAGGGGTAGGCGCTGACGGCGAGCGTGGAGGGCTGGACCTGGGCGAAGCCGTGTCCCTGGACCCACAGGGCGGGCATCCCCTGGGAGATGAGCTTCTTCTGGGAGACGGCCGGGTCGGTCGGCTCCAGGGTGGTGTGGACGCCGATCTGCTTCAGGTCGTACTGGACGGACTCGGCGTTGGCCGTCTCGCCGGGGGTGTTGACGTGCAGGAGCGGCAGGTCGAGCCTGCTGTGTCCGGCCGACTTGAGGAGTTCTCGGGCCTTGCCCGGGTCGTAGGTGTAGTGCGTGCGGTTGGCCTCGGTGTAGGCGGGAGACGACTTGGGCCACGGGGCGGCGGAGGCGAATCCGTAGCCGCCGAGGGTCTGCTTGACGAGCCGTTCGCGGTCGACGGCCCAGGCGAGGGCGTGCCGGACGGTGGGGTCGTCGAGCGGTTTCACGGTGGTGTTGACGCCGAGGTAGGCCGCGCCGCCGCCGACCGCGTACTCCTTGGTGCGCAGGGTGCCGTCGGACGTGAGGGAGGCGAGGGTCTTGCCCGGCACGTCGTAGGACAGCTGCGACTGGCCGGTGCGCAGTGAGGAGAGGAGGGCTTCGGCCTGGGCGACGACGCGGAGTTCGACGCGGTCGAGGTAGGGGCGGCCGGGCTGCCAGTAGGCGGCGTTGCGGGTGAGGCTGAGGCCGGTGCCGGGGCTCCACTTGGCGAGCTTGAACGGTCCGGTGCCGTTGAGCTTCTTTCCCGTGACGGCCTGTTCGACGGAGTCCGGGTCGGTGATGATCATGAATTCGAAGAGGTCGAAGAGGTTGGCGACGGGGTGCTTCAGCTTGAGCACCAGTTCGTGGTCGCCGCGCTTCTCGAATCCGCTGACCGCGAGGGCCGTGGCCCTCAACTGGGCTGCTCTGAGCGGGTTCTGAAGGTTCTTCACGGCGAAGACGACGTCGTCCGCGGTGAACTTCCGGCCGTCGTGGTACGTGACGTCGTCGCGCAGCCGGAGCGTGATGCTGCGGCCGTCCTTCGCGTACGTCCAGGAGGTGGCCAGTTCCGGTTGCGGGCGCAGGGAGTCGTCGTAGCGGGTCAGGGTGTTGAAGACGAGGCGGTTCTGGAGGGACTGGCCGGTCTGGGTGAACAGCAGGGCGGGTGTGAAGTCCGCGTTGATCGCGATGTCGAGGGTTCCGCCGCGTCGCGGCGCGTCGGACGTGCCGCCCGCGCCTGCGGACTTGCTGTCGGAGACGGCCGAGCGGCAGCCGGCCAGACCGAGTCCGAGGAGCGCGGCGCCTCCTCCGGCGGCCCGGAGGGTGGTGCGGCGGGTCGGGGCGTTCGGGAGCGAGGGACGGGGAGAGGGGTCGGTCATCGTGGGGCCTGCCTCGGAAGGGAAGGGCGCGAGCGGAGGCGTCGAGAAGGGTTCCTCGGAAATTTGTTCCGCTGCGACAGGAATGAAGGCGCGAGCCGGCCGCCCGGAGGCAGCCACGAGCGTCCTGCCGGGAAGCAGCCGGAGGCAGCGTCAACGGCAGGACGCGGCAGGGAAGTTCAGCGAGCCGGGATCAGCGGTGATGCGCGAAGGCCGGGGGAATCAGAGACGGACGGCGGCACAGACCGCGCTGGCCTGTCGACAGAGGTCGACGTGCCTGCGGGAGACGAGGCGCTTGTCCGGATTCACGCGAGCAATATGGCAGCGGCGATCGGTAGCGGTCAACAGACCCTGTCCGCATCGTGAGCAGCTCACCCCTGCAAGGGGCTCCTGAACAGCGGATTCAGCAGGACCGTCCCGGCCGCGACCGGCAGCACGCCCGGCCCGGCATGGGGACTGACGAGTCGCTCGGGGTCGTCACAGACGTGCGAGTGATCGACGGCGGCGCCCCGGATCTCCTCCAGGTAGGCGGAGTTGAGGATGCTCGACTGCTCGGTGATCACCACGAGGTCGGGGTCGAGCACGTCGAGCAGGAGCGCGGCGGCCCGGCCCACGGCGCGGGCCCTGCTGCGCAGCAGCCGGTCGGCGCGCGGATCGCCGGTGGCCGCCGCGTCCCAGAGCAGCATCGAGTCCGGTTCGGGGATGATGCCGCGCCGTACGGCCACGGCGGCGAGCGCCGTGTCGGACGCGGTCGCCTCCAGGCATCCGGTGCGCCCGCACGCACACGGCACGGTCGAGTCCGGCACCGGAAGGTGGGCGACGTCCCCGGCTCCGGAGCGCGGCCCCCGGTGCACGACACCGGCGATGCCCAGGGCCGCGTCGACGACGTTGCCGACGAAGAGGTGGACGAGGCTGCGTCGCGCGGCGGGCAGGCCGAAGAGGATCTCCGACTGCGCGATGGCCCGGGCGTGGTTGTCCAGACGTACGGGCAGGTCGAGTGCGCGGGACAGGTCCGCGGCCAGCGTCCGGTGGTGCCAGCCGAGCGCGTCGTGCCGCACGACGGTCCCGGCCCCGGGGTCGACCCAGCCGCCGAGCATCGCGCCGACCCCGAGCAGCGGCCTGCCCTGCGGCCGTCCGGCGAGGAACTCCCCCAGCTCGCGGGCGACCCGGCCGGGCAGCTCCGTCCTCCGGTCGATGCCGTCGTGCCGGAAGGTGCGCCGGGCCACGATGCGGCCCCGCAGATCCACCAGCCCGAACGTGGAGGCCGGCACCCCGATGTGCACCCCCGCCGCCAGCGGTCCGCCGAGCTCGCCGGTGTGCAGGTCGACGGGTATCTGAGGCCGGCCGACGGTGCCGCCCGACGCGAGTTCCGGCAGATCGCGCAGGAGTCCGCGCCTGCTCAGGTCGGTGCACTGCCGGGAGACGGCGGCGGGGCTGAGACCGCTGAGCCGGGCGACGCCGCCGCGCGCCACGGGCCCGTGGTCGAGGACGGTCCGCAGCACCGTCGCGGCGTTGGCGTCCCGCCGGCCGTCCCCCGCCATGCGCGGGGGCTGCGGCGGCGGGGCCGTGGTCTCGTCGGCTTGCGTCATCGTGGGGTCCCTGGCTGACGGCGGGGCGGGGCGGCTGAGCGGTCACGCAGCCTACGCGTCCACGACCGGCCGCGGAGCCGCCAACAGTGCGGCGCCGTGAGATTCACCGGACCACGGACGCTCACCCCCTCGGCCGTCAACTCCCCAGCTCAGCGCCCTCCTTGGCGTCGCGACCGGCGTCGGAGCGGTCTGGTCGACGGTTGACGCTGTCCGGCACCGGTTGCCACGCGCCTGACCCATGCGCCCGTGACGACGTGTCCCCGCGCCTGTCCCTGAGTCGCCTCCGCTGACTCCCGAGGGACGCGGAACCGTGATCCCTCGGCGGCTCCCCGCACACGTGGACGGCATCCACTCCACCAGCGCGCTCCCACCAGAGCGGACCACGCGCACTGCGGTGGCTGCCCTCAGAAACGAATCGGTACCTGACCCTCGAAAGGGCACCTTCATGACCACCACCGCACCCACTCCTGCACCCGCACCTCCTCACGAGTCGCCCGGACCTCGAGCGGCCGGCTGGGCTGCCGTCATCGAAGGCGCTCCGCCTCGGCGGGGACCTGTCCCCCGAAACCGTCACCGAGATCCGCGACACCCTCCTCGCCCACAAGGTCGATCTTCTTCCGCGGCCAGGACCACCTCGACACCGGCTCCGCGAGGCGCCTCGGCCGCCATGCTGGGCACCCCGGTCGCGCACCCCACCGTCCCGTCCGCCGACGGCCGTTACTCGTTCCCCATCAACTCGACTACGGCGGCCGTGCTGCAGCCAGTGGCACAGCGACGTGACGTTCGTCCCGGCCTACCGCGTTCTCGATCCTGCACGCCCGCACGATCCGCCGTACGGCGCAACACCTGTGGGCCCAGCACCGCGACGGCGTACGAGAACCTGCCGGAACAGCTGCGGAACCTCGCCGAGAGCCTGCGCGCCGTGCACTCCAACGACTACGGCTACGCGGCCCTGCGCCCCGACGCGAAATACCGGAACCGCTCGCCCGCTTCGCGACGTGTTCGCCAAGATCAAGTTCCTGACCGAGCACCCCGTCAGTCCGCGTCCACCCCGAGACCGGTGAGCGCACGCTGCTCCTCGGCAACTTCGTGCTGCAGCGGATCAGGGCCTCACCGGGCGCGACTCCCGCGACCTGCTGGAGCTGTTCCAGCGGCACGTCGAGCGCCCCGAGAACACCGTCCGCTGGCGGTGGCGCGTCGGCGACGTCGCCATCTGGGACAACCGCGCCACCCGGCACTACGGCGTCGACGACTCCGACGACCACGAGCGTTTCAGCTGGCCCGGTCACTATCGGCGGGACGTGCCGAGTCGGCGTCGACGGCCGTACGTCACGCTCCTGTCCCCGGAGTCGGTGCCCGGCCGGAGCACGGCATCGCGTCCGGCGCCTCCACCGCCGCGACCGGCACCCCGACGACCTGTCCCGACGGCCGCCGCGTGAGCCCCGCTGCGCCGCGACCGCACGACGTCGTCGTCATCCTCACCGACTCAGCAGCGGTGGGACACGACCGGCGTGCACGGCGGACCCACCGGACTGACGCCACAGTTCGACCGGATCGCCCGCGAAGGCAC
Source organism: Streptomyces sp. KL116D (assembly GCF_030766975.1). NCBI lineage: Bacteria > Bacillati > Actinomycetota > Actinomycetes > Kitasatosporales > Streptomycetaceae > Streptomyces > Streptomyces sp. KL116D. Next base: position 175,728 of record NZ_JASERH010000084.1, on the reverse strand, counting down.
CCTCATCGAGCAGGCGATCACGCCCAACCCGGTCTGCGCGCCTGCCGCGTTCGGCGCTGCAGCGGGCCGACCGCCGACCGCGCGGGCGTGCACCGCAACGGGCTGCCGCTGCGCCGACCTGCCCACGCTCGCGGGCTGGTTCGCGGCGGCCGGGTACGCGACCGGCTACATCGGCAAGTGGCATCTGGCCGGAGCCCCGAACGGCCGGGTCCGGTTCCGCGGAGGCGCGGGCGGCTACCAGGAGTGGCTCGCGTCGAGGCCCTCGAATTCACCTCGGACGCGTACCGCACCGTCCTGTACGACACGTCGGACCGGCCGGTGCGGCTGCCCGGCTACCGCTCCGACGCACTGATCGACGCGCAGCGATCCGGATCCTCGCCGACCACCGCGACCGCCCCGCTCCTCCTGTTCGTCTCGCTCATCGAGCGCACGCCAGAACGCCGACCGACGCTATCCCGCGCCGGACAGCCAGCACCGCACACCAGCAGGGCATGGTTGGCTGCCGCCCGACCTCGCGGCGCTCAGCCCCTCCACGCGCCCCAGGGCGCGCCCACCGCACCTGGCCGGATACCTGGGCCAGATCAAGCGGGTGACTGAGGCGTCGGCCGGCTCCGCGACGCCCTGCGCAGCCTCGGCCTCACGGACGACACGGTCCTCGCGTGGACGGCGGACCACGGCTCGCACTTCCGCACCCGCAACGGCGAGTACAAGCGCTCGGGCGACGACGCCTCAGGTCCGGGTGCCGCTCGCCCTGACGGGCCCGGTTTCACCGGCGGCGGACTGGTCCGGCATCCGGCCCGCACGGCGGACCTCATGCCCACGCTGCTCGCCGCTGCCGGCGTCGAAGCGCCGCCCGGCGTCCAGGGCCGTTCGTTCCCTGCCGCTCACCGGCGGCGGCACGGACCCCGGCCGACGGCCCGAGGTCCTCGTTCAGATCAGCGAGGACCAGGTGGCGCGGGCGGTGCGCACGGACCGCTGCGAAGTACGTCGTCACGGCGCCGGACGCGGATCCGTGGCACGACGCGGCGGCCGTCCACTACGTCGAGACCGAGCTGTACGACCTGGCATCGGACCCGTACGAACTCGACAACCTCGCGGGCCTCACCTCACACCGGCACTGGTGGCCGACGCCCTCCGCGAGGCCCTCCTGACCTGGCTCGAACGGGTCGGCGAGAAACGACGGTCACCGCGTGCCGCGCCCCGCGCCCCGGGCAGCGCGCCATCGAACCCCTGTCATCCGAGCTCCCGTGCGGGACGACCTCCCCTTCGCCCATCAACGCGCGACGATGCGATTCCCACGGCCCCGGATGACCTGCATGGGCGCGGTGGCTCGGGCGTGCAACCAGGCAGCCCCTCCCCCGGGTGTCTGTCGTGTCCTCAGATCCCCGAAGGGCCGTCAAGCTCGCCAGCGCCCCTTGCAGAGCCCGTAATGAACAGAGCCGGGGCGCGGCGGGAGCCTGGTCAAGGCAGGTCAGCAGGGTCTGGGGCGACCACCTGTTTTCCGTTACTACCGGCGGTGGGCGGTCCTCGGATGCACCGCCTCGAAAACAATCGGCCGCCCGGAACATGGGTTCCTGTGAGCCGCCCCGAAACCATGTCGTGGAGACCCGTCAACCAGAGCACCCTTGGCAGAACGTGGCATTTGCGCGCGTCGTTACAAGCAGACGTACGGCCGTGAACCACGTGAGAGGCCGGTCCGCACGGGTGCACACCACGGCCGATGCTCCTCAGATCGGGTCCCGCCGTTCCGCGCAAGCGGCGGCGGACCCGCATCTTGCTCGATCGCGCCCGAAAGATCGAGAAGTCACAGACCGCGGCTCAGGCCGACGGCTCCCGCCGGGCGAGCAGGCCCGAGGTGGTGACCGCCGTCGTCCGGCGGACCAGGTCGGTCCGAAGTCCAGCCGCATGCTCGCCAGTTCGGCCGTGGCGTACGCGGCGAGCATGGCGTCCGACGGGCGCGCACTGCCACGCCGTCATGGCCATCAGCAGGGCCGATTCCACGAGAGTGCGGCGGCAGCCCCCGGCGCCGAGTTCGGGTACGTGGCGCAGCACTGATCCTGGATCAGGGATCGCAGGGCGTCCCGGGCCGCGCGCTTGTGCCGGATGCAGCGATGATGGCGACCTCGGTGGAGATAGGCAGTGCTCCAGTGACCGCGCCCTGGGCGCTGAGCAGGTCGCACAGGACCGGCCGGCGCGCCATGGAGGTGGCCAGCGTGTCGGCCAGCCGGTCTCCGCGCGCTTCCGTGCAGTGCCGCCGCCGACAGCGTCACCGCTCGGTCTGTGACGTCTCCAGTTCGGCGATCCAGTCCCGGATCTCGGCGTCGAGGAGGTCGAGGAGCACAGCCTCGCGCGATTCGAAGTACCGCAGCACGTTGGCCTTGGCCAGTGCCACGCGTCGGCTCAGCTCGTTCAGGCTCAGCTTCGCGACCGGCATCTCCGTGAGCATCGCGGCCGCGGTGTCCAGGATCTGACGCCGTCGCTGACTGCGTTGTTCATCGGTGCGAGCGCGCTGGAAGGTCACGCAGCCATATTACAGACTGGCGGTACTTTGATAAGTGACCGGTGGTACGTTGCCGTGGAACGGAGACAAGATACCGCCAGTACTTAACGAGGTTCGCCATGTATCAGGTCTGACCAGCGCGGAAAGCTCGCCGTCGTCACCGGCGCGAACAGCGGCACCGGCAAGGAGGCCGCCAAGCGGCTGGCCGCGCCGGAGCCCATGTCGTCCTCGCCGTGCGCACTTCGGCCAAGGGCGAGCAGGCCCGCGCCGACATCACTCGCCACGCATCTCCGGCGCCCAGGTCGAGGTACGCCGCCTCGACCAGCCGGCCGGACCGATCGGTCCGCTTCGTTCGCCGGCGACCTCATCACCGAGGGCCGGCCGCTCGACCTGCTCCTGAACAACGCCGGAGTCAGCGAGACGTGCCCCAGCGCACGGAGACCACCGACGGCTTCGAACTCCAGCTGGGCAGCAACTTCCTCGGCCCGTTCGCCCTCACCGTCCGAGAAACTCCTGCCTGCCGCTCGCCGCACCCGCCCCGCGAGTGGCACCACTCATGAGCAGCGGCACCGCGAACCGGGCCCGCATCGACTTCGACGACCTGCAGTCGGCCCGCGGCTACAGCACCCGCGCTGACACGCCCAGCGCTCGAAGCTCGCCGACATGCTGAGTACGATGCTGCACCTGTCCGACCTCGCCGCCGAACACGGCTGGCTCCCTGGTGTCGGCCGGCGCGCGCCGGCTACACCCGCACCAACCTGATGACGTCCGGCCCGACCCTGAACGGCGGCCGCCCCGGCCTCCTCGAGTCGACGATCCTGTACGAGATCGTGCCGTCCCAGGGCCCGGAGCAGGGCGCGGAACCCTCCTGTACGCGGCGACCAGCCCCGACACCACGCCCGGCGGCTACTACGGCCCGCGCTGGGCCATGGTCGGCCCGACCAAGGCGGTTCCCGCGCGCCGCAGCGCGCGGGACAGGTCCGTCGCGGCGCGCCTGTGGGCAGAGGCCGAACGCCTCACTGGCGTCGCGGCGCCGAGCCGGGCCGGCTGACGAGGAGAGCCGAGCGCGAGGCGGCGTTGAGCTACCAAGCCGACCCTCTCGCCCCGCCGACTCAGCCGACCGACGGCGCCGCCCGCACCCGGCTCTGCACGATGCCTTCGACTCCCCGCAGGAAGGTCTCGGAGATCAGCGCCGCGTCGAACAGGCAGCGCGCCACCATCGCGCCGTCCCTCAGCGCATGACCATGTGGCGCCCATCGGCGTCCGCAGGGAGCGTCACCGATGCGCGCCAGCAGGCCCGTGGCGGTCGTCGAGAGGGCACTGCCGGTGCCGCAGTGCGGCCTGGAGACCGGATGGGCCGGATCCGGGTACTCGGACACCGCGTTGAGAGAGACGCGCACCGGAACCCCTCGGACCGGATGCCGCACGGTGGCGTCGCCCTCGCGACGGCGCACCGCGTCGACCGCCGATCCGGCGTCCTCCAGGGCCGGAGATCTGCCCGCGCATCATCTGGTCGGCCTGAAGTCGAGTAGGCCAGGACGAGGTCCTCCTGCCGGTAGCAGTGCCGGTAGAGCGTCGCGCGGGTCACCTGCGCTCGGCGATGATCCGGTCGACGCCGACTGGAGTGGATGCCTTCCGCGTAGAAGATCCGGAGTCGCCGTGCCGAGCAGCCGCGTGCGCGCTTCCGAGGTCTTGCCGGCGCCGCCGTTGTGGGTGGTGGTCCGCGTCATGTCCCCACTCTACGCAACACGGGGAGAACGTTCGGTGCTTGATCGGGAGTGGCCAGTGCGAGCGCATCATTTCTAGGGAGACAGAACGTTCTCCTGGCACGGATTGCCACGGTCGCGCGCTGCCAGAGCCGGATCCTCGCCCCACCCCAGGAAGGCACTCCCATGGACACCCTCATCGCGTCTCCACCACTCCCGGCGCCAGCGGTACCTGCGCAAGCTGTAGCTTCCTGCGCTTCGCGTTCGCCGCGGTGTGGGCCGGGCTCCTCTTCTCGAGCGTCGCCTCGAGACTGGGCCCGCCGAGCGTGACCCTGCTGGTGATCTACCCGCCGTTCGACGCGGCGGCCGCGATCGTCGACGTCCGGTCCGCCAAGGCGAACGGCGGCCCGCTCCGCACTGCACCTGAACATCGCGCTGAGCGCGCATGACCGGCATCGGCCTGGCACTCGCCGCCACCTCCGGCACTGTCCGCGGTCCTGCGGGTCTGGGGCGCCTGGAGGGCCATCACGACAGGAGCTCGATCCAGCTCGTCGTCGGCGCTCTCCGCGTCGCGGTCTTGGCGGCCAGTGGGCGATGATCGCCAGCGGCGCCATCTCCACGCTCGCCGGCGCCTCGTTCATCGCCCAGGCCGGCGGCGACGACGCCTCACTGAGCAGCCTCGCGGGCTACGCTAGCTTCACCTCGGCGGCGTCTTCTTCTGGTCTCCGCGCTCCGCATGACGCGCACCGCGAAGACCGCGGTGACCGCCTGACGCGCGCCACCACGCACCGCGGCCCGATCGGCGCCCTCGCCGGCCGGGCCGCGCTCGTCGGACCGCTCGGGCATCCTGCCCCGCACGGATCAGGACTGACAGAACCTGCTCGGCCTGAGCGAGTCAAAGTTGATCTGCGCGCCCTGCGCGGTCGGCGTCGTCACGTCCTTGTACGTGAAGCGCCGACCGGCCGACCAATCCAGCTTGCCCGCACCGCCGTTGATGGCCGCGCGCAGGTTGCGGGCGGCGTCGACGGCCTTGTCCTCGTACTTCACGATGTCGGGGTTGGCCGCGGCGTGAGGATCTTCAGCAGCGATGCGCGCTCCTGACCGGTCGGTTCCGGCGGGATGTGGGCCGCCCGCTCCGCGGTGCTCACGTCGAGACGGCGCAGCGGCGGACTTCGTCGGGCCCGCCTGGGCTTCGGCCTCGACCGGCGTGTTGTCGGCGGTGCAGGCGGTGAGTGCGAGGGCCGCGGCGGCGAGCAGTGCCGCGAGAAGGAATTGGTGCGATGGTTCATCGTCCCCCCACAGGAGTTGTACTGACGGGACATCATCGCCCAGTGCGAGGGGCAGCGCGATGCGGGTGCCGGCGGGTAACCTCATGCCCAGTGGCGGGTGTGGCGCGGCGGTCGAGCGCGCGCGGTCTCCAAAATCGCGAGGACGCCAGGTTCAGAATCCGGCCATCCGCCGTATCCGAACCGATGTCACCGCGACGGTAGTTGAGAGACTTCGATCAGACCTGGTAGCGGTCCGGGGCGAACTAGGTGCAAGTGCGCCGCCACCCACTCCGACGTCTGCTTGAGGCCGTCCTCCAGCGACACCTGCGGCTCCCAGCCCGTCCACTCCCGCGCCCGGGAGTTGCTCGGACAGCTATGCCTGTGGACCTCGCTGCCCGAGGGAGGCGAAGCCGGGACGGGTCCGCCACCACGCGCGCGTCGCGCCCGGAGGCCGCGATCAGCGCGAGGGCGAGTCGCCGATCGAGATCTCCCGGCCGGTCGAGGTTGAGGACCCGCAGGGCCCGGAGTCGCAGTCGGCGGCCGCCGCTGAAGCCGCGCGCCGTGTCGGTCACGTAGGTGAAGTCGCGCGTCGGCGTGCGGGAGCCCAGCTTGATCTCCTGTGCACCCGCGTGCAGTTGGGCCAGGATGGTCGGGATGACGGCGCGTGCCGACTGCCGGGGTCGTAGGTGTTGAAGGGGCGTACCACCGTCACCGGCAGTTCGAAGAGCGTGCCAGTGGGACAGTGCCGTCATGTCGCGCCGATCTTGGAAGCGGAGTACGGGACTGCGGCTGCAGCGAGGTGGGACTCGTCGATCGGGGCCGTGCGCGCCGTTCCGTAGACCTCGCTGGTCGACGTGTGAACCATGCGGCGCACCGCATGGCGGCGGCAGGCCTCCGCCACGTTCTCCGTTCCGACGACGTTCGTCTGGACGTACGCGCCCGGTGAGTCGTACGAGTACGGGATGCCGATCAGCGCCGCGAGGTGGAAGACCGTGTCGCAGCCCTCGACGGCGTCCAGACACCCGGCCGGGGTCACGGACGTCGCCCGCGAGGAGCTGAACGCGGGGGTCGTCGAGCAGATGGGCCAGATGGCCCTTCTCGGCGTACGGCTTGTAGTGGACGAAGGCCCGCACGTCCGCGCCTTCCGCGAGCAGCAGGTCGACCAGCGTCGAGCCGATGAATCCCTCCGCTCCGGTGACGAGAACGGTGCGGTCTGCCCAACTGGACGTGGCATTCATGAGTACTGCAACTCCCTCTGTGTTCCTGCGAGTTCGATGACGTGGCGGGCCAGGAGATCGGCCGCCCTGGCGTGCGCAGTCCTGCGGGCGCCGCTGCCGACATGGCGGCGAGTCGCGCCGGATCGGCGAGCAGGGGTTCGGCGAGGGCGGCGAGCGCCTCGGCGGTGGTGTCCGCGTCGGCGAGCAGCAGCCCGCTCCTGCGTCGGACCGCACCCGGGCGTTGTGGGTCTGGTGGTCGCCGGGCGCGATGCGGATAGGGCACGAGGACCGCGGGCACCCTCGTGGTGGCGAGCTCGGCGACCGTCGCGGACCCGGCGCGGCACACCACCAGGTCGGCGGCGGCGTAGGCGAGGTCCATCCGGTCGAGGTAGGGGACGGCGACGGCCGGGGTGCCGAGGAGGCGGCGGCGCGTGTCCTCCAGGGCGGCCGGGCCCGTCTTGATGAGCAGGTGGACGTCGTCGCGTCCGCGCCAGCGTGCCGCCAGGCCCACCGACGCCTCGGTGAGCCGTGCCGCGCCCAGGCTGCCGCCACCGTTGACGAGACGAGCCGGGCGCCGTCAGGGGACGCCGAGCGCGGCCCGGGCCGAAGCCCGCAGGGCCGTCCGGTCGAGGGTGGCGAGGACGCCGCGATCGGCATGCCCGTCGTCAACGCCCCTTCTCCGCCCGGAAGATGGGCGCGGCTGCGGTCGAAGGCGACCGCGATGTGCGGGTGAGGCGTGCGGCGAACCGGTTGGCCCGGCCGGGGACCGCGTTGGACTCGTGGATGAGGCTGGGCAGGCCGGCCATGCGGGCGCCGACGACGGCAGGGGCACTGGGGTAGCCGCCCATGCCGACGGCGATGTGCGCGCCCTGCTCGCGCAGAATGGCCCGGCACTGCGCGCCCGACTTCATCAGCGCCGCCGGGAGCAGATAGCGGCGGGCCCCGAGCGCGGGGTCGAAGGGGATCATGTCGACGGTGTGCAGCCGGTACCCGGCCTGCGGTATCAGCCGGGTCTCCAGACCGCGTTCGGTGCCGACGAGCGAGATCACCGCGTCCGGACGGCCCGGCGCAGCGCGTCGGCGAGGGCGAGACCAGGATAGATGTGGCCGCCGGTGCCGCCCGCGCCGATGACGACGGACAGCGGTGTTCGCGAGGCGGTCTCGTCAGAGCTGCTTCTCATGACAGGAGAGAGCGTCACGGAGTGGTCTAAGAGACTTTTAAGAGCCGGCTTTGGCAGCCTTTGTGCCAGCGACAGCAGGAAGTGCGCAGGACAGAGGCGGCCCGGATCCTTGTCGTGGACGACGGCCCGGACGTCCGCTCGGCGGTCGCGGACGCGCTGACCGTCGAGAGGCTACCGGGTCACGACCGCGGCCGACGGGCGCAGCAGGCGCTGTCCGCACTGGCCCGCCGGGAACCGGACGCGGTGGTCCTCGACGTGATGATGCCGGTCCTCGACGGACTCGCGGTCTGCCGCCGGATCCGCGCCATAGGAGACCGCACCCGTCCTCGTCCTCACCGCCCTGGACTCGGTGACCGAGCGCGTGGACGGCTCTGGACGCGGGCGCCGGCGACTACCTGCGTGAGCCGTTCGCGCTGGACGAGCTGGCGGCGGGTGCGGGCAGCTGCGCCGCGCCGCTCCCGGACCGGAAGCCGGCGACTCCCGCACCCTCACGTACGGCGATCTGGTCCTGGACCCGGCGACGCGGACGGGACAGCGCGCCGGACGCCCGCTCGACTTCAGCCGCACCGAGTTCGCGGTCCTGAGGTCCTCGTGCGCAACGCCGGACAGGTGCTCGCCGCGCGGCGTCATCCAGGAGACGGTGTGGGGCCGCGACTCGGGCCCGACTCCAACTCCCTCGCCGTGTACGTGGGTTATCTGCGGCGCAAGCTGGAGACGCCCGGCGAGGCACGCCTCGTGCACACCGTCCACGGTGTCGGCTACCGGCTCGGCACGCCGTGAGCCGCCTCCCGCTGCGGACCCGCCTCGCGCTGCTCGCCTGCGCCACCGTCGCGCTGATCACCCTGGGCGTGTGCGCCGCCGCGTACGCCGTCATCCGCCACGAGCTCGGCCACCAGCTCGACCTCCAGCTGACCCAGGCCGCGACCCTGGCCACCCGAACAGAACCGCGACGAGCCGCCCGGCGTACTCGGGCCGCCGAGTGCCGCTATCTGGCCGCGCCCGCCTGCGCCCAGCTCGTCCCGGCCGACGCGGCCAGACGATCCGCAGCCGTATCTGCTGCCCGTCACGGACACCACCCGCGAGGTCGCCGCGGGCACGCACGCCCCGTACTACACGAACCTCACCCTCCAGGGGCACGCGTGTACGGATGCTCACGACGCCGTACACCGCGGGCCAGGACAAGGCCCTCCAGGTGGCGCTGCGTTCGACACCACGACGAAGTCGCTGCGGCAGGCGACCGTGATGCTCGCCGTGATCAGCGCGCGCAGGCGTCGCGCTCGCCCTGGCCGGCGGGTATTGGGTGTCACGGCGCGGCCTCGCCCCGGTCGAGCACCTCACGGCCACGGCGGAGCGGATCGCGGCGACGCACGACGCCCGGCTGCGCATCGACCTGCCGCAGGGCCGACGCGACGAAGTCGCCCGCCTGGCCGCCTCGTTCAACACGATGCTGGGCGAACTGGAGGACTCGGTGACTGCTCGCCGGCGCCTCGTCGCGGACGCCTCCCACGAGCTCCGCACGCCGCTCACCGCGCTGCGCACCAACGCCGAGCTCCCCGCCGCGCCGAACGCCTGACACCCGCCCAGCGCGACCGCGCCTCCACGTCCCTGCGCCGCCAGATCCACGAGGTCACCTCCCTCGTCAACGACCTGATCGAGCTGGCCATTCGCGACGAGGACCGCCCCAGGCGCTGGTCGAGGACGTGGCACTCGCCCCGCTGGTCACCCACGCGGTCGACGCGGCGCGAGCCCACTGGCCCCAGGTCGGCTTCACCCTGACCGTGGCCCCGCAGCGCGCTGACGACGACGCTCCCCGGCGTCCCGTCCCGCCTCTCCCGGCTCCTGGCCAATCTCCTCGGCAACGCGGCGAAGTTCAGCCCGCCCGGCGCGGACGTCGACGTCGCCCTGTCCACCAGCGACGTGACCGTCCGCGACCACGGCCCGGCATCGCCCCCGAGACTCCCCCACGTCTTCGACCGCTTCTACCGCGCCGAGGCGTCGCGCGCCGCCCGGATCCGGCCTGGGCCTGGCGATGGCCCGCCAGATCGCCCAGGCCCACGGAGCCCGCCTCACGGCAGAGGCGGCGCCGCGGCGGGCACTGTTCCGGCTCGCGTTCCGGGAGGCGGACACGACGCCGACCGAGCAGCGCTGAACAGACGCGGGTCGTCGCCCAAGGCCAGGGCGGCCTGCGCCCCGGCTCGACGGAGCTCAAGGAGGACGATGGGGGCCAGGAGGACGAGGGCCACTCAGCACCACGCCGAGATGAAGAGAAGAAGAGAAACGCAGAAGAGAAGGGTGGAGAACATGACGGGCGAGAGCGATCTCGGAAAACTGCTGAGCGGCATGCGCCCCGAACTCAACGCGGGCCAGTACGTGTTCACGACCGTCGAGGGCAGTGTGCCGTCCGGCGTCTCCCCGGTGGTCACGGTCACTGAACGCGAGGGTCTGACCCTCGTCGTACCGCGCGAGGAGGCGGACGCGGCGGGTCTGGCGTACGACTACGTGGCCGGCTGGATCACCTTGCGCATCCACTCCGCGCTCGCGGCGATCGGACTCACCGCCGCGGTCTCGACGGAGCTCGCCGACGCGGGCCTGAGCTGCAACGTCGTGGCCGGGTTCCACCACGACCACCTGTTCATCCCCTACGAACACGCCGACCGTGCCGTGACCGTCCTGGAGAACCTGGCGCAACGCTCATCCTGACGCCACCGCCCCGCGTGAGGCGGCCGGCTACCAGCCAAAGAACGTCGAACCACACCCGCTCACCAGGCAGGCGATCAGCCGAGGTAACCTGGCACTCCATGGCAATAAGCTCCGCCCTCTGGTCCTTCGCCCCGGTAGTAGGCTCCTCACTCTGACTCCCGGACTCGACACGGCGCTGATCCTGCGCACCTCGGCCCTCGGCCGGCGCAGGAGGGCCTGGGGAGTGGTCCCCGGCATCCAGACCGGCACCCTGGTGTGGGGTGCGTTCACCTCCCTCGGGGTGACCGCCCTTCTCACCGCCTCCCATCTCGCCTACACGGCACTGCGCTGGATCGGCGCCGCCTACCTGATCTGGATGGCGGCCCGCATGCTGCGCGACACCTTCCGCGGGCGGCCCCCAGCGGACACGGACGATGCGAGTCAGGCATCCGCCCCAGGCGCCGCCGCCGACTCGTTCGGCGGCGGCTGGCGGCAGGGAGCACTCACCAACCTCCTCAACCCGAAGATGGGCGCTTCTACGTCGCCGTGCTGCCGCAGTTCATCCCACCGGGCACGGCGCACTTCACCATGGGCCTCCTGCTCACCGCGGTCCACGTCCTGATCGGTCTGCTCTGGTCCGCCGTCCCCATCGGCTGCGCCCGCGTCCTACAGGGATGGCTCCGCAAGCCACAGGCCCGCCGTCTCCTGGACCGGATCACCGGGACGGTCATCGGGGTCTTCGGCATGAGGCTGGCGTTCAGCAACTGACGGACCGGAAGCCAGAGTCCAGTGCCCGGTGGTCGACTGCCGACTGCCGCTTCCGCACCACCGGTTGCCGGCGCGCGATGGCGAGTCTGTGGCTGACTCTGGAGCACCACGTGGCTCTCTGGCTCGCACACGTGTCAGCGGCCGGGGTCTCAGTCAGGGCAACGACGGTGAACACGTTGCCCATCGTCTGCGCAGTCTGGGCCTTGGTGCCGTCGAGCAGCGCCCCGGTGCTGTCGGTGCCGACCTGGCCGCCACGTCATGCCTCCGCAGCATTCAGCCTTTCGTGACCGGCACGAGAGTCAGGTACGTGATGCCGAGGACGTTGCGGTAGCCGTTGGCCCAGGAAGATCGTTGGCGGTCGACTCGGTCGCGGTCTCGGCGGCTTGGGGGTGGTCCGGGTGCGTGGCGAGCCAGAGTTCCGTGTCATGGCGGTAGCCGGACTCGAGCTCCTCCCACTCTTCCTGGCTCGCCGACTCGATCCAGGCCGGCCGGAAACCGGCCTCGACGGCAAGGTCGACGAGCCCGCCCAGGCGCAGGTGGTCACCTTCGTGCGCCCCGGGCCACATCGCCACGAGTTCCTGGTCCGTCGGAGTCCGCTCCCAGAAGCCCTCGCCGAGACTACTCGTCCGCCCGGGCGCACGAGACGGCGCAGCTCGCGCAGGACGACACCGGGATCGTGCACGGCCGCTCCGGATCGCACAGTGCCTGGCCGGCGCCCACGCAGAGCACACCGCGTCGGCCGGTCCACGCAACGTTCCGCGGGCCGACTCCTCCACGTGACTCGACCCGCTCACCGAGCCCGCGCGTTCCTCCGCAAGGTTCCGGCCCCTCGCCAGGTCCTCGGTGTTGATGTCGATCCCACACCCGTGGATCCGGGGACGGACTCGACCACGCGAGCAGCAGTTCGCCCCAGCCGCAGCCGATGTCGAGGACCGTGGCGGGCGAGGTGTCGGCGAGACGAGCGACGATGCGTTCGGCTACGGGCCTCGGAGAGCGGGCCGTGGAAGGTCAGACTGCCGAGGCGAGGAGGAAGATCGGGAGCTGTCATGGGGCGGAACGCTGGTTCCTCTTGGGTGGCGTATCGAGCGATTTCGGCGCGGACACCGACACCCTGAGCAGCGAAAGGGTCGTGGCCGGCTGGAGTTCCAGCGATTCCTCGGCGGCGCGGTTCTGTTCTGGTGCATCCCGGCGACTCCGATGCACCCCGGGCGGGGCAGAAGTCGCCGTTGGCTGCCGCCGAGCGTCGTACCTGGCATCGTTCGCCAGCCACGACGCCGCGATCCCGATGCGGGCGCGCGAGCCTACGAGCGCTGCTGCTTGCCGGTGATGTAGACGGAGAGCGCAGTTTGAGGTTCTCGGTGGTGGGGTTGCCGTGCGGGCGCAGGGTCCAGGAATCGCCCGTGCAGTCGGGCTCCGTGAACACCATCACCCATTCGTCGGTGTCGTTGTGCGGGCGAAGGCCGGTTCGGAGGAGGCCGGGTCGGCGGCCTCGGCCACGGGGATGCAGCCGCCGGCCGGGTCGTGGAGGGTGACCGACTGGGGCTCCCGTCCATGCCCACGAACCGGTAGGAGAAGTCGCCGGTCGCGGCGCTCGCGGACGTCGGCAGGGCGATGGCCAGGCCAGCGCGCCGAGGCGGCGGCACAGTGGTACGAAGACGCATGCAGAGCTCCATTGATCGGTGTGCGGTGCCGCAAGCCTGTCCTGGTACGGCGCGGAGGCAGGGGCAGTCCGCGCCGCGGTCACCTGATGAACACGCAGGAACGATCTTTCCTCCGCCATGTGCCCGATGAGCGCGCAGAGCTGCGGGCCGAAGAAGTCGCCGTATCCAGGTCATCTAGGCTGGCTCGGTGACTGATGAGCAGGCGCAGGAGCGGGAGCGAGGGTGCAGCCGTCGGGCGTGTGGGCTACGGCGGTGTGGCCCGTGCGAGCGCGGGAGACCGAGCGCGAGAACGCACTGTTCCACGATCCACTGGCCCGGGCCTTCGCCACCGCCGGTGGCCTGGGCGCCTCCTCGCCGCCGCCGCAGCCCGGTGACGAGGTCGAGCGACGCCGTCGACTGGGTGTGGCCACCTCCATCGTCATCAGGACGAAGTTCCTCGACGACCTGTTGCGGGAGGCGTCCGCGTCCGGGATCCGGCAGGTGGTGCTGCTCGGCGCCGGTATGGACAGCCGGGCCTTCCGGATGGACTGGCCCGAGAGGCACCCGACTGTTCGAGGTCGACACCGCCGAGCCGCTGGACTTCAAGGCTTCGGTGCTGCGCCAGGAGCGGGCCGAGGCGCGCTGCGAACGGATCGCCGTCACGGTGGATCTGCGGGAGGACTGGCCGGGCGCGCTGACCGCCGCGGGGCACGATCCGGCGGCGCCGACCGTGTGGATCGCCGAAGGGCTGCTGATCTACCTGCCCGAGGACGCGGTGGAACTGCTGCTGGCTCCCGGATCAGCGCGCAGTCGGCGCCGGGGAGCCGGATGGGATTGACGTTGGGTTCGCGCGGCGTGATCGAGCGTTTCGGCACGCGCGCCGAGCCGGGATCGGCTGCGTCGATGTGGGTCTGGAGATGCCCGACGACCCGGTCGCCTGGCTGGCCGGACACGGCTGGGAAGCCTCCTGCCACACCCTGCGCGAACGCGCCGCCGCGTATGGCCGCCCGCTCAGCACCACGCCACAGCCCGAGGAGCAGCCCGGCGGACTGATCTCAGCGGTCCGTCGGTAGGACGCAGCCGCCCCGATGTGAGCCCCACGCAACGGTCACGAGACGCCCGGCCACAACCGTTCGGAGGCTTCCGCCCATCGATCCTTGGCCGGGCCGGCGCCGGTGCCCTCCTCGTACCAGCCGCGCCCGTCCAGCCATGTCTCCAGCCAGTCCTCAAGGCTGCCTGCTTCGACGAACCACCCCGTCGAAACGTCCTGATCCCTGATGGCGTTGGGCTCGAAGAGCGAGCACTGTCCCCGCTTCGGTGCGGCAGTCCACACACGCAAACATCGCGCAGCCCCAGTCCAGCACCGGCACGACGTCCTTGGGCCAGGCCCACCAGGTCGTCGCGTCTTCCGGTGGAAGCCTGGCCTGGTACTCCCTGCACGACCGACGACTCGAAATCCGTCCGGCTCACCGCACAGCGGCAACACGGAGTCGTCCGTCCGAAGCCTCCGTTGCCCACCCTCAAGTAGAGGGCTGCGAGCAGGGATGCAGCCTGAATCCCAGTGCTCGCTCGGCGTCCGCCAACTCAGTGGCTGTCACCGGAACCCGCAACAGCTCGCTTCCCGCCGCTGCGGCTGCAGCACGGCTGATCAACCCATCGAAATCGCCCACCGCCACATCATTGCTGACCGCTCCGACATCGATAACGCTGCTGAAGTCCGGCGAAAAGTCACACAGAGGGCAGAGTGTTCTCCCGACCCGAAGCACGACTCATCACTTCACGCTTGTCGAAGCGAATGACGGCGGTAGCGGAGATCGGGAGCCCGATGGCCAACCCGTTCTCGTCGAGCGCATTGAAAATGGTCAGAGAGGTCTCGGGAAGACGAAGCTCACGGCGACTGTGTCGAGGGCCGGATCGTCACCGGCCCACTCGAGAAGCTCGATGTCTTGCAGGAGCTGGCCCTGGAGCGCGCAGAGGTCAGGGCGCACATCATGGCGCCATTGGAGGTCGAAGCCTGGCCACCGACCGGGCTTGTCAGGGCTGATGGTGTTCCAGGTGATCGACAGATCGCCGAACTTGAAGTGGCTCACCTCCACTTGCTCTCCGCCGAAGTCGAGGAGCACGGGGCAGTCGGTGAACCACTCTGTCGTCTCGGAGGTCCCAGACCAGCCAAGCGTGCGTCAGCGGCCGGGAGATCAACCGGCGAAGGCGTGAGCCGGAAGATTCCAGGACAGTGGAGAGCCGCTGCGCCACTCCGGCCGGTAGTCAGCGATTCCGAAGTCGAACACGTACGGGTCGCCTCTCGTTCTGCCCCGCCCGCCAGCGCCGCCCTTAACGCCGAGCCACGGACAGCACCAGATCCACTCAGTCGCTCGGCCGCGTCCGGGCGGCCGCGTGCGTGCGGGCCTGTGTGGCCATCGTGGCGCGTCGGTCGGGATCAGCCAGCAGCGGGGTGACCGCTTCGCGCAGCCGCTCCGCCGTCACCTCGCCGATCAGCGCCACGGCGGCTCCGGCCTGCTCCAGATGCGCGGCGTTGTGTGCCTGCTCGTTGCCGGCCGACGTGGCGAGCGGCACCAGTACGGACGCCTTGCCCAGCGCGGTCAGTTCGGCGATGGTGCCCGCGCCGCTGCGTGAGAGCACGACATCGGCCAGGGCGAGCACGTCGGGCAGTTCGGACCCGACGTACGCGGTGAGGTGGTGGCGAGCGGCGAGTTCCGGCGGGAGGGCTGCCGCGGCGCGGCGCAGGTCCTCGACGTGGTCGGGCCCGCACTGGTGGATCACGTCCGCGTGGCCCAGCAGCCAGGGCAGCAGATCACGGACGAGGTGGTTGATCTGCAGCGAGCCCTGCGCGCCGCCGGTCACGTACACGGTCGGCAGCCGCCGGTCGAAGCCGGTCAGGCCCAGCGCTTCGATGGCCTTGTCGCCCTGCCCGGTCAGCACCTCGGGGCGTACCGGGTTTCCGGTGACGACCGCCGACCTGCGGACGGACTCCGGCAGCAGCGGCAGCGTCGACTCCGAGGACACCGCGACACCGCTGGCGGCGCCGGCGAGAGTCTTGTTGGCCAGGCCCAGGCGAACCGTCTGCTCATGGACGACCAGCGGGACGCGGCACAGCCGGGTCGCCGCGACACCGACCGGCACCGCCACGTACCTCTCGGTCGCCAACACCACGTCAGGGCCGAAGGAGTTGATCGCGCGGCGGGCCTGGAGGACGCCGAGCGGGACGCGGCCCATGTCCGCGACGTTCGCGGGCGACGCCATCTTGATCGGGTTCTTCGAGCGGCGGATCTTGCCCACGGCGACCGGGGTGAACGCGATCCCCTCGCCCGCCGCGACCCGCTCCTCAGGCTGTCGGCCTTGCCCACCCACAGCGTCTCCAGCCCCCGGCCCTCCGCGGCCAGGCGCGCCTGGAGCAGTGCGCACCGCCGTCAACGCGGGGTAGGTGTGGCCACCGGTCCCGCCGCCGGTCACGATCAGACGGAGGGCGGGTTGCTTGCTGCTCACAGGTGGGCTCCAGTCGGTGTCATGCGTGCACGAGGTCGGGCCTGGAGGCGCAGCCTCAGATCCACGGGGAGCCTCCCACACGCAACGCCGTCCGATCGAGCGGCCTGTCTCCAGTACCAGAGCCGCGCGGACGGACGACCGGGGCGAGGAGTCGGCTGAACTCTCAGCCGGCCCTGCCGAGTTGCTCCGCAGGAATCGCTTCGCGCGACGTGGCCGCCGGCGGCCCGGACGAGGCCGCGGGCTCCTGCGACCAGAGCCCACAGCAGGAGGGGGAACGCGGCGACCCTCTCCATGCCTCCCATCCCGAGGCCGAGGTAGTGGTGCGAGAGGAACAGTGCCAAAGCCGTGATCGCGGTGGCGCCCAGGACGCTGGTGCCCCACCGCAGCGGCGGTCGCACCTGCTCCGCCAGGCCGAACCCCGCGAGGACGAGGCCGACGTTGCCCGTTCCCATGATGAGGAGGGCGCCCAGGACGTGCTGGTTCTCGTTGACGTCGGCAGGCCAGTCCCGCCAGCACGAACCCTGCGCCGGCCCCGGCCAGCGGATCCGTGGCCGCTACGGCGATCTTGCCCCTGCGCCACACCGCACTGCCGGTCAGCGCGACGCCGACGACGAGCAGTACGCCGAGGACGACGAACGAGGCGTTCATCAGCTGCCGTGCTCCGGGGAGCAGATGTAGCGCGGTTCAGGGTCGGACCGCAGTGCGTGCAGTGGGCGTTCCCAAGTCACTGATGTTGTTCCGGGCCCAGCTGTACGGTCTCTCGCCCACGCCGCCTCCGCCTTCGCGTGCACCACGAAGAACTGCACCACGCCACGAGTCCATGCCGCGTACCCGATCCGCGCCTTCACCTGTCCGCCTTCCGTCGTGATTGCTCGTACGGACAGCTGCGATCATGTGGCGCCGGACGCGGGCACGCCGACAAGCCCCCTGGGCCGGAGTGGGAAGGCCCCACCCCGGCTGCGGAGTGCGGGAGTTCGTGGGGCGCGGCTCGGCGTCCCACCCACGCGGTGGAGTGGATAAGCTCCGACATCAACTGCGGTGTCCAGCCTCCTTCCGGCGCGTCTGACCATAGGGGTCGAAGCGCAAGCCCTGACGGGCCGGGCACCGCTACCCGACCGCCACCCGAACCCGTGGCACCTGCACGAGAGGACCCGCACTTCCATGCCGAGAGCCCTTCACGATGACGCTGTCGTACGCGTGACGAGTGACGTCTACGCCGTCACGGGCAGCAACACCAACTGGGTGATCGTCAAGGACGGCGACAGCGGGACGCTGATCGACACCGGCTACCCCGGCGACCAGGAGGCCGTCCTGGCCTCCTTGGAGAAGGTCGGGCTGCACCCGCGGGACGTGTCAGCCGTCCTGGTCACGCATGCGCACAACGATCACATCGGTGCCGCCGAGCTGTTGAGCACCGAGTACGGCGTGCCGGTCCTCATGCACGAGGCCGAAGTCCGCACGCCCGCCGTGACTTCCTCGACCAGGTGTCCGTCGGGCAGATTCTCGCGAGGGCGTGGCGTCCGGGGTTCTCCCTGGGCCGTGCACGCGCTGCGTTCCGGCGGGACCCGTCACGTCCCGGTCGCCAAGCCCCAGGCCTATCCCACTGCAGGGGCCCCTCGATCTGCCCGCGCTCCCCCGTCCCCGTGCACACGCCGGGGCACACGCGTGGGCACTGCGCCTACCACCCGCCCGCGCACGGGATCCTCGTCACGGGCGATGCCCTGGTGACGGCTCACCCACGTCCCGCATCCAGGGTCCGCAGCTCCTGCCGACCATGTTCCACAGCAGCCGGGCCGAGGCTCTGGAGTCCCTGGACCTGATCGAGGGCGTCGACGCGGACGTGCTGCTTCCGGGGCACGGCCCGTCCACCGGGGGCCGGTCCGAGAGGCCGCCTCGGTGGCTCGCGAGCACGCGGCGGCCCGCCACGGCGGGTGAGCAGGCTCTGCACGCCGGGCCCGAGAACTTGGTTGTCAACGCTGCCGTGCGTGGCTGAGAACTTGAGCGCGATGAACATGGAGGTTCCGCATGAGACCGGCCCTGCTGGTGATGGACGTTCAACGTGACATCGTCGACGCCGTGGACGACGGCGGCTCGGGATACCTGCCGCGCCTGCGGCGGGCCATCGATGCGGCCAGGTCCGCGGAGATCCCCGTCATCTACGTCGTCATCGCCTTTCGCCCGCCATCCAGAGGTCGGCACGCGCAACAAGCCACTCGCCGCCATCGCGGGGGCCGGGCTCTACGTCGAAGGTGAGACCGGCACCGCGATCCATCCCGAGGTCGCACCGGAGCCCGGGGACGTGGTCGTCACCAAGAGGCGGGCGAGCGCCTTCACGGGCAGTGACCTCGACATGGTGCTCAGGTCAGGCGGCATCGACAGTCTCGTCCTCACCGGCATACGCCACCAGCGCCGTCGTCCTGTCCACCTGTGCCAGGCCAACGACCTCGACTTCGGCTGACGGTCCTCGATGACGCCTGCCTGGACCCCGATCCCGAGGTGCATCGGGTCCTCACGGAGCGGCTGTTCCCGCAGTGGGCGGAGGTCCTCAAGGCGGACGAGTGGGTGCGCGGGCTCGGTTCCGCGTAGGTTCGCGCAGGCGGTCGCGGGGCTGCCGTCATCCTCCGAACGCCGGAAGCATCGAGCCGGTACGTCCCGTAGTCGACGAGCCCCGCGATGACGCCCACCACCACGAACACCGCCAGGAGTCCCAGCCGTGCACCCACCCCGGTGCAGACGACGGCGTTCGCGGGATGCCGTTCGGCAACAGGGCTATGCGCACGCCCGCTACGAGTTCCCGTCACCGCAGGGCACCGCTCACCACGACAAGGGTGCCGAGGTCGGCCCCGCGCACGTGGTCGGCGAGGAGTACCCGATGGTCTTAGATCCGCAGAACACGAAGCGCGTCCACCTGGGAACGAAGGCGGCGGTCCGCAGGAGCGCGCGCACGCGCGTGGGCTACGTGCGCAATGCGAAGCGGATGGCGGCCCTGTCCTTCGCGGCGGGCGCGCTGGCGACGGTGGGAGGCTGGTCCTCGCCGCCTGACCCTCCCCTGCTCCTGGCAGAACCACCGACCGCGCAGGCGGTGCGGGCCGCTGGACGCCCGGGGCCGCCGAACGGCTTCTGGGCCGACCGGATAAAGTGCGCGCGACGGCAGCGGTTACTCATGGAGGAAAGCGTGACCGACACCAGCGAGACCCGGCCCGCCGACAGTGCAGGACAGGCGAGCGAACAGAGCACCCTCGCGCCGCCTGATGCGCTTCATCTCATCGCGCCCGTCCTGCTGTGGGCCGTGCCCTGCTGGGTCTGCTGTACGCGGGCCAGCACTGGCCCCTCCCGTCACGCTGGGCGGCACCGCGCTGTTCGTCGCCGGACTGATCACGATGCCGCTCGCGATGGTGCGCAGGGCACGGCCGACGGCAGCAGGACCGGGCGGCGATCGTCGGTGACACCCTGCTGGGTTCGAGCTGGATCGTGTTCACCTGGTCCGTGTTGCTCGGCATCCGCTGCGCCTGGCCCTGAGCGTGGCCGGTCGTCGGCGACGGCAGAGCGGGCGCGGATCGTCACCTGGGCGGTCCTCGGCGTAGCCGTCGTCCTGCTGGCCTGGGGAACCTTCGAGGCCCGCCGGGTACCGCGGGTGCGCCGCCTCGACGTGCAACTCCCGTCTGGGCGCCGGATTGGACGGCACCCGGGTCGTCC
Organism: Streptomyces sp. KL116D; assembly: GCF_030766975.1. Classification (NCBI taxonomy): domain Bacteria; kingdom Bacillati; phylum Actinomycetota; class Actinomycetes; order Kitasatosporales; family Streptomycetaceae; genus Streptomyces; species Streptomyces sp. KL116D. Next base: position 155,570 of record NZ_JASERH010000084.1, on the reverse strand, counting down.
TGATCACCGACACCCACTACGGGCCGCTCGACCGCGCCCGCTGGTCGAGCGGGTCTGCGAGACGGTCAACAGCCTGGAGGCCGACCTCGTCTGCCACACCGGCGACATCGCCGACGGCACGGCCGAACGCCGCCGCGCCCAGAGCGACCGCTGGGTACGGTGCAGGCCGCCCACGCCCGGGTCTACGTCACCGGGAACCACGAGTACTACAGCGAGGCCCAGGGCTGGGTCGACCTGATGGGCGAGCTGGGCTGGAACCGCTGCGCAGCCGCCACCTGCCGCTCGAACGCGGCGGCGGCACCCTCGTGGTCGCCGTGCGTGGACGACGTCACCGCCGAGTCCTCCGGGCTGGCCGGCCACCGCGCCCACCTCGCCGGAGCCCTGGACGGCGCCGACCCCGACCTGCCCGTGCTGCTCCTGGCCCACTCAGCCCAAGTTCGTCGACCGGGCGGCGGCCGGCGGTGTCGACCTCCAGCTCTCGGGCCACACCCACGGCGGCCAGATCTGGCCCTTCCACCACCTGGTCGGCCTCGAGTCAGCCCGCCCTCGCGGGCCTCAGCCGCCACGGCACGCGCACCCTCCTCTACACCAGCCGCGGCACCGGCTTCTGGGACCGCCGTTCCGCGTCTTCGCACCCAGCGAGATCACCCTGCTCGTCCTGCGCTCACCCCAGGGAACCCCTCGTCTGCGTAGCGCGCGTGGTGCGCAGTGCGTAGAGGCGGGCGGGCGGACTGCTCCTGTGAGTGGCCGGGATCTCCAGGTCGCCCATAAATGATCCGACTTGCGCGGCCAAATGATCTAGTCTGCAAGGGACTTGACGATCAGCAGGCCGGACGATGGCGTTCCCTTCACCTGTTCGCTGTGCGCCCCTGGGGTCCGGCCACGGAAGGAGCGCAGTGCCTCCCGTACGCCCGAATCGCCGTTCCCTCATCGCCGGTGGTCTCGCAGTGGCCGCGGCGGCCGCCGTCCCGCTGTCGGCGTCCACGCCGGCCGTGGCAGCCGGTCTCACGCCCCTCCGGCTGGCCGGGCCGACCGGCCGCTCGCCGGTGGCGCCGCAGAGCTGCACCTCGCCGACCCCTCGCGGACCGACCCCTGGTCGGGACAGCCGCGGGAGGTGATGGCGACCGTGACGTACCCGGCCGCAGACGTGCGGGGCCGCACCATGATGCCCTGGCTGCCGTCCGGCGCCGAGCGGGCCCTGAAGGCCCGCTTCGGGGGCGCCGTGGACGGCTACGCGCTCCCGACGACCCACAGCGCGGTCGGCGCCCCGGCTCGCCCCGGGCGCCGTCGGTGCTGATCCATTCGCCGGGATACAACGCGGACCGCACGTTCAACACGCTGGTCATCGAGGAACTGGCCTCCTGGGGCTACGTCGTGGTCGCCGTCGACCATCCCTACGACTCGGGTGAGGTCGAGTTCCCGGACGGCCGTGTGGTCGTCAACCGTCCCGACGACGCGAGCGACAAGGCCCGCACGGCCGCCGTCGCGGTGCGGGCCGCTGACCTGCGGTTCGTCCTCGACCAACTGACCGTACTGGAGCGGGGCGGCAACCCCGACGCAGAGCGACGCCCCCTCCTCCCGCGGACTGCACCGGGCGCTGGACCTCACGCGCGTCGGCGCGTTCGGCCACTCCCGGGGCGGCGCGGCGTCCGCGTCGGTGATGTTCCTGGACGAGCGGGTGCGCGCCGGCATCGATCTGGACGGCGCTGCTGTACGGGCCGGTGGTCGAGCACGGCCTCGACCGGCCGTTCCTGCTCATGGACACGGTCGTCCACGACGGACTGAACCAGCAGGACGGGTCCTGGCCCCCGTTCTGGGCGCACCTGAGCGACTGGCGCCGCTGCCTTCGCCTCGCGGACGCCGACCACAACTGTTTCACCGACATCGTGGCGCTCGCCCCGCAGGTCCCCGAGCCGGTCCGCGACACGCTGCAGATCGGCGCGATCCCCGCCGACCGGGCGGTGGCCGGCGTGCGGGCGACCGTGCGGGCCTTCTTCGATCTGCACCTGCGCGGCCGCCCGGACACCGGGCACGTGCTGTGGGGCGCGTCGTCGCGCCATCCGAGGTCGGCTACATCGCCGGGTAGCCGAGGCACGGGCGCCGGGCCAGGCCGAACCGGGCCGAACCTAAAGGCGGCGAGTTGGCGGGTTGTGCGCCGGCGATGGTGTTCAGCCCCCACCCTCCGGTCTCCACGTCGGGAGGCCACCCACCCGCCAGGAGCCATCGGCCCCACTCTAGGGCCAGAGGCATGACGACCTCCCTGGCCCGCAGCGCCTTCGACTCGCTCCTCCTCGACGCGGTGCCCGACCACGAGACGCTGCGCCAGACCTACGCGGCGCCCAGCGACGCGGCCGTACGGAAGCAGATGACCGAACTCACCGACCATACCCGGCAGTTGATCGCCTGCCTCGTCGCTGGCCCTGATCGCCGACACGGACGCCGAGGGCACCTGCGACGTCTCCCCGCGCGGCGGCCCCGCCGGGTTCGCCTCCGTCCTCGACGCACGGACGGTGGCGATACCGGACGCGACCGGCAACGAGCGTCTGGACACCCTGCAGAACGCCCCAAGTCGCTGCTGCGCCGGCCGGGGCTGACGATCGCCGACGTCGAGCGGGCGGAGGCGGAGTCGCTCAACTACCGGTACGAGTGAGCCCGACCGGTGGATGCCGGCCACCGACCGAGCAGACCGAGAAGGCCCCGCAGGCAGGAACCCAGGCCCCGTGGCGGGCGGGTCAGAGGACGTGGCCCGTCTCCACCGGGAAGTCCGGCGGCCACGGCTTGGACCAGTCGAACAGGAATTCCCGGTCGCCCATCAGCTCGTACTCCGCCTCGCGCCAGCTCGGGATGCCCCCGATGACGAAGCGCTGTCCCCGTCAGGCTCCAGCATCCACGTGTACTCGGCGTCGGCCGGATCCAGCCGGTGCCGCTCCTGCAGCACGGCGAACTCCCCGGAGGCGGCGCGCCGGATGTGGAGACCGTTGCCGTAGACGGGCTGAAGGAGCATCAGCTCCACGTAGCGATGTATATCTCGATGCGCGTGGTGGTCGGTCCGCCGTCGTCGCTTCGCTCTGCAGGAAGAGCTGCCGGTGGGACGGATCGAGACCGGACGATCCGGAACAGTCTCCCCGTGCGGATGAAGTCAGCCATGATCGAAACTCTCTGTCGCGCCTCGTGCCGCCGCTGCGCCTCTCGGTCGACGACCTCGTGCGCCGCTCCAGTCTGGCGGAGGTCGCGACGACTGTTGGCGTTGTTCGCTTCCACGCAGCACGCCCTCGGCCCGTGTCACCCGCCGGCACCCCCTCGGCCCGTGTCACCCGCCGCTGGACGTCCCGAGCACTCCTGGCGGCGCAGCAACGGCAGCAGGTGGTGCTCGACGGCCGGCGCCAACCGCAGGCCCGCGTCCCGGCCGTCGGTCCAGCGAAGGGCCGCCAGCTCGGCCGCGGGGACCGGGTCACCGATCAGCGTCGCGGGAGAACACGGTCAGCTGCATGGGCACGCCTTCCAGCGCTGCCGTCTCCTCCACCACCGCGAGATGTTCGAGCGTGTCCGCAGCTCTACACCCAGTTCTTCCCGCAACTCCCGTTCCAGGGTCTCTTCGGGCTGTTCTCCGGCCTCGGGCTTGCCACCCGGAATGTAGAAGACGTCCGGCGCTGCCTGCTTGCTCACGACGAGCAGCTTCCCGTCCTCGACCACGGCCGCCGCGACGACCTTCATGACTGCATGATCCATCCCTGCATTGTGCAGGCCCGATCAGCCTTCCGCGCACCCCGGCCTCCTGCGCCGCCACCCGTCGACGTGTCTCACTTCACCCTCCCGATTCCGGACGACCCAGCGATCCTCGACCGCGAACCCATAAGGTGGCTCCCGCAGCTGGTTCGCCCTGTCAGCCGGACAGGGCGTCGCAGAGAGGGAACCCGGTGGAATTCCGGGACTGCCGCAGCGGTGAGTGAGAACGACCGCCGTCATACGCACTGGGTCCCGGCAAGGGATCTGGGAAGCGACGGCCACTAGGAGTCCGTCCGGTCGGATGGACGTGCTCACGAGTCCGAAGACCTGCCACCTGCCCGTGGGCGTACGACGCGCGCACGGACATCCCGGTGACCTCGTGGGCGGGTCGGCGTACACATCAGGCGGACGACCGCGCCATCCGGCGCGAGAGCGCACCGCCGTCCGTGTCACTCCTTCGTGCGTACAGGTCCTCGGGACCCCAGGGATACGTCTCTCGAAGGAGATCTCCGTGACCACCAGGACGCAGCCGCGGCGGCACGGGCCACCGTGTACGGCTACCCGCGCCGGGCCAGAACCGCGAGCTCAAGAAGGCCGTCGAGGGCTACTGGAAGGGCCGCGTCACCTCCGACGCCCTCCGGGCCACCGCCGCCGGCCTGCGCCGCACCAACTGGCAGGAACTGGCCGCCGCCGGGATCACCGAAGTCCCCACCGGCGACTTCTCCCTCTACGACCACGTCCTCGACACGACCGTGATGGTCGGTGCGATCCCCGAACGCCACCGGGCCGCCGTGGACGCCGACGCCCTGGACGGCCTCTTCGCGATGGCCCGCGGCACGCGGACGTCGCGCCGCTGGAGATGACCAAGTGGTTCGACACCAGCTACCACTACCTGGTGCCCGAGTTGGGGCCCGGCACCGTCTTCACGGCCGACTCCACGAAGCAGGTCGCGGAACTCAAGGAGGCCCTGGCCCTCGGACTGGTCGCCCGGCCGGTCCTGGTCGGCGGTCACGTACCTCCTCCTCGCCAAGCCCGCCCCCGGTGTGGCCGCCGACTTCGACCCGCTGACCCTCCTGGACCGGCTGCTGCCCGTCTACGCCGAGGTCCTCGCCGACCTGCGCGCGGCGGGCGCCGAGTGGGTGCAACTCGACGAGCCCGCCCTGGTCCAGGACCGCACCCCCGCGGAACTCAACGCCGCCGCGCGCGCTCTACCGCTGATCTCGGTGCCCTCACCGACCGGCCCAAGCTCCTGGTCGCCAGCTACTTCGACCGCCTCGGCGACGCCCTGCCCGTCCTCGCCAGGCGTCCCCGGTCGACGGACTCGCCCTCGACTTCACCGAAGCGGCCGCCGCCAACCTCGACGCTCTCGCCGCCGTCGGCGGACTGCCCGGCTAAGCGCCTGGTCGCCGGGGTCGTCAGCGGCCGCAACATCTGGGTCAACGACCTGGAGCAGTCCTCGCCACGCTCGGCACCTGCTGGGCCTCGCCGACCGGGTCGACGTGGCCGCCTCTTCCTCGCTCCTGCACGTCCCCCTGGACGCGTCGCTGGAGCGCGACATCGATCCGCAGATCCTGCGCTGGCTGGCCTTCGCCCGGCAGAAGACCGCCGAGATCGCCACGCTCGCCAAGGGCCTCGCCCAGGGCACCGACGCGATCACCGCCGAACTCGCCGTCAACCGGGCCGCCCTGTCCTCCCGCGCCGCCTCCCCGATCACCCGCGACCCGGCCGTCCGGGCCCGCGCCGCTGGCCGTCACCGAGGCCGACACCCGGCGCGCCCAGGCCCACCCGCGGAGCGGGCCGCCGCCCAGCGCGCCCACCTCGATCTGCCGCTGCTGCCGACCACCACGATCGGTTCCTTCCCGCAGACCACCGAACTGCGCACCGCGCGCGCCGACCTGAGGTCCGGCCGCATCGACACCGCGGGCTACGAGGAACGCATCAGGACCGAGATCCGCGACGTCATCTCCTTCCAGGAGAAGACCGGCATCGACGTCCTCGTGCACGGCGAGCCCGAACGCAACGACATGGTGCAGTACTTCGCCGAGCGGCTCACCGGCTATCTCGCCCTGCAGGCCGGCTGGGTGCAGTCCTACGGCACCCGCTACGTCCGCCCGCCGGTCCTGGCCGGCGACATCTCCCGGCCCGAGCCGATGACGGTGCGCTGGACCGCGTACGCGCAGTCCCTGACGGGCCGCCCCGTCAGGGCATGCTCACCGGGCCGGTCACCATGCTCGCCTGGTCGTTCGTCCGTGACGACCAGCCCCTCGGCGACACCGCGCGCCAGGTCGCCCTCGCCCTGCGCGACGAGGTCAACGACCTGGAGGCGAACGGCACTTCGGTCATCCAGGTCGACGAGCCCGCGCTGCGCGAGACCCTCCCGCTGCGCGCCGCCGACCACGCCGACTACCTGGCCTGGGCCACCGAGGCGTTCCGGGTCACCACTGCCGGCGTGCGGCCGGAGACGCAGATCCACACGCGCATGTGCTACGCCGAGTTCGGCGACATCGTGCAGGCGATCGACGATCTCGACGCGGACGTGATCAGCCTGGAGGCGGCGCGCTCACACATGCAGGTCGCCCGCGAACTGGCCGAGCACGGCTACCCGCGCGAGGCCGGGCCCGGCGTCTACGACATCCACTCCCCGCGTCCCCAGCCGCGACGAGGCATCCGCCCTGCTGCGTACGGGACTTGAGGCCATCCCCGCCGAGCGGCTCTGGGTCAACCCGGACTGCGGTCTGAAGACCCGCGGCTGGCCCGAGACGCGCGCGTCCCTGGAGAACCTCGTCGCCGCCGCCCGCACCGTCCGCGCCGAGCTCGACACTCCCGCGTCTCTGACACCGCCGGGCCGGGGCCCACTGCACCCGGCCCGGCGAACGACCCCGGCGAGGCCGGCACGCCGGACCCCGGACCGGGCCCGTGCAGTACGCGGCCGTGGAGCTTCACCACCCGTACGCGTCCGGGGACAGCCCCGAAGCGCTTCGCGCCTGCTCGTCCCGCCCGGTAACGTCTCGAGCGATGTCCTCACGGCGGCGAGCCCAGGATTCCGCGTGCGGCCGCCCCGGCAGTCCCGACGCTGAGAGCAGGTTTCGTCCATGGCATGTCGTATCACTGAACTCGTGCTCGGTTGCCGGGACCCCGAGGCGCTGGCCCGGTTCTGGTGCGAGGTCCTTGACTTCGTCGTACTCGGCCGCGAGGAGGACGGCAGCCTCGAGATCGGGCCGCGCGAAGGGTTCGGCGGCCCGCAGCGCCGACCATCATCCTCAGCCCCGAGGAGCCGACGGACGAGACCAAGCCCCGGCTGCACATCGACGTCAACGCCACCGATCGCGACCAGGACGCCGAACTCGAACGCCTCCTGAAGCTCGGGGCCCGCCCCGCCGACGTCGGGCAGACCGGCGACGAGTCTGGCGCACGTCCTCGCCGACCCCGAGGGCAATGCGTTCTGCCTGCTCAAGACTCGCGTTCGCCCTCTCTGACGGGGCTGCCGGGCAGCGAAGGAGGGCCGTTGCCAGTGGCTTGGAGCGGCGCGCAATTGCCCACCCGGGAGGAATTCGGCTGAAGAGGCAATCGGCTCGGCCCTCCGATTCTCGGCCCCGCTTCGACACCCGTCGGCACCCGCTCGGCACCCGTCGGCACTTCTCCGGCACTCCGCGCCGAAGGGGCCGTCCGATTTGTAGATCTGATGAATAAGCCCAGGTCAGTTCGGATATGATCGATGTCGTCGCGCGATCGGCCGGACAGCGGAAGATGCCCCGGCCGTTTCATGCATCCCGAGAGGAAACGAACGGTGTACTGCCCTTCTGCAGGCTCCCCGACAGTCGCGTCATCGACAGCCGGGCGACCGACGACGGGACGTCGATCCGCCGACGGCGGCAGTGCCCCACGTGCCAGCGGCGCTTCACCACTTTGGAGACCTACTCCCTGCTCGTGGTGAAGCGCAGTGGAGTGACCGAGCCTTTCAGTCGCACCAAGATTGTCAGCAGCGTCCGCAAGGCGTGCCAAGGCCGTCCCATCACCGAGGACATGCTCGACCGTCTCGGTCAGCAGGTCGAGGAGAACGTGCGGGCCACCGGGAGCGCGCAACTGTCCACTCACGAGGTGGGATTGGCCGTTCTCGAGCCGCTGAGCGAACTTGATCCGGTGGCTTACATGCGGTTCGCCTCCGTATACCGCGCCTTTGAATCCCTCACCGATTTCGAGAACGCCATCGCGGAGCTGCGCACCAAGTGCGGCTGATCCCCGCCCCGTTGAGTGGTGTCCGCGTCGCGGCATTCCAGCGGTCGCATTCCATGGAACGCGACGAACGCGCATCGCACGCCATTCCCTGACTGCCCGCGGCTGCTCCCTGACTGCCGTCTTCCCGGCGGTCGGTCAGTCCGTGCATTGCGGGCAGGTTCAGGCAGTTGAGCTCGTGATCGTGTCGGTGCTCCTTGCGGTCCGCCTCGTCGCGTCACCGCGCTCACAGGCAGCAGTCACTCGCATTTGCCGCCGTTCGAGGCACGGTAGAGCAGGCAGCAGCTGCGCCGCCGGAACGTCAGATCCGGGCCGGTGACGCTGCCCGTACCCACGAGGCGTCCCGTGCCCAGCGGTCGCGGGTCAGACGGAGCACCGCCGAGCGCGCGTCGGGCGGACTCGCAGCGAGCACGGCGGCGGACCCTACGAGCGCGGAGGCGACGTTCCCGTCCAGGAGCCGCCGCGCGACCTTCACCTCGAACGTGCCCTCCAACTCCGCCAAGGGATGGGCCACTTGCTCGTACACCCCGACCGCCACGTCAGCGGTTCGCCTGCCGGGCGGCCTTCGGGAGGCCCCTGCAACCGGACGGCCGAGGTGTCGTCGACCCATTCCAGGTTCCTCAGGTCGGGCACGATCCCGTGCAGGACGGTGCACGCCAGGAGTGGTGACCACAGCCGGGCCGCGGCCCCAGGTGCACCATCGACACTCCGACGCGTGCCTCGCTCGTCCCGAACCTGCGGTTCACCTCGCGTGCGCGCTCGGCGAATCCGTCCGCGAACGACGCGTGGCCCTTCGCGGACCGGCCGCGCCGGCCGTGCTGGGCAGGTCGAAGAATCCGCCCAGTCCGGCCACGTCGCGCAGCGCGTCACCCACAGAGGCGGAGGCCGCCCTCGCCCGCTCCTCCATACCGGAACCGCTCACCGTGTCGTCCGGCGCCGGGAGGCGTGACGACGTACAGGTCGAGGATCTCGGGCATCGGCGCGACGCCGGGCCCGCCCTCCCGCACCCACGTGACGATGTCCTCCGTCGCCTCCGGGTCGTTGACGAGCCCAGAGCCACACCGGACGCGCTCCGCCGGCGCGTCCCTCGGCCGACGGTTGCACCACGATGACGTTCGCCTGCTCGCACACGTCCAGACATTCCGAGACGCGCACGGGAACCGCGGACCGCAACCGTGCCGTCTGCGCCGCGTGGTCACCGGCCACCTTCACCGTGCCGCAGCAACGGTCGGCACACCACCACCCGGCTCGGAGCCGCTTCCCGCGCGCCCTCGGCCGGCGTCGCGACTCCGGTCGGTGTTCCTGTCATGCCCCACTCCTCTCACCGGGAGATCCGCCCCGGTACCCGTCGAGGAGGCGACAGCGTGAGTCTCCTGGCTCTCGGGTCACCGCCGGTCCCGGCCTTCCCACCCGTACGGGCAGTGGCCTTTCGGGATCGGCTCACCGATCACAGTGGCGGTACCGCGCCGGAATCGCACCGGCTTCCTCTGTCCGCCATCGCCTTTAAATCGTCGGCCATCCTCTCACGCTCCCGAGTCCAGAACTGCCCGCGCTGCGCGGCGCTGACGCACAGGGCTGAGCCGTCCGCCGTCGCTCCGGACCTCTAGGCTCGTGGGGCGTCGCGTCGTCGGGCACCGGCCCATGCCGGTCGGATCCGTCGTCGGGCGTCCATGACGTCCGCCGCCGCTACGGCGGTTGCGTCGGGGATCCAGCAGTCGAGGAAAGGGAACGTTCATGCGTGCTCGGAGCATCTGCGTGCGGCCGCCGCGGCGGATTGGCCCTGGTGGCGGCCCGCGACCTCGTCCAGAAGAAGCACGCGCTCCTCAGGAACTTCCCGTGCTCGGGCACGCCCGGTACCTGCTGGAGGCGATCGGCCCTGAGCTGCGGCAGTACGTCGTGACCTCCAACGACGAGGAACGCGCCTGTTCAGCCAGCGACCAGCGCAGCTGGATCTACGCGTCGGCGAAGAGTGAGAACAACTACTTCGGGTTCGGCACCGACAACGACGTCGAGCACGTGCAGGGCCACGCCTACATCAAGCAGCGCACGTTCGCCGGGCACTGCCCGATCTGCACGACCGCGCAGGCGCCGCTGCCCTCGGCCAAGGTACTGGCGGGCCGCGCGGGCGGGCCAAGGCGTTCCGGCCGGCCAGCGTCGTGAACATATCGGCGATGAGCTTCGGTTCGCTGTCGGGACCCGCCATCACGGCGCTCAACAAGGGCGCGGCGCTGGCCGGCACGATGCACAACACCGGCGAGGGCGGCCTCTCCGAGTACCACCGCAGCGGCGGTGACCTCGTCCTGCAGATCGGCACGTCGTACTTCGGCTGCCGCAACGACGACGGCACCTTCAACCTCGACAAGCTCAAGGCCGTGGTCGCGGGCGCCCCGCGAGATGGCACTGGAGATCAAGCTGTCCCAGGGCGCCAAGCCGGGGCTCGGCGGGATGCTGCCGGGTGCGAAGGTGACCCCGAGATCGCCCGCATCCGCGGCATCCCGGTGGGCAAGGACTGCGCCTCTCCCGGCACAGCGCCTTCCACGACGTCGACTCGATGCTCGACTTCGTGGAACTGCTCGCCACCGAGACCGGACTGCCGGCCGATCAAGAGCGCCGTGGGCGACATGGGCTTCTGGGAGGAGCTGGCCACGCTGATGGCGCGGGGTGACCGCGGCGTCGACTTCGTGACCATCGACGGCGGCGAGGGCGGCACCGGGCGGCTCCGCTGATCTTCGCCGACTCCGTGTCGGTGCCGTTCCGGGATGGGCTTCTCCCGCGTCTACCCCGCGTTCGCCGAGCGGGGCCTGACGGACGACGTCACCTTCATCGGGTCCGGCAAGCTCGGTCTGCCGGAGAACGCCGCGGTGGCCTTCGCCCTGGGCGTCGACATGATGATCAACGTGGCCCGCGAGGCCATGCTGTCCATCGGCTGCATCCAGGCCCAGAAGTGCCACACGGACAAGTGCCCGACCGGTATCGCCACCCAGGCCCGTGGCTGGTGCGCGGCGTCGACGCGCCGTCGAAGCCCAGCGGGCCGCTTTCGTCTACCTGCGCACTCTGCGCCGGGAGTTGCTGAAGATCTCGGGCGCTGCTCGGCGTCGCCCATCCGTCGCTCATCACCCCCGCCGACATCGACATCATGAACGGCGACTACGACGCCCGCAGCCTGGCGAGCGTCTACGGCTACAAGGACGGCTGGGGCGAACTCGGCACGGACCTCGCCCAGGAGATCACCGCGCTGCTCACCACCGCCGGCCGCCGACCGGAAGCCGACCGCCGGCTGAGCTCGCGGACCGCGTCACGGACGCCGGAGCCTGACGGCCAGGAAGTGCGGCTGCTGGTGGGTCTTGTCGTGCCGGCGGACGTCGACCTGCCGGGCCTCCGGCGTGGCGCGCGGTTCCCTCAGCTCTTCCAGCACGAATCCGGCCCCGAGCAGCTCTCCCAGGAACTGTTCCAGCGTCATGCGCCAGTAGCTGAGGGCGTATCCGTCGCCGAAGGGAAGCTCCACCCGCTCACCGGCGAAGTAGGAACCGCCGAAGTAGGTCCAGTCGCCGGTGGGGTGGGTGGTGGAGACCAGCAGCGTGCCACCCGGCCGCAGCACGCGTCGTACTTCCGCGAGCAGTTGGGCCCGTGCGTCGATGTGGTGGTAGACGAGGGCCATCACGGCGAGGTCGAACGACTGGTCCGCCAGGAACGACAGGGGCTCCTCCAGGTCGTGCTGGTGCAGGACGGCTCTGTCGCCGAGCCGTTCCCGTGCGGCCCGCAGCAGGGTCTCGCTGCCCTCGACGCCGACCACCTGCCGCGCTCCCTTCCGCAGCAGGTCGGCGGCGTAGTGCCCGGCCCCGCAGCCGAGATCCAGTACGCGCAGGCCGTTCACCTCACCGGCGAGTTCGAGCATGGCCGGGCGATCGGTGTACGCGTTGTAGGCGCTGTGCGTGGCCTGGAGTGCGAACTGCCGGCCCATCTCCCCGTGATACGCGGTATCGGCTGCCATGGACGGATTCTCGCAGGAGCCGTGCCGCGCCGGCCGGTCGCTCCGTGATCGCGCGGAGGGCAGTGGTCTCAGTGTCTCTGCGTCTCTATGTCTCTATGTCTCCGTGTGTCACCGTGCGGTCGTGACGACCAGGGAGACGTTCTGTCCGCCGAAGCCGAAGGAGTTGCTGAGCACGGCATCCTGGGGGATGTCCCGTCGCTCCGTCACGACATCGAGGTCGATGTCCTCGTCGACGCCGGACTTCTCGAGGTTGCGGGTCGGCGGGACGACTCCGTGTTCCACGCTGAGGACGGCGATGAGCGCCTCGATCGCGCCGGCGGCGCCGAAGAGGTGGCCGAGCGCCGCCTTGGGTGCGGTCGCGGTGGCCCGGCTGCCGAAGACTTCTCCGATCGCCCGGGCCTCGGCGGCGTCGCCCACCGGGGTTCCGGTGGCATGGGCGTTGATGTGGCCGATCCGCTCGGGTGCGAGACCTGCCTGGGCGAGTGCCTTGCGCATGGCGGAGACCTGGCCGGTGCCGTCGGGTGCGGGGGCGGTGATGTGGTGCGCGTCGGCGGCGATGCCCGCGCCGGCGAGCACCGCGTGGACGCGGGCGTGCCGGGCCCTGGCGTGCTCGGCGTTCTCGAGCACCAGGACGGCGGCGCCCTCGCTGAGGACGAAGCCGCTGCGGTCGGCGGCGAACGGCCGTGACGCCGACGCGGGTTCGAGGGTGTCGCGCGACAGTGCCTGTGCCTGCGTGAATCCGGCGACGGTGAGCGGGGTGATGGCGGCCTCGGTTCCGCCGACGACGACCACGTCCGCCTCACCGGCCCGGATGAGCCTGGCCCCCAGCGCGATCGCCTCGGCACCGGACGAGCACGCCGAGACGGGCGTGTAGGCGCCGGCCCGTGCCCCGTACTCGATGCTGATCAGTGCCGCAGCCGCGTTGGGCATGAGCATCGGGATGGTGCGGGGAGAGACGCGCCGGGTCCCGGACGCCTCCAGTACGTCGTCCTGCTCCAGCAGCGTCCGTACGCCACCGATGCCCGTGCCGATCACCGAGGCGAGCCGGTCCGGGTCCACGTCAGGGGCGCCGGCATCGGCCCATGCCTCGGCCGCCGCGACCATGGCCGCCTGCTGCGACCGGTCGAGCCGCCTGGCCCGCACCGGTGGCAGCGACTCGGCGGGGTCGACGGCCATCGTTCCCGCGACGGTGTCGGGAACGCCCGTGCCCTCCTGGTCGCGCAGGGCTCCCCCGCGGATGCCGGACCGGCCGGCCAGCAGAGCGTCCCAGGTGGAAGCCACGTCCCCACCGAGCGGTGTGATCGCGCCGAGTCCGGTCACGACGACGTCCGTCCTGTGCATGTGCTCCAGCCTTTCTTGTATGCGATACAAACGAGTGCATCTTTTTTGTATCACATACAATCCGCGGGTGGAGAAGAAGCGAACCGACGCCCGGGCGACCCCGACCCCGGCACTGGACCGAGGGCGCGCGACGCGGCGCCGGCTGATCGAGGTCACGGCCCAGCTGTGCACGGAGCGGCCCGGCGGCGAGGTGAGCGTCGCGGAGATCGCGAAGGCGGCGGGGGTCTTCCCCAACCAGGTCACCTACTACTTCGGCTCCAAGGACTCCCTGCTCGTGCACGGCGCCTTCCTGTGCCTGCTGCACGACACCCGGCGGATCGAGCGCATCGGCCGCCAGGCCCCGGACGCCGCCACGTTCCGGCGCAACATCGCCCGCGCCGTGCTGGCACTGCCCTCGCTCCCGTCCGTCGCGCGAGCCCTCGCCACCGGGATCGCCAAGCCCGAACTGGCCCCCGTGATCGACCAGCACCTCCAACTGCTCTTCCGGCAGTCCGAACGGTTCGTGAGCCAGCTCGTCGACACGCGCGGCTGGAGCACGCGTCGCCCGCTCAACGTGGAGGCGAGAACCTTCTGGAGCACCGCGCTCGGCGCCGTCCTGCTCGTCCGCGCCGGAGCCCACGGCAGCAACGCCGAACTCGACCTCGCCGGAGCGCTGACCGTCCACGACGCGTAGCGGCGCCCGCGGGCACCGCGCGGGGCCCGTTCGACCGGCACGATCCGCTCGTTAGGCTTCCTTCATGCATGACAGTGATGTGGGCGTCGGTGACGCCTGGCGGGCGGGTGTCCTGCTGCGGCAGGTGCACCAGCGCAAGCACCGCGAGATCGACGCCGCGCTCACCCCGTTCGGCCTGTCCATGTCGCAGTACGTGGTGCTGCTCGCGGTCGCCGAACTCCCCGAAGCCTCCGCCCACGCGGTGGCGGTCCGCACCGCGCAGACCGACCAGTCCGTGGGGGCGACCCTGCGCACCCTGGTGGAGACCGGGCTCGTGGACCGCGCCGACGGCATGGGACGGCTCTACCGCCATCGCCTGAGCAGCCGCGGCAAGGCGCTGGTCCAGCGGTGCGAGGAGCCGGTGCGGGCGAAGCTCAAGGAGGTCTTCGCGCCGCTCAGCGAGGCCGAGGTCGCTCAGCTCAGGAGCCTGCTGGAACGGCTGTAACCACTGCGGGGGCGCCGAAGGCGGCCCCGTGGATCGGTGCCGAGAGAGCGCCGAGCGGTGCGCCGCTGCCGCCGCGCCGTGCGGCGACGATCTCCGCCGCGATCGACAGGGCCGTCTCCTCGGGACTGCTGCCGGCCAGGTCGAGCCCGATCGGCGAGTGCAGCGCGGCCAGTTCGAGCCTGCTCAGGCCCGCCTCCCGCAGCCGTTCCAGGCGGTCCGCGTGCGTGCGCCGGCTGCCCATCGCTCCGACGTACCCGACGGGTGAGCGCAACGCCCGTACCAGGAGGGGGACGTCGAACTTCGGGTCGTGGGTCAGGACGCAGACCGCGGTGCGCGCGTCCAGCTCGCCGCGGATCGACTCCAGGTGGCGGTGCGGCCACTGCACCACCACCTCGTCCGCGTCGGGGAATCGTTCGGTGGTGGTGAAGACCGGCCGGGCGTCGCACACCGTGACCCGGTAGCCGAGGAAGCGCCCGATCCGGGACAGGGCGCCCGCGAAGTCGGTGGCTCCGTAGACGAGCAGCCGGAGCGGCGGCACGAACGGCACGACCAGGTGCGCGGCCGACTCGCCGGTGCAGGCGGGATCGCTCCCGTCGGCGGCGCCCGTGCGCGCGGTGCCGTCCGACAGGGCTCGGCGGGCGACCTCGCCGACCGGGCCGTCGGGCAGCCGGTCGGGCGTGGCCAGGGACCAGTCCCGACCAGGACCGGTACCCGCACCGTCGCCGAGCGGCACGGTGAGCGCGACGGGGCGCCCCGCGTCGCGCAGCGCGGCGAGCTCCCGCAGCACCGCGTACTCGGCCGCTCCCAGCGGACGCACCTGCACCTCGATCTCCCCGCCACACGTGAGTCCGGCGGCGAAGGCGTCGCCGTCGGCGATCCCGTACGCGTCGCCCAGGGTGACTCCTTCGGCGATGGCCTCGCGGGCCAGCTCGTACACCGCACCCTCCACGCAGCCGCCGGAGAGCGAGCCGAGGACCTCGCCGTCGGCGCTGACCGCCATCGACGTGCCGATCGGCCGGGGCGCGGAACCGCTGGTGCGCACCACCGTCGCCAGGGCGCACGCGACACCGTGGCGCTGCCAGTCGAGAAGCCGGTCCAGGATGTCCCGCACGGCCGCCTCCTTGTGGTCTCCGTACCGCCTCGTACGGATCGAGGGTTGACAGGTTCGCCTGCTCCGGCGTCTCCTATCTAAGTCTCCTTATATTTTAGCCCTTAGACGCTTCAGAGCGGTAGGGGCCTCTTGACCAGGTGGTGCGATGTGAAACCGGGCCCCTTCGACTATGCCGTTCCGGACACGCTGCACGAGGCGCTGCAGCTGCTGTCCGGCACCGAGCGGGACACCAAAGTGCTGGCCGGCGGCCAGTCGCTGATACCGATGCTCAACATGCGCCTGGCCCGCCCGGAACTGCTGGTCGACATCACGCGGATCCCCGAGCTCGGACAGCTGGCCGTGGGCGACGACGGCGCCCTGCGCATCGGAGCCTCCGTGCGTCAGGCCGCGGTCGCCGCCGACCCCGTCGTACGTGAGGGCTGGCCCCTGCTCGCCGCCGCGATCACGCAGATCGGGCATCCGCAGATCCGCAACCGCGGCACCGTCTGCGGCAGTCTCGTCCACCACGACCCGGCCGCCGAACTCCCGGCCGCCGCCCTCGCCCTTGACGCCCGCTTCACGGTCGCCGGGCCGCGCGGCACGCGCACCGTAGAGGCCGCGGACTTCTTCCTCTCCACCTTCGCCACCGACGTGGAACCCGACGAGATCGTCACCGACGTCGTCGTCCCGCCGCAGGCCGCCGGAACCGGCTGGGCGTTCCAGGAACTCGTCCACCGCCGCGGCGACTTCGCCGGTGTCGGCGTCGCCGTGCTCCTGCGCCGCGCCGGCGAGCGCGTCGACGCGGCCCGCATCGTCTTCTTCGGCGTCGGCTCCACCCCCGTCCGGGTGCCGGCCGCGGAGCAGGCCCTGATCGGCGGTGGCCTCGACGCCGAGGCCACCGTGGCGGCGGCCCACGCCGCACTCGACCCCCAAGGGGACGTCCACGCCGGTGCCGAATGGCGCCGGGAGGGAGCCGAGGTCCTGCTGCGCCGGGCCCTCGCCGAAGCATGGGAGCGCACCGCATGAGCACCCCGACCGCCCCCGGCCTGCCGCCGCTGTCCGAGCCCACCGCCTGGCACACGATCAGCCTCACCGTGAACGGCGAGCCCGTCACCGCACAGGTCGAGTCCCGCCTGCTGCTCAGCGACTTCCTGCGCCTCCGGCTCGGACTGACCGGCACCCACGCCGGATGCGAGCACGGCGTCTGCGGCGCCTGCACCGTCCTGCTGGACGACGCTCCCGTACGCACCTGCCTCACCCTCGCCGTCCAGGCGGCCGGCACCGAGCTGCGCACGGTCGAAGGACTGACGCAGGACGGCCGCCCACTCACCCCCGTACAGCGGGCCTTCCACGAACAGCACGGCATGCAGTGCGGCTTCTGCACCCCCGGCTACGTCATGACGTGCACGGCCCTCACCGAGCGCGCGTGCCGACCCGACGACGAGACGGTGGCCGACGAACTCAGCGGCCACCTGTGCCGCTGCACCGGCTACCAGAACATCCGCGCCGCCGTGCGGCAGGCCCTCGACGAGCGTTACGGGCAGCAGGAGGAGACGAGTTGAGCACCGAGACCCGCATCGACACCCTCACGGAGCCCGGCACCGCCCCCCTCACGGAGCCCGGGACCCAGTCCCGTACGGAGGTCAGCACCGAGCCGCGCACGGACAGCGCCTGGATCGGCCGCGGCCGGCTCCGCGTCGAGGACGAACGCCTGCTCCGCGGCGGCGGCCGCTACGTCGACGACATCCGTCTGCCGGGCACCCTCGAAGTGGCGTTCCTGCGCAGCCCGCAGGCGCACGCCCGCATCACCCGCATCGACACGGCCGCCGCCCGCGCCCTGCCCGGCGTGCGCGCCGTGTACACCGCCGCCGACACCGACCAGTTGCCGCCGGTCGTCAACGAGGCCGAACTGCGCGTCCCCGAGGGCCTCGAGCAGGCCATCGATCCGCTCGTGCGTCGCCTCCCCTACCCGCTGCTCGCCTCCGGGAAGGTCCACTTCGTCGGCCAGCCCATCGCCATGGTCGTCGCCGAGAGCCGCTACCTGGCCGAAGACGCCCTCGAACTGATCGAGGTCGACTACGCGCCGCTGCCCGTCGTCATCGACCCCGACGAGGCACTCGCCCCCGGCGCCCCGCTGATCGAGGAGAGCTGGGGCGACAACCTCGCCCTGCGCGCCGAGGCCCGCGTCGGCGACACGGACGCGGCGTTCGCCGAGGCGGCGGTGGTGATCGAGGAGGAGTTCCACGCCCACCGCTACGTCGCGTCGCCGATGGAGACCCGCGCGGTGCAGGCCGCGCCCGGCGCGTACGACGGACGCATGACGGTGTGGTCCAACACCCAGACGCCGCACCGGGTGCGCGACCACATCGCCGAGGCCCTCGACGTACCGCCGCTCGCCGTGCACGTGATCGCCGCCGACGTCGGCGGCGGGTTCGGGCAGAAGGGCATCATCTACGTCGAGGATGTACTGATCCCCGTCGCCGCCCGCGATCTCGGCGTGCCCGTCCTGTGGCGCGAGGACCGCAACGAGAACCTCGTCGCCGCCTCCCACGCCCGCGAACAGGTCCACCGCATCTCCCTCGCCGCCGACGCGGACGGCAGACTGCTCGGCCTGCGCGACGAGTTCGTCGTCAACTTCGGCGCCACGACCATGACGGGACTCGTCGTCCCCTACAACTCGATCGTCCACCTGATGGGGCCCTATCGGATCCCCAACGCCGACATCCGCACCCGCGCCGCCCTCACCAACACCGCGCCCACCTCCCCCTACCGGGGCGCGGGCCGCCCCGAGGCGGTGTTCGCGATGGAGCGGGCCCTGGACCGGCTCGCCCGCGCGCTCGACCTGGAACCGGCCGAGCTGCGCGCCCGCAACCTCATCACCCCGGACGAACTGCCTTATCGCACCGGGCTGTTGGACCGCTCCGGCAACCCGCAGGAGTACGACTCCGGCGACTTCCCCGAACTCCTGCGCCGGGTCAGGGAAATGGTCGACGTACCGGCCGTCCGCGCCCGCCAGGCCGAACTCGCGGCCGCAGGCTCCGCGCACCGGGTGGGCGTCGGCTTCGCCGTCTACCTGGAGGCGACCGGGCTCGGCCCCTTCGAGTCCGCACGCGCCGCCGTCCGTCCCGACGGACGCATCCGCGTCTCGCTCGGCGCACCCTCACAGGGCCAGGGCCACGCCACGAGCATGGCGCAGATCGCCGCCGACGCGATCGGCTTCCCCTTCGAGCTGATCGACATCGAGGGCGGCGACACCGACACCGTCCCGCACGGAGTCGGCACCATCGCCTCCCGGGCCCTGGTCACCGCGGGCAACGCCACCCACATCGCGGGCGGCCGGCTGCGCGAACGCATCCTGGCGGCCGCCGCCGACCACCTCGCCGTACCGGCCCCCGACCTCCTCCTCGACGACGGCGCGATCACCCACCCGGCCACCGGCCGCCGCCTCACTCTCCCCGAACTGCTCTTCGCAGGCTACGAGTTGAGCGAGACGGGATACTTCCGCCCGCCCGGCTTCACCTTCGCGAGCGGCGCCAGTGGCGTGATCGTCGACGTGGACACCGACACCGGCCACGTGGAGATCGAGAAGTACGCCGTCGCCCACGACGCGGGCCGCATCGTCAACCCCGTCATCGCCCACGGCCAGGTCACCGGCGGCATCGCCCAGGGCATCGCGGGCGCCCTGTACGAGGAGATGCGCTACGGCCCCGACGGCCAGCCCGTCACCACCACGTACATGGACTATCTCGTCCCCACCTCCGAGGAGATCCCCGACCTGGAGATCTCCGAGATCGTCACGGAGAGCACCCTCAACGCCCTCGGTGTGAAGGGCCTCGGCGAAGGCGGCGCGATCGCCCCGCAGGCCGCCGTCTCCAACGCCGTGGAGGACGCCCTCCTGCCGTACGGAGTGGTGGTCCGGCGCGGTCCCCTCACCCCCGACCGCGTACGCGCGCTGCTGCGCGACAACTGACACGCCCCGACGCACGGAGAACCCCATGCAACTCGAGAACAGCTTCACCGTCCCCGTCCCGCCCGCCGAGGCGTGGAAGGCCTTCCAGGACATCGCCGCCGTCGCCCCCTGCATGCCCGGCGCGGTCCTCGACTCCGCGGAGGGCGACACCTTCGCCGGCCGGGTCAGGGTCAAGGTCGGTGCCGTGCAGATGAGTTACCGCGGCGAGGGCACCATCGCCCGCGACGAGCCCGGCTTGACGATCACTCTCGACCTGACCGGCAGCGAGACCCGCGGCGCGGGAACCGCTGCCGCGAGGGTCACCGCGCACCTCGGCGAGGACGGCACCGGCACCCGCATCACCGTGCGCACCGATCTCGATCTGACGGGACGCCCGGCCCAGTTCGGCCGCGGCATCCTCGTCGAGGTCGCGGACCGCCTGGTCCAGCAGTTCGCCAAGAACCTGGCGGCCTATCTGGCTGCCGGACCCCAGGTGACGGGCACCACCACGGCCTCCGGTCCCGCGGCAGCGGAACCGGAGGCCGTGGACCTGGGCGCCGCGGTCCTCCCCGTCCTGGCCCGACGCGCGGCGAAGCCCGCGGCCGTGGCCGGCGCGCTGGGCCTGCTCGGCTGGCTGCTCGTACGGGCGCTGCGGCGCGGCAACGGAGAATCCGGAGCGGCCAGGAACTGACGGAGCGCCGCGGAGGGCCGTCGGCCGTGCCGCAACCCGGCACACAGCACGCCGGCCCTCCCGATGCGCCATCAGGCCGGTGGTCACAGTGGGCGAGTCACTGCCCTCTGCATCGGCACCACGCTTTGGCGCCGACCGATCACACCCGTCGACGACTCGGTCTTGCCCGGAACAGCGGCGCAGGGGCGGTAGCCGTACTCGACGCGACCGTCGGCTACGGCTACCGCTGACGACCGCCGTCATCGCGGGCGCCGCCCGCGCCCTGCAGAAGAACCAGCGGGCTACGGCCGGCTTCAGGCGCCGCCAGCACCTGACATCGTTAGGGCACGCCGGACGTCGTCACCGACCGCGGGGCCGTCGCGCGCTCCGCACCGAGCCGCATCATGTAACCGGCTTTGACCCTCAGGGCGTTGAGGTCGATGGGCTTGCTGATGATGTCGGCGACGCCGACCTCCAGGGCCTCGGCCGTGAGGTCGTCGTCCAACCGCATCCCCGTCACCAGGATGATCGGGATGTGGCAGGTCTGATCGAGCCGCCGAAGGTAGCGGGCGACTTCCATCCCGCTGAGCAGCGGCATGCGCACGTCCATGACGACCAGGCCGACACCACCCTTCAGGGCCGCCTTGAGCGCATGGGCACCACCGGTGGCACGTTCCACGGGATGCCCCAATGGCACCAGCGCGGCCTCCAGGGCCAACAGAGTGTCCTCGTGGTCGTCGACCAGCAAGATCCTCAACTTCTCCGCCATGGCCGCTCCACCCCCGCCATCGACACTCTTCCCGCTTCTGAAAATTGTGGGCCAGCAAGGCGCGTTCGCGCTGCGATTTGGCGGGGCGACTGGGTCGAGTAGAGCGAAGGTTGACCGATTTGTGGGGTGGGCGCCGCCGGCCGTCGGCTCCAGCGCCCCGCCGCCGAGACAGGGCCCCAGCACGTCAACTGACCTTGTAGCGTGGCCGAATGCCCCTTCCATCACACCCTGGCGTCGAATCCGAGCCCGTCGCAGTGGCGTGGCGCACGCTGACCGAGTGGCTCTCCGAGCACGCCCCCGTCTCGTACTCCTCGCTTCTGCCGCCTGCGCCGGAATCCGAGATAGCGAACGCCGACGCGGCGCTCCGGCAGCACCTCGGGTTCGGCCTGCCGCCGGAGCTGGCCGCGCTGTGGCGGCTGTGCGGCGGTGTGGAGCACCAGTACATCGAGGCCAATGAAGAGGAGGGCGAGGTCGGATCGGGGGCGTTCCTGCCCGGCGGGATCGTGTTCGGGCCGAGGGAGGCGCTCTGGTTGCGACTGCCGGAGACCGGCCGCCGCGACGTGTGGGGCGCAGCGGTGGTGCCGTGGCTGACCTGCGACGAGGCGGGTCCCGAGTCCGGCCACTATGCGGGCCCGGACGGTGTCGGCTCCTGGTCGCTGCCGGACGACCTGGCCTGCGACAGGCCAAGTCATCCGTCGATCGCCGCCTATCTTGAGGCCGTGCACCGCACACTCACCGAGGGGCCCGCGCATGCGATGGGCCCGGACGTGCCCGGCTTGGTGTGGGGCTGCCTGATCTGGGACGACCCCGCATGCCCGCTGCTGGACGATGCGCTGCCGGACTGGCGCCCCGTCCACTGACAAGGCACCCCGGAACGGGACACCGCTCAGGCCTCATTCGCGACGTTCGACGGCAGCCGGCTGCAGCCTCAGCTCTTGGACCTGATAGCAGTCCGAGTAGAGGGTGGCGACGATCGCACCGCAGGCACACGCCAGGTTGGGTCCCCACTCGCCGTCCATGCCGCAGCAGTAGCCGCGCCTCATCGCGACGTCGGGGTGTTCCGCCAGGCCCAGCCCGTCGCCGGGGTTGAGCACGATGGTGCCGTTCGGACCTGCCTCCACCAGGAGGCCGGACTGCTTGTCCAGGACGTAAGGCGGGCCGGACGGATCGGGGTCGACCGCGAAGGTTCCCGGGGGCATCCGCACGATGGGTTCGGCACAGTGCCCGTTCGCGTCCTCGGGCGACGCCTCGGGCCGGTACCACCCCTCGTCCACGCCGTCGTCCGGCAGGGGCCGCTCAAGGAGCGTCGGGGTGACCGCGCGGCGGCAGCTACGACACTGGAAGGCGGTCAGCAGGACGGTCATCAGGGCGCTCATCTCTCCGGTCACCAACAGCGAGCGCCCCACGCGGGACTGACTCAGTCCCGATTGTCCTCGACGTGGACGACGTGCAGTTCGGTGCCGTCCTGATCCCGCTTGGACCGTCCGCACAGCCCGACGACGATCTGCGACTGCTCGTGAGGCTCATCTGGACCGACATAGGTGAGGACGTCGTTGTGGTGCCCGGTGACAACCCAACCCTCGGCGTCCTTGACGTCGATCACCCCGAAGTCCCCGGCCGAGGATCCGGCACGCGCGGGTCCGAACTGCTTCAGGATCTCCGTGGCCTGCTCGGCGAGCTCGCCATCCGGATCGGGCAGCACGACACACGTGCCGTGCTCGAACAGCACCCACGACTTGCGAGGATCGACGAGAAGCCGCCGCCAGACGTCCACGAGTATCTCGGTGTCCATGCCGGTCATCATGCCGCAGAGCACTGACACAGGACGCTGGGCGATCGGCTGCGCCACGTACCGGCCGGCGCCCGTGCGGACCTGGATGCGGGCGGCGCCTCAAGCCCCGCAGGTCGTGCGCGCCCGTTGTCAGAGGCGCCGTCTAGGGTCGGCCCATGACATCGATGGATCTTGTTGCGTTCGACGAGGCGTGGGAGCGGTTCGAGTCGTGGTTGGCCGCCCGGTCACCGGCGGATCACGCCGCGCTGCGCGCGCCGGCGACGGCTGCTGAGATCGCGGACCTGGAGGGGAAGGTGGGTTTCGCCCTTCACCCCGAGCTCAGGAGACTGCTGGAGCGACGGAACGGGGCCGTCGAGCCCGAGTGGAACAGCGGGACCGAGACCGGAGTCTTCCCGGCCGGAAACATTCTGCCGCTGGGACATCGGCTCGGTTCGACCGCTGAGATCGCGTCGATGTACGAGATTCTCGTCGACGTCGGCGAGGACAACGCCGACGCCGGTCTGTGGGACGACGAAGACCTGGCCGGTCATCTGCACCTCTGCGTGCCGTTCGCGCTGCCCAATGACGGAGGTGTCGCGTTCGTCGACCATCGGCCTGGGCCCACGTACGGGCACGTGTACGAGATGGGCATAGGCTCCGGCGATCTGGACGGAACCCTCTGGGGTTCGAGCCTGACCGAGTTCGTCCGCGCCGTGACGGACGCCCTGGAGACGGGCACTCCCTTCAAGTACTACTGGCCGGTCACCTTCGAGCACTCTTCAGGCAGGTCCTGCATCGAGTGGGAGGTCCGCTCCTAGATAACCCGTCACCCACGGAGGGATGTTCAACACCGGGCCCACATCACGCCCGGACGACGCGAGTCCCCTTCGGCGTGATCGGAGCCGGCCCCGCGCGGGTCGGTCAGCGCCTGCGGTAGTCGAGGTCCTGGTAATCGGAATGGGTGTCCATCCACCGCTGGTAGAAGGGGCAGACCGGCAGCACCGAGACGCCCTGCTCACGGGCGGCGTCCAGCGACGTCCGTACGAGGCTCGAGCCGACCCCGCGGCCTTCGTAGGCCGGATCGACCTCGGTGTGCACGAAGGTGACGAGTCCGTCGGTGCGCACGTACTGGGCGATGCCGGCGATCTCGCCCGACCCGGTCACGCGCGCCACCCAGCGGTTGGCGGCGGGGTCGTCCTCGACCTGGACGGTGACGGCAGGGGTGTCGTTCTCGCTGACCATGGTGTCCACCGAAGCACGGATCGCCTGTCCCGGCACGACGAACCGCGCCACGGCCCTCACGCCTCGGCATGTCGGTAACTCGGCAAGTCGACAGTGGGACCGGGCGTTCGTCGGCGTCGACGGTCCGTTCAGCAGCAGCCGCCTGCCGAAGGGGACTCACCGTGCTCGGCGGCGGCTGGAGTTCCGATCTGGATCAGGGCCGGGGCAGGCGCACAGCAGCCACCCGACCCGTCCTGCTCCGCGTCAGGCGTGTCGAAGAGGCCCGCGCCCCCGCAGACCCCGGTCTCGGGGAGGGTCAGTTCGACTCGGTCGGCGGCCTCGGTGTCGCCGGCGAGCGCCGCGACGACCGAGCGGACCTGCTCGTAGCCGGTCATCGCGAGGAAGGTGGGGGCACGGCCGTAGGACTTCATGCCGACCAGGTAGACGTCCCGCTCGGGGTGTGACAGTTCGCGGTGGCCGTGCGGGTAGACGGTGCCGCAGGAGTGCTGGTTGGGGTCGATCAGCGGGGCGAGCTCGACCGGCGCTTCCAGGCGCTCGTCGAGGTGCAGGCGGACCTCGGAGAGGAACGACAGGTCGGGGCGGAATCCGGTGAGCACGATGATCTCGTCCACCGGGTCGAGGCGTCGGCCGTCCTCGGCGATCAGGACCAGGCGGCCTTCGGTGTCGCGCTCGACGGTCTCGGTACGGAAGCCGGTGACGGCATCCGCGTGCCCGTCGTCGACCGCGGCCTTCGCCGCGAGGCCGAGGGCGCCGCGGGCCGGGAGCTGGTCGGCTTCGCCACCGCCGAAGGTGGAGCCGGAGATGCCCCGCCGCAGGATCCACAGACCCTTGGTGTCCGCGCCGTCGTCGGCCTTCGCCAGGTCGGCCAGGTAGGCGAGAGCGGTGAAGGCGGAGGCGCCGGAGCCGATCACGGCGGTGCGCCTGCCCGCGTAACGGGCCCGGACGGCAGGGTCCTGGAGGTCGGGCACGCGGTAGGTGATGCGGTCGGCGGCGGCGCGCTCGCCCAGCGCGGGCAGACCGCTGCCACCCGCCGGGGACGGGGTCGTCCAGGTACCGGAGGCGTCGATGACGGCGCGCGCGAACAGGCGCTCCTCGCGGCCGTCGGCGTGGCTCACGTGGACGACGAAGGGCTGGGCCTCGCGGTCGGCGTCGACGATGCGGTCCCGGCCGGAGCGCGATACGCCCGTGACGGTGGCGCCGGTGCGGACCTTGTCGCCCAGGACGTCGGCGAGCGGCTGGAGGTAGTCGTTCGCCCAGTCGCCGCCGGAGGGGTAGGCGGCGGGATCGGGGCGGGTCCAGCCGGTCGGGGCGAGCAGCTTCTCGGCAGCCGGGTCGACGACCTCGCCCCAGGTGGAGAAGAGCCGTACGTGGGACCACTCGCGCACCGCTGCCGCTGCCCGGGGGCCGGCTTCCAGGACGAGCGGCTCGATGCCCTGCTCGACGAGGTGGGCCGCGGCGGCCAGGCCGATGGGGCCGGCCCCGATCACGACGACGGGCAGTTCGGAGGTGGCAGGCGCGTTCACGGCGACTCCTTGCTTGTTTCGACAACTGTCGATGTCCGATGGCCCCAGCATGGCACCTTGAATTGACGAACGTCAACATAGACATTCATCGAATCAGTACAGTCGATTCCGCCGGCTGCACCGCCCTGGTCGCCCCAGCCGTCGCAGCAGCAGCCACGCCCCGAACCGCCTGTATCGACGTGTGTCAACATAGATGCATGTCGAAGACGAAGGCGCTGCCCCTCATCGAGTCGACCGGCCGCCAGGGCGTCGAACCGTGCTGCCCGCCCCTGACGGAGCGCCCGTTCACCGCGGACGAGGCCGAGACGGCCGCCCGCATGTTCAAGGCGCTCGGCGACCCGGTGCGGTTGCGCCTGTTCACGCTCGTCGCCTCGCACGAGGGCGGGGAGGCGTGCGTGTGCGACATCTCCGACGTCGGGGTGTCCCAGCCGACCGTCTCCCACCACCTGAAGAAGCTCAAGGAGGCCGGCCTGCTCACCTCCGAGCGGCGTGGCACCTGGGTCTACTACCGGGTCGAGGCGTCCGCGCTCGCGGGCATGAGCCAATTGCTGCCCCACGCCCCGGTGTCCGCGCACGCACCCGCACCCGCACCCGCGTGACCCGCCCGCATCACGCGGACGCACTCGCCTCCGGCGACCCGAACCTCCTGCGCCAGGCGAGGGCCACGTACACGAGGCCGATCAGCACCGGCACCTCGATGAGCGGCCCGACGACACCGGAGAGCGCCTGCCCCGAGGTGACCCCGAAGGTGGCGATGGCGACCGCGATGGCGAGCTCGAAGTTGTTGCCCGCCGCGGTGAACGCGAGCGTCGCCGTGCGGTCGTAGGCCAGGCCGAGCCCCTTGCCCAGCAGGAAGGTGCCGAAGAACATCACGGCGAAGTAGACCAGCAGGGGCAGCGCGATCCGGACGACGTCGACCGGCTGCGAGGTGATCGTCTTCCCTTGCAGGGCGAAGAGGACGACGATCGTGAACAGCAGTCCGTACAGCGCCCACGGGCCGATCCCGGGCAGGACCTTGGACTCGTAGCGCTCCCGGCCGAGCCTGGCCTCCCCGATGCGACGGGTGAGGAATCCGGCGACCAGCGGGACGCCGAGGAAGACGATGACGTTGAGGGCGATGTGCCAGACGGAGACGTCCAGCCCCTGGCCGTCGCCGAGACCGAGCCACCCGGGCAGCAGATCGAGGTAGAACCAGCCGAGCAGGCCGAACGCGATCACCTGGAACACGGAGTTGAGGGCGACCAGGACGGCGGCGGCCTCGCGGTCGCCGCAGGCCAGGTCGTTCCAGATGATGACCATCGCGATGCAGCGGGCCAGACCGACGACGATCAGGCCCGTGCGGTACTCCGGCAGGTCCGGCAGGAAGATCCACGCCAGGGCGAACATCACGGCGGGGCCGACGAGCCAGTTGACGACCAGAGACGAGACCATGAGCCTCTTGTCGCCGGTGACCGTGTCCAGCTTGTCGTAGCGGACCTTGGCGAGCACCGGATACATCATCACCAGCAGGCCGATCGCGATCGGCAGCGAGATGCCGCCGATCTCGACCTTCGCCAGCGCGTCTCCCAGGCCGGGAACCAGCCGTCCGAGGCCGAGTCCGATCGCCATGGCCAGCAGGATCCACACAGCGAGGTAGCGGTCGAGCGTGGACAGCCCGGCGCTGACCGAGCGGCCGGTCCCGGCCGCCTGCGCCGTGGTGTCCGACTCGTCCGTCGTGGTGGTGGTCATCAGCAGGCCCGCTTCCGGCCGGTCTCGGCAGTCCTGCGGGCCGTCTCGGCGAGCCCGGAGAACTGGCCGGCCAGGTGCGCGATGACGTCGGGCTTGAGGCGGTAGTAGGTGAACCGTCCGCACGGTTCGGTCTCCACGACGCCCGCCTCGCGCAGGACCTTCAGGTGGTTGGAGAGATTGGTCTGCTTCGCTCCGGTCTCCTCGACCAGGTGTGTGGTGCACAGGGTCTCGTGGGCGAGCAGGTTCACGATCTGCAACCTGAGCGGGTCGGCGAGCACTCGGATCAGATCAGTATCGACTGACGTCAGCATGCGCTGATACTGTCACATCACTCCAGACTGATACCAGCTGCTGCTGATACGTGGCGCGGCCGGCCCCAGACCCCAGCAGGCCCCAGTCGGCCCCGACCGCCCCTCGCCGGAGGAACCCATGTCGACAGCGCCCTCGACTCCCCTCGCTTCCGTCCTGTTCGTCTGCGTCCACAACGCCGGCCGCTCCCAGATGGCCGCGGGTTTCCTCGACCACCTCGCGGGCGACCGGATCGAGGTCCGGTCCGCCGGCTCCGCCCCCGGCGACCAGGTCAACCAGGCGGCCGTCGAGGCCATGGCGGAGGTCGGTGTCGACCTCACCGCCGCCACACCCAAGGTCCTCACCACCGAGGCCGTGCAGCGCTCCGACTACGTCATCACCATGGGCTGCGGCGACGCCTGCCCGGTCTTCCCCGGCAAGAAGTACCTCGACTGGGTCCTCGACGACCCGGCGGGCAAGGGCGTCGAGGCGGTCCGGCCCATCCGTGACGAGATCAGGACCCGGGTCGAGGCGCTCGTCGCCGAGATCGACGAGGTCTCCTCACCGTGATGGGCAGAGCCTCCGCCGTCAGCGGGTTGCCGTACGCCCGCCCGACCCCTTTAATGAATGAACAGGCATTTATTAATGGACGGGAGTCATCGTGGCCGGACGCCCCCGTGGAGTCGACGATGCGGTGATCTTGCGGGCGGCGGCAGACGTGATCGGCCGCGTCGGGCCCATGGGGCTGACGCTGGCCGTCGTGGCGCGCGAGGTGGGACTGGTGCCCGGCACGCTCGTTCAGCGGTTCGGGTCCAAGCGCGGGCTGCTCCTCGCGCTCGCCGAACAGTCCGCGAAGAACGCCGAGGCGCTGCCCGGGCGCGTACGGGAGAGGCACCAATCGGCACTTCAGGCGCTCGAAGCGCTGATGGTGGAACCGATGGCGTCGATGACCACACCCGAGACCTACGCCAACCACCTGGCGTTCCTGTGCGTCGACCTCACCGATCCGCAGTTCCGCGGGCACGCCCTGACCATGCACGAGAGTCAGACCCAGGCCATCGAGGCACTGCTCGCGGAGTCCCTGCTCTCGGGCGAACTCCGCGCCGGGACGGACACGGTGGCCCTGGCCGGATCCGTGCAGGCGATCACCTCGGGTGCGGGCCTGCTGTGGGCGCTCGATCGCCGGGGCACCCTCGAACAGCGGATCCGCCAGGAGCTGGACAACGTACTGGCCCCGCACCTCCCGCCCGGCCACGTCCGCCACCACGACCTGGAGGGATCATGACGACCGAGGGGAACACCGACCGCGTTTCCGGGGGAATCACCGAGGGGGCTGACGCACAGCCACTGGCCGGACAGGTGGCCCTCGTCGCCGGGGGCACCCGGGGCGGCGGGCGGGGCATCGCCGTCGAACTGGGAGCCGCCGGCGCGACGGTGTACGTCACCGGCCGCAGCAGCGCCGCCGGACGCTCGGACCTGAACCGCGCCGAAACCATCGAGGAGACCGCCGCGAAGATCACGGCCGCCGGTGGCAGCGGCATCCCCGTCCGCACCGACCACAGCCGCCCCGACGAGGTCCGCGCCCTGGTCGACCGGATCGCGACCGAGCAGAACGGACGGCTCGACATCCTGGTCAACTCCGTATGGGGCGGGGATCCGTTGACCGACTGGGAGCATCCGCTGTGGGAGCAGGACCTGGACACCGGACTGCGACTGCTGCGCCAGGCGGTAGAAACCCACGTGATCACCAGCCGGTTCGCGCTTCCGTTGCTGGTCGCCCGCGGCACCGGCCTGGTCGTGGAGGTCACCGACGGCAACACCGCCCGCTACCGCGGCTCGTTCTTCTACGACCTCGCCAAGTCCGCGGTGATCCGTCTCGCCGTCGCCCAGGCCGCGGAACTCAAGCCACACGGCGTCGCGGCCGTGGCGATCACACCCGGCTTCCTGCGCTCGGAGGCCATGCTGGAGGGCTTCGGCGTCACGGAGGCCAACTGGCGGGACGGCGCGGCCAAGGACCCCCACTTCGCCAGCTCCGAAACCCCCGCCTACCTGGGAAGGGCGGTCGCCGCGCTGGCCGCCGACCCCGACGTCATGGCCAAGACCGGTCAGGCGCTGGCCACTTGGGGCCTGTACGAGGAATACGGGTTCACCGACGCCGACGGCACCCAACCCGACTGGCGCGCCCATTGGGCCGACGCTCTGGAAGAGCCGTACGGGCCGCTCGGAGACCCGTTGTGACACCGCGGAGCCTCACGGTGCGCTCCGCACCAGCAGACCCCGTCAGCCAGCGCACTCCCCCTCGCAGGCCCCTCACGCTCACGCTCGCTACGCGCCGTTGCGCAGCTCGAGAACGTACGTCGCCGTCAGCGCAACGGCTCGATCCTCGTCATGCACCAGATCCGCCAAGGCGCTCGAGGCAGCGGTCCCCGGGATGTCGGCGAGCGCCTGCGTCAGGCGTCGGCGTGCGGGCGCTCCCAGGGTGCCGGTCGCGAGGCGGTCGATGAGCCCCGTGGCGATCCGGTCCGCCACCGCGGCATCACTCGCCAAGGCGCCCAGCGCATCGGCCGCGTCGACGTCGGCCGCGCCGTTCCCCTCCTCGACGATCACGCCGATGAGCGTCGGGACCGCGTCGGCGACTCCCCGCGCCCCGAGCGCCAGAGCCGCACACCTGCCCACCGCTCCGTCGGGACTCGCGAGGGCGTCCCGCAGCAGCTCGGTGGCCTCATCGCCCGGAATCTCGGCGATGGACTGGACGGCCCGTTTCCGCACCTCGGCCGCGGACGAGCCGAGGCCCGCCGCCAGCAGGGACAGTCCGTCCGCCTCCGAGTGAGCCAGCGCCCAGCGCAGGGCTCCGGCCACGATCGGGTCCGACTCGCTCAGCACGGCGTCGACCAACGCCTCGACCGGCACAGGAGCATCCTCGACGGCGGAGAGCGCGGCACGCTGCCGCGTTCCCGCGCTCTTGGACCCCAGGGCCTGAAGGAGCGCGACACTCTGCAGAACGTCCTCCCACCCGGCAGGCTCCGCAGCACCGATGCGACGCAGGCGCGTGAGCAACTCCGTCTCGACCGCGATGCGTTCGCGGGTCTGGCGGATGAGGTCGTCGACGAGTTCCGCCGGCGCGAAGCCGGGGTCGTCGAGGGCGCGGCCGACGTCACGCAGCGACAACCCCAGCGATCGCAGGCTCTCGATGTGGAAGATCCGCCGGATGTCCTCGCTGGAGTACTCGCGATAGCCGGCGCCGGTGCGGCCCGTCGGCCGCACCAGCCCGAGCGACTCGTAATGCCTGAGCATGCGGGCACTGACGCCGGACCGCCGCGCGACATCACCGATCAACACTGCCTACGGTTCCTTCCGGCCGGCCCCGCCCAGGGCGTGGATGCGCTTCGCCTCCTCGACGGCGAACTCGAATCCGGCGTCCGGGTCCCGCCACAGCCGCTCCGTGGCGGCCGCATGTGTGCGCACGCGCGGGTCCGGATCCGTCGTCGCGGCGCCGAGTGCCGGCAGCATCACCTCGCCGAGCGCGATCAACGCCCGGCTGAGGCTCAACTGCGTCTCTCGTCCACCACGTCCGAGCTGCGCCGCCAACAGTACGGCCAACTCGTGCCGCTCTCCCTCAGGCACGAGCACGACGGCCGCCCGCCAGGCGCTCCGGGCCACCTCGTCGTCCGCGTCGGCCAGCAGCGCCGGAGTGATCACCGGCCACGCCTGCCGATCCCCGATCTTGGACAACGTGTGCAACGCCTGACTCCGCGCCTGCACGCTCCCCGCACGCACTTCGTCGACGAGCAGCGGTACCGTCATCGACGCCTCGTGCCGGGTGAGCGCCCACGTCAGCATCTCCCGCACGTAGAACTCGGGCTCGACCGCGCATCGCGCGACGAGCCTGCCGACGGATCCGGGGTCCGGGTCCGTACCGACGGCGAGCGCGGCCCGCAGCCGAACCGACGGGTTGTCGTTCTCCAGCCCCTTCAGGGCTCGCATGGTGTTCGTGGCCTCTTCGGGCATGGTCATCAGAACGCCTCCTCGACCGCAGTGAAGGCCTTGTCACTGTGTCAAGGTCAAGCGGAGCGGCCACGGAACTCGAGGGCGACGCCCAAGCGGGCCATGCCCTCGATCAGATGCCCGGCCCGACAGCGGGGCACCGGACCAGCGCACGGGCCGCGATCCGCAACTGCGCATCCCACTGCGCTTCGTCGAGTCCCGGCGTGTACTCGAAGCAGCACCCACACGACGGGAGAAGCCTCAGGAATGCCTGCTCCTCGGCGGTCTCGACCTCCGTCTCGCCCCACTCGTCCGATGCCAGGTCAGCGAGGACCACCTCACCGGCTACGACACTCGTGGCCAGCCTGTGCAACGCGTACCGTCTGGCCAGTGGGTAGTCGGGCAGCGCGATCCCCAGTTCCTCAAGGGCCTGCTCGAACGCGTCGTGTATGTCTCGCGGGTCCGCATGCCGTGACAGACCGGCGAGCTCACACAGAGTCGGAGACTCCTCCCCCACCGCGAGCGCCTGGGCGGCAGCCATCGGCAAGTCCTCGGGAGGCATCTGCCCGACCTGATACAGCCACGCCACTTCCTCCAGCGTCTGGTGGGAACCCCGCATCGGACAGTCGGATTCGACTTCGGATCCGTCTTCTACAGCCGCCATGGTCCATACGATGCCAGCACAACTCGTTGCCGGCCCGTCACCTGCCAGCTCATCCAGGCTCGTCGGTGTGCCGACTCTTGTCGTCGCGCTCAGGGCACGGGGTGAGAGATGCGGACAGGGGAAGTGGCTGTTGGTGACACTCACGGTGCGATCCTGTTCGCCGTCGCCGCCACGGCGCTGACGCCGACGTGGCACCGTAAGGGGAAGACAGCGCAGGCCATTCGGTCCTGGCCTTCTCCGGGACCGGGCGATTCCGCCGACCGAAGACGAAGGGCGGGTGTTGGGGATGCGTAGTGATGGCGATCCGGAGCTCGACCGGCTGCGGCGCCGCTACGTGGCAGTCGACCGGCGCTACCTGCGGTTGAGTTACGGCATCCTCCGGCTCGGCGATCGGCAACGCCACCGTTTCGCGCGGGAGTTGGCCCGGGCGGCTGACGACATCGCGCCCCGCGAACTGGGGCTGCTGCTCGACTGCGGGTGGCGGGAGCGCAGGACCGCGGCGTGGCTGATCGCCATCACGGGGAGGGACAACTTCCGGGCGCGCCTGGGTGAGCTCCTCCTGGCCAGCGAGGTCTGCTGCGCGGGCAACTCCTACTGCATGGCCCTCGCCGCCTTCGGAACCACGGACGACGCGGACCTGCTGACCGCCTACCTCGACCGCTACCTGGCCCGGCCCGATCTCGACTACGACCAGGCCGCCGCCCTCGCGGCCCTCCTCCACATCGACGAGGCGCACGGCACCGATCGCGCCGCTCGCTTCCTCGTCCCGGGCGGCCCGTGGCAAGGGTGGATCGAAGGCCAGTCCCACAGGAGTGAGCTGGACCCCGCTGAGTGTCAGGAGACGATGGCCAGGCTGTGTTCCTTCGTCCAGGAGTGTGCCGGGCACCGTGCGTCGCACGATCGGTGAGGGCGGTGCCCGGCCCCGTCGTCAGGCGGTCAGGGGCACCGGGTGGATCTCGTCGGCCTTGTGACCGGCCCGTTCGTGGATGCGCTGGACCGCTTCCGCCGAGGGAGCCTCGGACAGGCAGTAGACCGTGCCGGACTCCGGGTCCGCCCACGCCTTCTCGAAGTGGACGCCTTCGTCCTTCTCGATGGCGAGGTCGGCCTGGTGCGCCTTCATCAGCTGGTCGGCCGTGAGGCCCTTCATCCCG
The DNA here is from genome assembly GCF_030766975.1 of Streptomyces sp. KL116D. NCBI lineage: Bacteria > Bacillati > Actinomycetota > Actinomycetes > Kitasatosporales > Streptomycetaceae > Streptomyces > Streptomyces sp. KL116D. The sequence continues at coordinate 122,293 of NZ_JASERH010000084.1, read as the reverse complement.
TGGTGGACGTCCATGAACTGCGACATGTCGTCGCACCTCCTTTCATGGCGGCTCCGTGTGTCCATTTTCCTCCCGCGTTCCCCGAGCAGCCACGTGAGGGCTCCTACCGCCTGGTGCGGTAGTGCGCGTGGATCAGGCCGCTGTCGAAGGCCCGTTCCTCGACCAGTTCGAGGTCGAGGCGCACCCCGTCGGGGAAGAACCGCGTGCCGCCGCCGACCACGGTCGAGGTCATGAACAGGTGGTACTCGTCCACCAGGTCCGCCGCGATCGCCTGGGCCGCGAGGTTCGGGCCGTCGACGGTGAGGTCGGCATCGGACTCCGCCTTCAGCTTGCGCACCGCGTCCGGGTCGAAGGTGCGCTCGATCCTGGTCTTCTCACTGGACGCCGATTCCAGCGTCGTCGAGTACACGATCTTCTCCGCCGCCTGCCAGTCGCGGGCGTACTGGACGATGTGCGGAGGCTGGTTCGGCAGGGCGTGGGCGGTCTCCCAGTAGAGCATCGTCTCGTACATCCGCCGGCCGTAGAGATAGGTGCCGACCGGGCGGAAGAGGTCGTTGACGAAGGTGTGCACCTCCGGGTCGTCGCCCGCCCCGCTGCCGAGGTCCCCCTCCGCCGCCTTGGCGTACCCGTCGAGCGACGTGATCATCGAGTAGATGAGCTTGGCCATGGGGCTCCCTCGGGTACGGGCACGTCGACGTGCCGGCTGTCGTGCAAGGGGTGACCTCCGCGGGAGCCGGAACTCATCGGTCGTTCCCGCGTTGCGTGCGGCCGCGCACCGAGGAAGTCAGGGGACGCTCGGGGACGCCGTGGGGCGGTTGTCGTCCGGGGCGGGCGGGGAGGGTGGGGACGACGTGGACGGTGTCGCGGAGTCCGGCTTCGGGGTCGGCGCGAGCGTGGAAGGGGTCGACCGCGAGGGGCTGGAGGTCGGCGGGAGATGGGGGGCCGTGGGGCTCGGCGGGGTCGCGGGGGGTGCGGGGTCGGGATCCGGGTCGGGGGTCAGGGCGATGTAGGCGACGACGACGGTGGCGGCCGTGGCGAGGCCCGCGAGGGGCAGGGCGTAGCGCCGCCAGGTGGGGTGGAGTCGCGGCAGTCGGCGCTGCTCGGGCCTGGGCGGCCGGGCCGGGCGCAGGGACAGGGGGGTGATGGTGTCGGCGCGGGCGGTCAGCGCCGCGCGCAGCCGCTGCTCGGTCGGGGTGTCGGGGTGGTCGGCCGGGTCGGCCCGTGGCGTCGGGGGGGTCATATCCGGCCCTCCAGGTTCTTCTCGAGTGCGTCCAGGGCGCGGCTGGCGTTCGATTTCACGGCACCGGTGCTGATGCCGAGGGTGGCGGCTATCTCGGCCTCGCTGAGGTCGGCCCAGTAGCGCAGGACGAGGACCTGTCGACGGCGCGGCGTGAGGCGGGCGAGCGCGGCGAGGACTTCGCGGTGGTCCTCGTCGAGGACGACGGCGTCCTCCGCCGAGGGCGCCTCGCCGGCCGGTGGTGGCGTCCAGGCGCGGGCGGTGCGGCGTCTGCGCAGGACGGACCGTGCGGTGTTGACGACGGAGGTCCGCAGGTAGCCGAGCGCGTTGTCGACCTCGGTGATGTGTTCGCCGTGGCGGCGGTAGAGGGCGGCGAACGCGTCCTGCACGACGTCCTCGGCCGTGGCCAGGTCGTCGACGAGCAGCACGGCGAGACGGATCATGTGCAGGCGGTGGGCGTGGTACAGGTCGCTGACGGTGGGCGGCCGGTCGGGGTGCGGGTGTGTGGTGCCGTACGGGTACGCGGTCCCGGGCGCGGCCGGGTGCGGCCCGTCGGCGGCCGGGCCGCTCGCCTGGAGGGTGGAGGATTCACGGCGCAACAGCCCGCGCAGCAGTTCCCTCCACCGGACGCGGGCGCGCCCGTACGGGAGGGTGAACGGCCGGGGTTGCAGGGTGAGTTCGGAAGCTGCGGGGCTGGGCACGGGATTCCTTGTGTGGGGCAGGTCAGCGCTGTGCGCGACGCCGTACGGCGATCACGGTGGCGGCGCCACCGACAAGGAATACCGCGGCCGCGCCACCGATGGCGGTGGTGGTGCTGGAAGAACCGGTGTGGGCGAGCTCGTCCTGGCTGGGCGCGGGCGAGGGGGTGGCCGTGCCGGGCACTGCCGAGGGGGTGGCCGTCTTGGTGCCGCCCGGGGCCGTGGGCGCGGCGGACGGTTCGGCCGACGGCGGCATGCTCGTGGACGGCTTCGGGGTGCCGTCGCCGGGAGCCGACGGGACCGGGCTCGGCGCCTGTGTGGCAGGGGCCGACGGGACCGGCGTCGCGGTGGCGTGGCGCGAGGGGCTCGGCGAGGGGTGCGCCGACGTGGCGTGGGCGGCGGGGGCCGCGGCCAGGGCGGCGAGCATGCCGGTGGCGGCGACAGCGGTGCGGACGGGGACGAGACGGTTCACAGTGGTACTCCACGGTCGGGTGAAGGGTGCCGGATGGCGCCCTTCACCCCACACGACGTGCGAGTGCGCGGCAGGTTGCCGCTGTTCCACAGAAAACTTTCAAGTCGCCGTCACAGCGTCCCGCCGCACTCCCCGGCCGAGGGGCCGGGAGTGCGGTGGGGCGAGGTGGTTCAGCTCAGGGTCTTGATCGCGGCGGCGTCGTACGGCCGCAGTTCCTCGACGCGGTCGGCGAGCACCTTGGCCGCCCACTCGGGGTCCTGGAGCAGGGCGCGGCCGACGGCGACCATGTCGAACTCCTCGGACTCCAGGCGGTCGAGGAGGTTGTCGATGCCCTTGACCTCGGAGCCCTCGCCCTTGAAGGCGTTCACGAAGTCGCCGTCGAGGCCGACCGAGCCGACGCTGATGGTCTGCTTGCCGGTGAGCTTCTTCGTCCAGCCGGCCAGGTTCAGGTCCGAGCCCTCGAACTCCGGCAGCCAGTAGCGGCGGGTGGAGGCGTGGAACACGTCGACGCCGGCCGCCGCGAGCGGGGCGAGGACGGCCTCCAGCTCCTGCGGGGTCTCGGCGAGGCGCGCGGTGTAGTCCTGCTGCTTCCACTGCGAGTAGCGGAACAGGATCGGGAAGGTCGGGGAGACCTTCTCGCGGACCGCGGCGACGATCTCGGCGGCGAACCTGGTGCGGGACACCGGGTCGCCTCCGTAGGCGTCGGTGCGGCGGTTGGTGCCCTCCCACAGGAACTGGTCGACGAGGTAGCCGTGGGCACCGTGCAGCTCGACGCCGTCGAACCCGATGCGCTCGGCGTCCGCGGCGGCCTGCGCGAAGGCGGCGACGACGTCGTCCAGGTCCTGCTGCGTCATGGCCTTGCCGGTGACCTCGGCGCCGGCCGTGGCCAGGCCGGAGGGGCCGACGGCGGGGGCCTCCGGGTAAGGCGCCTCGCCCTGGTTGCGGACCATGCCGATGTGCCACAGCTGCGGGACGATCGTGCCGCCCGCGGCGTGCACGTCCTCGGCAACCTTCGCCCAGCCGGCCAGCTGGTCCTCGCCGTGGAACCGGGGCACCCGGTCGCTCTGTCCGGCCGAGTCGTGGCCGACGTAGGTGCCCTCGGTGACGATGAGGCCGACGCCCGCGGCGGCCCGGCGGGCGTAGTAGGAGCGCACGTCGTCGCCGGGGATGCCGCCCGGGGAGAACATGCGGGTCATCGGCGCCATCGCGATGCGGTTCGGAACGGTGAGGCCGTTGAGGGTGATCGGGCGGGAAAGGACCCGGGCCGCGCGGGAGGTGATCGTCGTGCCGGTCACGTGGGGCTCCTCGGAAAACTCTGGGCTGACCAGTTGGTATGTGAGCATGCATTGTTACAGCTCCTGAAGTAACTACGGAGACGGGGCCCACATTCCTCGACCGAGGGGTCACCTCATGGGGATCGAGGACCGGGCAAGTCCCGTGCCCCGTCGCCGAGTTCGCGCGGCCGGCTGCCGTCCGGCGAGCGGAGCAGGGCTACGAAGGCGCGTTCCGCCGGGGCCAGGAGCCGGTCGCGGCGGCGGACCAGGGCCACCGGGCAGGGAGCGGGTTCGGGGTGGTCGGGCAGGATCGTGAGGGTGCCGGAGCGTTCCACGTCGTCCACGACCACGTGCTCGTCCGTACAACCAACCTGACCTGCCGGGTGTCTTCTCCACGCCCGGGCCGAGATCCGGCTCATCCTGCCTGGAGAACCATGCGAATCCGTACGGCCGCCACCGCCGCGGGCGGCGCCCTCGCCCTGCTCGGCGTCCTCGCGCCCGCCGCGCACGCGGACGCCCACAAGGGCGACACCACCTTCACGTCGGTGACGTTCAGCAAGTCCACCGTGAACGTCGGCGTCAGCGCCGCCCAGTCCCTGACCGTCGTGGCGACCGCCAAGGACGGTTCCGGCATCAAGGGCATCTACGGCGGCAAGCTGGTCAGCCCCGACCAGCACATCGCGTTCCCCGTCGACGCGTCCTGCACCCGGCCGACGACCACGACCATGAAGTGCACCTGGACGTACTCGCTGGACGCGAACGATTCCGACGACTACGCCGACCTGAAGAACACCCAGGCCGGCACCTGGCACCTGGACGCCGAGGCCGCCGCCAACGACCAGGACTTCTACACGCTCGACACCAGCAGGACGGTCAAGGTGAAGCGCTACGCCAAGCTGACCGCCACGCAGGCGAGCCCCGAGCCCGTCGTCAAGGGCCGCACCCTGACGGTGACCGGCGCCCTCACCCGGGCCAACTGGAACACGAACGTCTACGCCGGGTACACCTCCCAGAAGGTCGCCCTGCAGTTCAAGAAGTCCGGCTCCTCGGCCTACTCCACGGTCAAGACCGTGACCACCGACAGCACGGGCAAGCTGAGGACGACGGTCACGGCGAACTCGGCCGGCACCTGGCGCTGGAAGTTCGCCGGAACGAGCACGACGAGCGCGGTGACCGCCGGCGGCGACAGCGTCGCCCTGAAGTAGCCGCACCGCGGAACTGAAGCGGGCCGGCATCGGGGTCTCCCGATGCCGGCCCGTCTACTCTCCCGCGCGGACGCCTGAGTCACTCCGGCGCAGGGTCTGCGCCCCGATGACCGACAGCAGTCGCAGCTTCTCGTAGCTCTCGCTGCCGGGGACGGCGGTGTAGACGAGCAGGAAGTGCGACTGGTCCGGGTCCAGCAACCTCTGGCAGGTCAGTTCCAGTGCGCCGACCTCGGGGTGGATGAAGTGCTTCACCTCGTCGGGCCGGATGCCGACTTCGTGGTCGTGCCACACCTGCCGGAACTCCTCGCTCTCGGCGAGCAGCAGATCGGCGTAGTGGGCCGCACGGGACCCGGGGCCGCGCAACGTGGCCACCCCGCGCAGCCCGGAGACGAACATCCGGGTGAGGAACGGGTGGTCGTCGGGAGCGTAGAGCCCGCGCGTCGTCGGGTCGGTGAACCAGCGGTAGCCCAGACTGCGGGCCGGACCGGTGTATCCGGTCAGGTCACCGGTGAGCGCGATGCCGAGCGGGGTCTGTCGGAGGGTCTCGCCGAGTTCCGTGACGATCTCCGCAGGGGTGTCCTGCAGCCGGTCGAGGATGCGCAGCAGTCCGGGACCGATGTGTTCGCTGTCGACGCCCCGCGGGGGCGGGGTCTGTCCGGCGAGGCGGAACAGGTGGTCGCGTTCGTCGAGGGAGAGACGGAGGCCCTGCGCGATGGCGGCGATCATCTGCTCGGACGGCTGAGGCCCGCGCTCCCGTTCCAGACGCGCGTAGTAGTCCGTCGACATGTGGCACAGTACGGCCACTTCCTCCCGACGCAGCCCGCTCGTCCTACGGCGCCGGCCGCGCGGGAGCCCCACGTCCTCGGGCTGCAGCGACGCGCGCCGGCGTCGGAGGAAGTCCGCAAGTCCGGTCCGATCGATCACCGTGCGCCGTCCTCACCGTGCTGGGCCCCTCGCTCTTCGCTCCTCCTTTCTACCGTCCTCGCCTCCCGACATCCACGGATCATCGATCCCCCCTTCACGGGTTGCCGCCGCCAGGGCGGCGAACAAGGCTCGATGACGTCCACGACGGTGGACGCAACGACACGACCCCGGAGTGAGCCCATGCCGCGCAAGCCCATCGACATCACCGTCCCCGACCTGTCGGGCAAGCGCGCCGTCGTCACCGGCGGCAGCGACGGCATCGGGCTCCGCCTCGCCACCAGGCTCGCCGCGGCCGGCGCCGAGGTCGTCCTGCCCGTCCGCAGCCCGCACAAGGGCGAGGCCGCGCTCACCACGATCCGCCGGACGGTCCCCCAGGCCGACGTGTCACTCCGCGAGCTCGACCTGTCCTCGCTCGCCTCCGTCACCGCGCTCGGCGACGCCCTGCGCGCGGAGGACCGGCCGATCCACATCCTCATCAACAACGCCGGTGTGATGACCCCGCCCGACCGGCAGACGACCGCCGACGGATTCGAGCTCCAATTCGGCACCAACCACCTCGGCCACTTCGCCCTCGTGGCCCAACTGTTCCCGCTGCTGCGCGCGGGTCGGGCGCGCGTCACCTCGCAGGTCAGCGTCGCGGCGAACCAAGGTTCCATCAACTGGGCCGATCTGAACTGGGAACGCTCCTACGACGGCATGAAGGCCTATCGCCAGTCGAAGATCGCGTTCGGGCTCTTCGGCCTAGAACTCGACCGGCGCAGCCGGGTCCACGACTGGGGTATCACGAGCAACCTCGCCCACCCCGGGGTCGCTCCGACGAACCTGCTCGCCGCACGCCCCGAAGTGGGCCGCGCCAAGGACACCCTGGGCGTGCGCGTCATCCGGGCGCTGTCGGCCCGCGGCATCCTCGTGGGGACGGTCGACACCGCACGACTTCCCGCCCTGTACGCCGCCACGTCCCCCGAGGCCCGGCCCGGCGGGTTCTACGGACCGGGCGGGCTCGGACACATGGGCGGCGCTCCCGGCGAACAGACCCTCTACACCCGCCTTCGCAGCACCGAGCAGGCGCAACGCATCTGGCAGATCTCCGAGGAACTCACGAAGCTCGTCTTCTCTCCCAGCTGACTCTCCCGGCTGAGCGCCGCAGAAGGCACGTGGCGCCCGGCCGGGGAACCGGGATGGGCGTGGTCTAGGGCCGCCACTCGCGCCTGAGCAGCCCGTACACCCACGAGTCGGACACCTCGCCGTTCACGACGCAGTCCTCCCGCAGCGTTCCCTCCCGCACGAACCCGTTCTTCTCCAGGACCCGGCCGGACGCCGCGTTGCGCGTATCGGCCTCGGCCTGAACCCGGTTGAGGTCCAGCGTGTCGAACGCCCACCCCAGCAAGGCGTGCGCGGCCTCCGTCGCGTAGCCGTGGCCCCACATCGACTCGTCGAGGCAGTAACCCAACGACGCGCTGCGGTTGCCCGGGTCCCATCCGATCAGGCCGCACCAGCCGACGAAGGCACCGTCAGCAGCGCGGTCGACAGCCACCCGCGCCCCCGTGCCTTCGTCGGCCACCTTCCCGCACATCGCGATGAAACGGTCGGCGCGGGCCCGCTCGGTCCACGGCTCGGAGTCCCAGTAGCGCATCACGTGGGTGTTGCTGTGCAGCGTGAAGAGGTGGTCCGCGTCGGCGGCGGTGAAGGGCCGCAGTCGCAGGCGGTCCGTGTGCAGGGTGGGCGTGGGAAGCGCGGGCGTGGGCGGAGTCATGCGCATCATCTTGCGTCTCGTGCGTGTGCGCAGGACACCGAATTTACGAGCGGAACCGGGCCTCTGCTTCCCGTGACTGCTCCGCGCGCTCTACTGCACCGCCCCGTCCGGAATGCACACGTACCCCGGGCCCCACCCGTTGCGCTCGACGTGGCTGGGCTCCGTGGAGCGCAGGCAGAAGAGCCACGCCTCGCGGTAGGACGCGTCCGTCAGGATCAGCAGTTGCTCGTCCTCGTCCGCCCGGTCGAAACTGCCGAACGCCTCGTCCGACAGCACGACGGTGCCCGGACCCGGCTCGGCTCCGGCGGCCACGGCCGGGGCGGACCAGACGACGGGCGCGGCCAGGGCCATCACGACGGCTCCCGCGGCGGTGGCGGTACGGATGCGCATGGGGGTTCTCCCTGCTTCGACGACAAGAGGACAAAGAGACATCGCCTGCCCAACTCCCGCAGCACCGCCCAGGTCACGCGCCGCCACGATCCCCGCGCACCGCACGGGTGACGTCGCATACCTGCCAGCGTTCACCGCGCCGGCCCTGTGGACTGATCACACAACGTCAGTCCCTCCACAGGACGGAACCATGGCCTCGACGAACACCACGACCGCCGCCGGCCCCGCGGCGACACCCCGCCCCGCCGAAGTCGACTTACCGACGCGGTCCCCTCTGGTCGGCTGGCTGGCCGTCGTCGCGGTCATGCTGGGAATCTTCTCGATCGTCACGACCGAGATCCTGCCGATCGGTCTGCTCACCAAGATCGGCTCCGGCTTCGCCGTCTCCGACGGGGCGGCCGGGCTGATGATGACCATGCCGGGCCTCCTCGCGGCCGTCTCCGCACCCGTGATCACCGTGGCGACCGCGCGCGTCGACCGCCGTCTCATGCTGTGCGTGTTCGTGCTCATGCTGGCCGGGGCGAACTTCCTGGCCGCGGCGGCCCCGGACTACTGGCTGGTCCTGCTCTCTCGTGTCGTCGTCGGCGTCGTCATCGGCGGTTTCTGGTCGATCGGCGCCGGACTGGCCCCACGACTGGTCCCCGCGAAGTCGGTCGGACGGGCCAACTCGGTGATCTTCTCGGCAGTGCCGCTGGGTTCCGTGCTCGGCGTACCGGTCGGCACGTTCATCGGGGACGTCGCGGGCTGGCGCACGTCGTTCGTGGTGCTGGGCGCCTTCGCCGTCGGTGTCCTGGCCCTGCTGCTCCTCGTGATGCCGCCGCTGACGCCAGAACAGCCGACCCGCTTGGGTGTCCTGCGCGGCATGTGCAAGGGCGTCAACACGCGGTTCGCGCTGCTGCTGACGTTCCTGGCCGTGCTGGCGCACTTCGGCGCCTACACCTATCTCACTCCGTTCCTGGAGCGGGTCACCCAGGCCGGCTCAGGACTGACAACCGTGTTCCTGCTGGTCTACGGCGCCGCGGGAATCGTCGGGAACTTCGTGGGCGGAGCGGTGGTGGGCCGCCGTCCCCGGGCGGTCTTCGGTCTCGCCGCCGGCATGATCGCTGCCGTCACCTTGTCGCTGCCCGTACTCGGGCGCTGGCCAGTCGGTGCCGTCGCGCTGCTGGTCGTGTGGGGCGTTGCCTATGGTGCCGTCCCCGTCTCCTCGCAGACGTGGTTCGCCAAGGCCACCCCGCACGCTCCGGAGGCGGCGTCGGTGCTCTTCACCGCCTCCTTCCAAGCGACGATCTCGCTCGGCGCGCTGGCCGGGGGCGTCATCGTGGACCGGACGTCGCCGTCGACGGTCATGACGCTCGGCGGGCTGACGGCCACGCTCGTGGTCGTGGCCGCCTGGACCCATTTCACCCGGCGTCTGAGCTGGCCTGACGGCGCGTGAAGCCGGCGAGGGGGCCGTCCGGGAGGTCACCCGCGGACGGCCGGCGCTCGCCCGTCACCCGCTAGGGGATCAGTGCTCCGGGGCCGTTGTCGCCGCCCAGGTTCCAGCCGAACAGCGCCTTCGTGGCCGGCGCCCCGATGTCCCTCGGGTTCAGCGCGACCGACTTCGCCGCCGTCACGCCGGAGGCGTCGCCGGGCAGCATCCACACGGCGCCACCGTTCACGACGAGGTCCAGGTTCTCGCCCGGCGCACCCGCGACCAGGTCCGCCTTCCCGTCGCCCGTCACGTCCAGCAGGCGCACCGATCCGCCGAACACGTCGCCGCTCTCCGCGACACCCGACACGCCCGCCGTGTCCTGGTGGAACGCCTGGGCGCCCTGTCCGGTGAGCCCGCCCTTGCCGCCCTTGAGCAGCACCACCGCACCGGCTCGGGTCTTCGTACCGATCGCCTCGCCGGTCACGCCGACGGCCAGGTCGGGGTATCCGTCGCCGTTCGCGTCGCCCGCGCTCAGCCGGCCGCCGAACTGGTCGCCCTTCTCGCTCGCCCCGGGCACGCCGGCCGTGTCCTGCGTGATCGTCCGGGTCCGGGTCTGGCTGGGGCCGGACGCCGACCCGTAGAAGATCTTCACGGTGCCGGGGTCGTCGTCGGTGGCCTCGGTGTCCTCACCCGGGAAGATCCGGGTGGCGAGGTCGGCGTACCCGTCCTGGTCGAAGTCGGCGACGGCGGTGGCGGCCGCGGAGTTCAGCCGCTGCGGGACGGTGGACAGGCCGGTCCTGGTGCCGAGCCAGAGCTTGCCGCCCTCGGCGTGGTTCTCGTAGACGTAGAAGGTGGCGAGGTCCTCGATGCCGTCGCCGTTGAAGTCGCCCGCCGCCGTGGAGTTGATGAAGTTGTCGGTGCTGAACACCTTCACCTGCTGCTCGCGGGCCGGGGCTCCGTCGCGTCCGAACGGCCCGTAGAGGACGTCGTGGTGGTCGTAGTCCTCGCCGTTGCTCATGAACAGGTCCACGTGACCGTCGCCGTCGAAGTCGCCCGCGGTGATGTCGTCGCCGACCTGGGCGTTCGCCGGTGCGGGGACCCGCACGGCGCCCTCACCGGTGATGCCGCCCTTGCGGCCCCACAGGACGGTCACCGATCCGCTGGCGTTGTCGTCCGGACGGTAGCCGCGGGCGACCGCCGCGAGGTCGGTCAGGCCGTCGCCGTCCAGGTCGCGGGCGATCATCGCGTACCCGAAGACGTGGTTGTCGCCGGAGGTGCCCGGCACACCGGGCGTGTCCTCGGTGATGGTGGTCGTGCGCGCGGGGTCGATGCCGTGCGCCGAGCCGTAGGTGATGGTGATGTATCCGGCCCAGAGCCGGCCGCCGACCTTGGCGCCGGCGGCGGAGACGGCGACGTCCTGGTAGCCGTCGCCGTCGAAGTCCTCGCGCACGGTGGTGGCGCCGTCCTTCGCGGATGCGGTGCCCGCCACGATCGGGACGCCGAGCGACCCGATCAGGGCGGCAGCCACGGCGGTCGATACGGCGGGTCGACGAATGCCCACGGTTCCTCCTTGAGGCGCAGGCGAGATCGAGACGCGTGCGCAGGGACGAGATTCACCTGAGAGACCCGTGGAGACAGCTGATGGTTGTGCGCCCGGTGGGTGCTGGGTTCAGGTACGGGTCCTTGCTACAGGAATACCGCGACGCGGTGGTCGGACACGCGGCCGTGCACGGGGCACGGTTCACTCGACGCCTGCGGGCAGAGCATGGAGTGTTCGGTCACCGTTGCCCGGTACGCCCGGTACTGCCCGGGAGGCCGGAAGGCCTCCGGTCCCCTGCCGAACGGTGCCGCGCTCAGGTAGACCTCCAGGCCCCGGTCCAGTTCGGCTCCGGTCAGCTCGCACGCCGTGGCGGCCATGTACACCGCCTCGTCGGAGCCCGGTTCCTGCTGTGAGTCGAACACCACGATGCCGACCTCGGGCCGCACCGCGATGTTGCGGACCTGCGTCGCCTCGGGTGAGGAGATCCAGTAGAACGTCGAGTACCCGTCGGCCACGTAGAAGACCGGCGACACCCAGGGCCGGCCGTCGGAGTCGGCGGTCCCCAGCGTCATGAAACGGTTCGCGTCGATGATGGCCCGACCGGTGACCTCAAGTTTTCCGGTATCCATGACGCAGACCGTACCTTCACACGCCCTCAAGCCCGGTCACTCCCGCCAACCACCCGCTCACGGCGCGGAGTTGCGGCTACCCGTGCGCCGAGCCGCTCAACCGGACGGGGAGGCCTTACACGGACCGGCCGGTCCTCGGCGAAACCTTGCGCTCGTCGGCCGTGAGGCCACGAAGTGACCACAGCCCGTAGAGCGCGAGCAACGGTTTGACCGCCAGCCACTCCCCCGCGCGATAGTCGTTCGCGCGCACCAACTTCTCCGCGAGATCGGGACGCTGCCGCCGCAAGTACGCGCGGGCCTTGAGCGCATGGGCCGGCTGGGAGACGACCTTGATGCGGTCCACGTCCTCCAGCTCGGGGATCACGTTCGTGACGTTCTCCCACGTGGTCGCGCTCCGATCCTCGAGCACCACCCGCCCGTCGAACCCGAGCACCGACTTCGCGTAGTCAGCCATCAACTGCGCCTCGGTGGCGCCATGACCGGCGGCCGCACCACCACTGAACACCACACGGGTCTCCCCCGCCTCGCGATCAACGACGGAGCGAATCCCGGCACGGACACGCCAACGGTTGATCAGGTTCACCGTCGACCGCGGATTCCGGTACCCCAACACCACGACGGCCACGGAACCGCCCTCACGCTCCCCCACGAGCACGCGCGACCACCGCCAGTTCACCCACTCCCCCCAGGCCAGAACGGCCACCCCGACCACCATCACCAGTCCAGTGCTTCGCCGCATGGGGGGACTCTAGGGCCTGGTTGGTTATTCGTGTGGGCGTGTCAGGGCGGTGCATTAGTGTTCGGCGCCTGACGGGAAGGAACTTACCGACCCATTGATTCGGCCGTATCGGAGGCAGGATTGAACGGGATCACCTTTCCTGCCTGGCACGGTAGGCACTACGTGACGCTGGCGGAACTCCTGGTCCGCCTCGGCAGTTCCGGTTTGGACCTGATGTGGCGGGTCGAATGCGACGAGTTCGTCGATCCTCGTTGTGCCGAGCTGGAGAGACGATCCACTGGGACCGGCATGGACACGTTGACACTGTTGTCGCTGACCAGCCCGTTCCTCCAGCTCATCGACGCCGAAGCGCGTGGGTTCGGCGTCGACGGCCGGCTGATGGTGGTCCTCACCGAAGCGGACAGTTCGTGGTGGGACGTCAGGGCTGTCGATGAGCGCGTACTCAGCGACCTCCGCCGCCACTATCCGGGCGCGACGGACCTCCGTGAGGACGCCCGGGATCTCTGACCCGGCCAGGGCCTCGTCCGCCCACACCCAGCTGGGGGATCACGCCCGGATCAACGGCCCCCGCCTCACCGCCCCGACTCGGCCTGCGCACGGGCACGTTCGATGTCGGGGACGTGGTGTTCGGCCCACTCCCTGACCGCACGGAGCGGCACGAGCAGGGACCGGCCGAGGTCCGTAAGGGCGTACTCGACGTGCGGCGGGTTCACGGAGATCTCGGTGCGGGAGATCAGGCCGTCGTACTCCATCGCGCGCAGCGTCTCCGTGAGCGCCTTGGGTGTGATCCCGCGGATGTGCGCCTTGAGTTCGGTGAAGCGCATCGGCGCCCTGTCGAGCGCGTTGACGACGAACACCGTCCAGCGCGCTCCGATCCGGTGCAGGACGGTGCGGCTGGGGCACGTCGCCGCCATGACGTTGTAGGCCTTGCCCATGGAGGACTCCCGGTAGCGTTGTAGATACCGATATACAAAATATACCGTCCGAGTCGTGGCAGACCTCGATTCCGCAATCCGACCCCCGAAGACTCGACACGCCCGTTTCGTCACCGCGATCGTCATCGACTCGATCGGCACCGGCGTCTTCATCCCCGTATCGATGCTGTACTTCCTGGCCACGACCTCGCTGACGCTGGTCCAGGTGGGCGCGGCGCTGACGGCGGCCGGGCTGCTGGCACTCCCGGCAGGTCCACTGGTCGGAGGACTGGTCGACCGGTACGGCGCCAAGCCGGTGCTGCAAGCGGCGAACCTGGCCCAGGCGCTCGGCTTCGCCGGATACCTCGTCGTCGGCCAGACCTGGCAGATCGTCGTCTGCGCCTGGTTGAACAGCGCCGGCAGGGCCGTGTTCTTCGGCTGCTACGGCGTGACCGTCACGGCGTTGGCCGCGCCCGGCCGGCGCGAGCGCTGGTTCGGCCTTCTCGGGTCCGTGCGCAACCTCGGGTACGCGGTCGGCGGTCTCCTGGCCGCCGTCGCCGTCGGCATCGGAACCGACGGCGCCTACGCCACGATCGTGGCCCTCAACGCCCTGTCCTATGTCGCCGCCTTCACCTTGTTGCGGTCCGTGCCGAACGCCCGTCCCACGGCGGGCCACGATCCTGCGGGCGGCTGGCGGCGCGTACTCCGGGACCGGCGGTACCTGCCGGTCGTCGCCCATCAACTGTGCTTCGCCATCTCGCTGTTCGCCCTCAACATCGCGATACCGGTCTACGCCGTGGACGTCCTGGGACTGCCGGGCTGGACGGCCGGAGCGGTCTTCACGCTCAACACCCTGATGGTCGGCTTCGGCCAGGGCATCGTCATCGGCCGGCTCCGCGGGCGGGTCCGCGGCCGCGTCCTCGTCGCAGGCCACGTCTGCTTCGCCACCGGCTACGTCCTGTTCCTGGCTGCCGACGGCGTGCGCGCACTCGCCTTCGGGGTCACGGTCGTACTGCTCGGCGCGGCCTCCTACACCCTGGGCGAGATCCTCGGCGGCCCGGTCACGGCGACGGTCGCCGCGGAGAGCGCCCCGGAGGCGCTCCGCGGCCGGTACCTGGCCCTCAACCAGCTCGCCGTCACCGTCGCAGGAGCGGTCGCCCCGATCGCCCTCTCCGGACTGCTGTCCGCCGGGGCCCCCGCGATCTGGCTGACCCTGGTCGGCGTCAGCGCCCTCGGGGCGGCCCTCGCCACCGTGATCGGCCGGACGGTACCGGCGGCACGGAGCCGCATCGGTGAGGTGTAGCCCCGCGCGTGGCCAGTTGCCCGTGCCCTGACCGCGGGACGGACTCCTCAGTCCGCCGACCGCCTGCTCTCCTCCGACGCCGTACTCGCGCGAGCGCTCTCCCACAGCCGCACCAGCATCTCCTCGTTCATGCCCGACGGCTCGTTCTCGACCCGCTCCCACCCGGCCCCGCGCACTTTGGTGTGGAGCGCCTCCATCCGCTGGTCGAGCTGCTCGGCGAGGTGCGCGGCCTCGGTCAGGCTGGTGACGAGTTCGGCCGGGACGGAGCCCTCGTACTTGTAGTAGATCTTGTGCTCCAGGCTGGCCCAGAAGTCCATGGCGATCGTCCGTACCTGCAGTTCTACGGGTACGGGCACCGGGCCGGTGCTGAGGAAGACGGGGATCTCGAGCAGCGCGTGCAGGCTCTTGTAGCCGTTGGCCTTCGGCTGGGCGATGTAGTCCTTGACCCGGAGCACGCCGACGTCGGTCTGGGAGGTGAGGGCCTCGAGAACCCGGTAGGTGTCGGCGATGAAGCTGCACGTGATCCGTACGCCGGCGATGTCGTAGATCCCTGCCCGGATCGCCTCCGGCGTGGGGTCGATGCCGAGGCGGGCGGCCTTCTTCAGGATGCTCTCGGGGGATTTGACGCGGGAGCCGACGTGTTCGATCGGGTTGTACCGGTGCAGGTGCAGGAACTCCCTGCGCAGGATCGACACCTTGGTCAGCACTTCGTCGACGGCGAACTCGTGCTCCATCTGGATGCGCTGGAAGTCCCTGCGCATGCGGTGCGCGAACGCCACGTCCATCAGCTGCGGAGGCTCCCCTCCGGCGCTGTTGCTGTCCGCGGGTTCCTGCGTCGGGTCGGCCACTGTCGCTGGTCCTCTCTCAGGACTCCCTCCATCAGCCCCATCCGACCCTCTGCCCGCAGTTTCCGCATCCTGGGGGCTGCACGGGGACCAGTACGGGAACCTGTACGGGGACCAGTACGAGGAGCTGCACTTGGACGCGCCATCGCGGCGCCCCCGTTCCCCAGATCGGATCACCCGGACGGACGGTGGCTGCAGACAATCCGTTGGCCGCCGGGCAGACCGCGATGCCACACTTACGCCCATCGAAGGGGTGTAGCTCAGAGGCCAGAGCGCCGGTCTCCAAAACCGGATGCCGCAGGTTCGACTCCTGCCACCCCTGCCACCCCTGCCACCGCTGTGCCGACGATCGATCGACGTAAGTGGCGTGCCCGCCCGTGGGCGACTGCGCGGCACAGCTCCGACGTCGCGCTCGATCTCGCCCTCTCACTCCCAGCTGGTCTCGGGGATCTCGCGATGGGAGTGCGTGCCCCAACCGTCTCGGTCGTGCCGGGCGCAATGGTCGGCAACCATGCCCTCCCAGGACCGGTCGGGCCACGCCAGAGCGCCGTGAACCTCGTAGAGGTGGTTGTGGAGAGCCTCCAGCGCCACCGGATCCGTCACCCGCGTGAACACGTAGAAGGGCCATTTGTTCCGCCCGGTCAGGATCGAGGTCTGCCGCATCCTCCACTTGGCCATGCTTCCCCCCCACACACCACCGACGACGCCATGACGCAGCATCCGCCGCCCATCGCGCCCCGCAACTCTGCTGATCTGTCTCAGGGGCGTCAGGCGCTCAACGTACGGTCGCGGGTACTGACGACGTCAGCAGTCAGCGTCGACGAGTCCGAATCCCTCCGGGAAACCCTCCAAGAACGCGCGACGCGACGGATCGGTCTCCTCCGCAGCCATGCCCCCGAGCAAGTCGATGAACTCGGCTCTCTGGTCACTCGACAGCTGATCCACGAGCGCGCCCACACCCTCCAGGACCTTCACCGCGTCATCCGGATCCATCTGCTCCTCCTCGCTCCCCTCGACGAACCAGAGCACATCGACCAATGCCTCGGCCAAGGCGCGTGTGAGCGACGGGAACGACGGATGCACGGACATGGAACGGCTACCCCCACCTGAATCTACGAGGCGGCCATCTCACCACACGAGCGCCGCACACAGGCCGCTCGTGTCAAGAACCACGAGGTCGCCGCCCTGCGCGGCGCCGTGCATGCAGCCTGGGGCGTGAGCACCTCGAAGCGCCGTCCAGAGGCAGCTCGTATGATCACGCCACGTCGACCAAGGGGTGGGGAATGGGAACTGACCGGTCCAGACGCTGGGTTCACTTCACAGCTGCGGCGCTCGCGTCGGGAATGCTGCTCGTCGGGTGCGGCACCGCCGACAGCAGCGACGTGGCCGGGGACTCCGTGTCCGCCCCGCCCTCGTCCCCGTCCCCGTCGTTCACCGGACGCCCGGAATGCGCGAAGGCGCCCTCGGACCCGGTGCCCTCGGCCTCGCCCACCGAGTCCGATGCGGCAACCGCCGACAGCGGCCCCTCTCCGGAGAATCCTCACTACGACGAGAACCACGCCTACCGGATGTCCGGGCAACTCACCGCCGAGAACCGGGCAGCAGGCGAGGCCACCGTGCGCCTGATCCGTCCGGCGCTGGAGAAGCTGCGCAAGGACAAGCAGTTCAGCGAGGAGAGCGTGCGCACCGTGCTGTCCACGTGGGGGTGCGGCGACGACAACGGACTCGCGATCGCCTCCGGGGCGCCGCAGTACGAGCGCGTCTGGTTCTCCTTCCACAACGGCAGTTCCTGCGTGTCCGCCGAGATCACGACGCAAGCCGTGACGACCGAGGTCTACGGCGCCTACGCGGAACCGGACCCGTCCGGGCCCTGCGTGGAGAACCGCGGCGGGCACTGAGCGCAGCGCACGGCCGGGACGCGCCGGTCGGTCCGTGAGCGGGCCTCGCACTGAACCCCCACACCACACCCTCGTGCTCCTGCCTGGCGGTCCGCTTCTCCGTCGGATCGACGGCGCCGCGCGCACCCACTCCCGGAGCACCCGCCCCTGCCCCACGCCTCACTAGGCTGGGCCGACGAGCAAAGGAGCGGTGCGCATGAGCTTTCGACTGAAGGCGATCACCCGCGAGGAGCATCTGGCCTTCGTCGGGACCCGGCCATCGGTGAGTCACATGCAGGTTCCCGCGTGGGGGGACGTGAAGCCGGACTGGCGGGCGGAGAGTCTGGGATGGTTCGACGAGGAAGGTCGCCTGGTCGGGGCAGGGCTGGTGCTGCTGCGGCCGTTGCCGAAAGTGAAGCTGAAGCGGTATCTCGCCTACCTGCCCGAGGGCCCGGTCATCGACTGGACGGCCCCCGACGTGGAGCGGTGGCTTCAGCCGATGCTCGCCTACCTGAAGGAGCGCGGCGCCTTCTCGGTGAAGATGGGGCCGCCCGTGGTCACCCGCCGTTGGAGCGCCGACGCGGTCAAGGCCGCCATCGCCGATCCGCAGGCCAGGAAGCTGCGCGACGTGGAGGCCACCGCACACGAGCCGCAGGCCTTCGACCTCGCCGACCGGCTGCGCCGCATGGGCTGGCAGCAGACCGAACCCGACGGCGAGGACGGCTTCGCCGCGGGCCAGCCGCGCTATGTGTTCCAAGTACCCTTCGCCGGAAGGACGTTGGACGAGGTGCAGCGGAGCCTCAACCAGCAGTGGCGGCGCAACATCAAGAAGGCGGAGAAGGCCGGCGTCACAGTCGTGCGGGGCGGCTACGACGACCTGCCCGCCTTCCACGAGATCTACGTCGAGACCGCCCAGCGGGACCGCTTCATCCCCCGCCCGCTGGCCTACTTCCAGCGCATGTGGAAGACGCTGCGCGCCGAGGACGACGACCGGATGCGCCTCTATCTCGCGCACCACGAGGGCGAGGTGCTCGCCGCCGCCACGATGCTGACCGTCGGCGAACACGCCTGGTACTCCTACGGCGCGTCGACCAGCCGCAGGCGCGAGGTCCAGCCGAACAACGCCATCCAGTGGCGGATGATGTCCGACGCCTACGAACTCGGCGCCGGCACCTACGACTTCCGCGGCATCACCGACACGTTGGAGGAGGACAACCACCTGCTGGGCCTGCTCCGTTTCAAGGTCGGCACCGGCGGCCAGGCCGTGGAGTACATCGGCGAGTGGGACTACCCGCTCAACAAGGTCCTCCACAAAGCCCTCGACCTCTATATGTCGCGGCGCTGACGGCTGAAAGCCGACCGCTGACCGCTGACTGCTGACCGCTGACCGCTGACCTCCGGCATTCGACTAGGGCCTGTCCGATGGGTCAGGTAACCCGCTCGGTTGCCGGTCGTTCTGTCCGGTGTGGGGCGGGGCGATCTTTCTGATGACGAGTGGGCTCGACTCGAACCGAGTCTGCCCAAGAACGCTGGGCGGGGCGGACGTTGGCAGTGCCATCGGCGCGTGATCAACGGGATTCTGTTCCGGCAGCGCACCGGTCTGCCGTGGCGAGATCTACCGACCCGCTTCGGGAAGTGGAAGACGGTCTATGACCGCCATCGCAGGTGGTCCGCAGATGGCACGTGGGAGCGTGTCCTGCGGACGGTTCAGGCCGACGCCGACGGCGAGGGGCGGATCGACTGGAGTGTGGTGAGCGTGGATTCGACGGTCTGCCGCGCCCATCAGCACGCGGCCGGGGCTCATCGCCGTGTGCCCCGGGTGCTGGTGCGCCGGCGCCGTCCGGCCGAGCATCGCCTTGATGAGGCGCTCGGCCGGTCACGGGGCGGTCTCACGACGAAGATTCATCTGGCGAGTGACGGCAGCTGCCGCCCATTGGCTGTGTTGATCACTCCCGGACAGTGGGGTGACGCGCCACAGCTGATCAAGGTAATGGATCGTGTTCGAGTCCCTCGCCCAGCTGGCGGTCGCCCGCGGACGCGACCGGACCACGTGTGTGGCGATAGGGCGTACAGCTCTCGCCGGAACCGCCGCTACCTGCGGCGACGCCAGATCAAGCACACCATCCCCGAGCCGAAGAACCAGAAGGCCAACCGCCAACGGCGCGGTAGCCACGGTGGGCGGCCGACCGGCTTTGACAGCACTACCTACAGAAGGAGGAACGAAGTCGAGCGCTGCTTCAACGCGCTCAAGGGCTCCAGAGCCGTGGCGACTCGCTACGACAAGAGGGCCTACGTCTTCCACGGCACGGTCACTCTTGCGGCGATTCGGTTGTGGCTCCGCTACTGATATCAGCCACCACAGCCGATGCCCCGGTGGTTGCCTCAGTCGTCGGCGGCGACGATGAGCGTGATCCGTCCAGCCGAGCGGTCCACAAGCACGAACTCGTGGAAGTAGTCGTGCACGCGTCCCCAGTCATGAATCGCCTCATCACCGAGCTCGCTGAGGTAGTAGATGCCATCGGCTGCGGCCAGGCGGGCGCACACCTCCCGCTGTAGATCTGCCTCCAGCTCGGTGGGCACGTCCGAGAGTGGATCCACCCACTCCCGCAAGATCTGCACGGCCTTCTGATGGCTAATGGGCTCGTACAGGTCGGAGGTGATCAACCGCAGCCAATATGGACCGTGCCGGGGCCCGTCCGGCAGCACTCCACCACCTGCGTAGTCGTCCCGGAACTGCTCATGCCCAATCAGTGCAGCAAGCAGCCCTCTATCGTCCAATGACTCCGCAGAGAAGCGGAACTGCTTGATGTCGACCCACCGAAAACCGTGCTCCTTCGGATCCGGGACGTAGCGTCGAAAGTTGATGAAGGCGCTTTCCTCGTGAGCGAGCCCGTTGTTCATGGCGCCAGCCTAGAAGGCGAGTAAGGGGATCCTGCCGACTCACCGGACAGGCCCTAGCGTGCGCCGGCCTCGGCGCTCGACGATGCCGCCGGGGTCACCTCAGACTGCAAAAACTCCACCGCTCCACGCAGCACGGTACGCAGCCGCCGCTGGCTCGCGCGGCTGTCGAGGCGTACGTCGAGTGCCCCGCGCACCGTGCTCTCCGCCCGCAGCCCCGTGCGCAGGCGGGACGCGTCGAGACCGTCGCGGCGGGCGATGAGGACGCCCAGTTCGTGGCGGCTCAGGGCGTCGGGCCCGGCGAGGTGGTGGATGCCCGGCGCGCTGTGCGCGGCCAGTTCCAGCAGGGCGGCCGCCAGGTCGGTGACGTGGACCGGGCAGCGGACGTCGTCGGTGAAGAGGGCGCCGTCGGCGGTACCGGCGACGAGTCCGTGCACCAGTCGCTCGTGCACGGAACGCCCGTGGCCGATGATCAGGGACGTACGGGCGACGGCCGCCTTCGGATGCACGGCGAGGATGCCGGTCTCCGCCGCGGCTTTGGCGGCTCCGTAAGGGGTGAGGGGATCCGGGAGGCAGGACTCGTCGTAGTGGACGCGGTCGGACCCGGAGAACACCGCGTCACTCGAGACGTGGACCATACGGATCCCGTGCCGCGCGGCGACCAGTGCGAGGTGGAGCGGGCCTTGAGCCGTCACTGCCCAGTCGGCGCCGCCACTGGACGCGTTGACGACGACGTCGGGCCGGACGCCGTCGACCACCGCCGCGATCTCTGCCGTGCGGCTCAGGTCCAGCGGCAGCCAGCGGACTCCGGTGATGTCGACCGCCTGCGTGGCGAAGGTCGCCGTGACCGTGTGCCCGGCGGCCGCCGCCTGCCGAGCCACCTCGCGCCCGAGGAAGCCGCTGCCACCCACCATCAGTACGTTCACGACGCATCATCTTCCTCGGCCCCGGCCGGCACGCCCACCCGCCCCCTCACGCCTGGGCGGTTCCGCTGTGCTCCTCGGCCTCGTGCGGGACGGGCATCGGCTGCGGCGGGTAGACCACTCCGTAGATGCGGCCGAACCGATTGGCCGGCGCCGCCGAGCCGCCGAGCCGTTCCAAAAAGAAGGCACGGGCTATGCATCGCATCTGTGCTCCGTCGACGTGCATGATCCATCGGTTGGCGACGGCGTTGAAGCGCGCGGAGTCGACGACCGGCTGGAGCCCGTCCGCGGGGCGGTGACGCAGCCGGTCGCCGAGGGCGACGAACCGCTTCAGTACGTCGAGTTCCGAGCGGCGCAGGGCCACCATCTGCAGTCCGGGCGCGGGTGGTTCGAGGGTTACGGGGGCGGCCCGCCGCTCCGCGTAGAGCAGCACGTCCCAACCGTCCGGGGTGAGTCGCACCGCCCACAGCGGCGGCGCGCCC
The DNA here is from genome assembly GCF_030766975.1 of Streptomyces sp. KL116D. Lineage (NCBI taxonomy): Bacteria > Bacillati > Actinomycetota > Actinomycetes > Kitasatosporales > Streptomycetaceae > Streptomyces > Streptomyces sp. KL116D. The sequence goes on along the minus strand of NZ_JASERH010000084.1, from coordinate 100,779 downwards.
GTCCGTGCGGCGAGTTCGGCCTGCTCGTTCGCGGACGCCACTCTGGCCAGGCCGAGTTTGACCAGCGGAGACATGGTGCGTGCGTCGAGCCCGGGGCCGGCCGTGGCCCAGCCGTCCGGCTCGCCCTGCGTGTCCGCCACGCGCTGCAGCAACGCGATGTGTCCCTCTGAACGTCCCATCCCCCGGCCTTCCTGCCGACCCGTGCGATGGCGTGACGCTAGCGTGCGGGGCGGTCCGGCCGGGCGCGTTGTGGGCAGCATCCCCCGAACTGGTAGGCGCGCGGCGGTCCTCTCGCGCGCTCTTCCGAACCACAGCGCGCCGAGCCGAGAGGCCGCCGAGCGACAAGGGCACCCAGCGACGAGGGCGGCGAGCGGCGAGGACCGCCTGCCCGCCATCGGCGTCTACCAGCGCACCGGCAGCTCGCGCAGGCTCCGCATGAGACTCGTGCGCCACTGCGGCGTCCCGTCGCCGTCGAAGGCGAGCCGGGGGAAGCGGTCGAGCAGGACGCGCAGGGCCACGGTCGCTTCCATGCGGGCCAGCGGGGCGCCGAGGCAGTGGTGCAGGCCGTGGCCGAACGCGAGGTGGGCGCGGGTCCTGGCCGGGTCGCGGGTGATGTCGAACCTTTCGGGGGCGGGGAAGCGCGCGGGGTCGCGGTTCGCGGCGGCGATGGACAGGACGACGCGCGCGCCGGCCGGTATCCGGGCGCCGCCGAGTTCGACCGGTTCGGCGGTGTAGCGGTAGGTGCCGGCCGGTGCGGGCGACTCGTAGCGGAGCGTCTCCTCGACTGCGCCCGTCAGCAGCGCGGGGTCGGCGCGGAGGGCGGCCAGCTGCTCGGGATGGCCGAGCAGCAGCTGAACGGCGTTGGAGATGAGATTGACCGTGGTCTCGTGCCCCGCGACCAGCAACAGGAAGGCCATGCCGAGCAGTTCCTCGGGCGTCAGGCGGTCGGCATCGTCCCCGTCGTGGCTGCGCACGAGGGCGTGCAGCAGATCGCTGTCCGCCGCGTCCGGCAGCCGCCGCTTCTCCTCCGCGAGCCCCGCGAGGTACGCGCCCATCTCCTGCGACGCACGGGCGGAACCTGCCGGATCGTCCAGGGCGACGACCTGCGTGGACCAGGCCCGGAAGGCGGGCCGGTCCGCGTCGGGGACGCCGAGCAGCTCGCAGATGATGGTGAGCGGCAGCGGATAGGCGTAGGAGGCCACGAGGTCGGCGCGGCCGTCGGCCACGGCGTCCAGGAGCGCACCTGCCGCTTCCTCGATGCGCGGGTACAGCGACTGGACGCGGCGGGCGGTGAACTCGCGGGCCACCAGCGTCCGCAGGCGGGTGTGGTCCGGCGGGTCGACCTGGAGCATGTTGCGGCCCACGGCGTACAGACCGTCGTCCTGGAAGTCGGCGGAGTGCCGTACGTCGTTGCGCAGCCTGGGGTCGGTGAACGCGGCGCGCACCTCCTCGTGGCCGATGACCAGCCATGACTCGTCTCCCGTGGGGAACCGCGCGTAGTGGACGGTGCCGCTGGTGCGCAGCGCGGCGAAAGCGCTGTGGGGGTCGATGGTGAAGTCGTCGGTGAGGTCGGCGAGTCGGACGGTGGGGTGTTGCGTGCCCGCTGACGACGGCATGGACGGCGTGGACGGCATGGACGGCTCCCGGACAGAACTGGGGATCGCTCCCCGTTTACGTGTCGACGGACCCTAACACGAAGCGGGGAGCACTCCCCGTTTTGGTTGTGGAGGTGGCGCACGGACCGGGGTGAAGATCCAACGAGTGGGGTTCAGGTACGCACGCGGCAGCCACCTGGCAGACTCGTGGCGATCGGCATACCTGGAGGCAACAACCGATGAGCGAACCCGAAGGCGTGCTCCTGGCCGACTACATCCGCGTGCTCCGTGACCAGTTGGAGACGGCGCAGGAGGAAGGCGCGAGCCGCGGGGTCAGATTCGGCGTCGGCGATGTGGAGTTGGAGTTCGAGGTCACGATGACGCGGGAGGCGAGCGGGCGCGGCGGCGTGAAGCTGTGGGTCGTCGAGGCGGGCGCCGACGGCAGGCACAGCGGCGGCCGGACCCAGCGGGTGCGGATGACCCTGACGCCGACCGACGACGCCGGCCGGCCGCTGTCCGTCACCGACCGCCTGCCCGAACTCCCGCGCTGAAGCACGCCGTGACGGACTCGCTCGCCGGGCGCTGCGCCGAGATCCTGGTCCGACGGGACGGCGCCACCGGGTACGGCTCGGGGCTGCGGCTGGCGACGGCCCTGGTGGTGACGGCCGCACACGTCGTCGAGGGCCACGGGCCGGTCGGCGTGCGACTGTACGGTGGCGCCGCCGACGAGACCGTCGTCAGCGGCAGGACGGTGTGGCGAAGCACCCGCCTTGACGTCGCGCTGGTCGAACTCGCCCCGGACGCACCGCTCGACGAGATCGCCCCGATGCCCGTGGGAGTGGTGCCGGGCGAGGCCGACGGGCGTCTGCCGTTCACCGCGATCGGCTTTCCGCGCCACCAGAGCTGGACGGACGACGAGGCGGCGACCTGGCGCGACAGTGACCAGATCGACGGAGTGATCCCGCTCGGGTCGAGCCTCAAACGGGGCAGGCTGCTGCTGCACCGCGCGGACGGCCGACGTCTCGAAGCGCGGGAGTGGAGCGGCTTCTCGGGCGCGGGCGTCGTCTGCGAAGGCGCGGCAGTGGGCGTCGTCGTCGAATCGACCCGCTCCGGCGGGCTGGAGGCCGTCCGGCTGGCCGCCGCGATCGGCACGTACGAGCCGCGCGCGGACAGCGAGCGCGAACCCGGGCCTAGCGCCGCCGTCGCACGCGAACTGATGGCCGCGCACGGCGTCGTGCCCCGGACGCTGCACGGACTGGAGCGGCGGCGCCCGGCCTACGCGGCGATGGTGCGCCAGTACGCGGACCGGTGCACACAACTGACCGGCCGCGAAAGGGAGTTCGCCGACCTCCTGGCGTTCGCGACCGGGCCCGACCCCTACCTGATGCTGGTCGCCGGTCCGTGGGCCGGAAAGACCTCACTGGTCACGCACTTCGCCACGCGACCCCACCCCGGCCTCGACGTGGTGTCGTTCGTGATCTCCCGGCGCGACGCGCAGATGCGCGTCCAGCAGTTCCACCAGGCCGTGTGCGATCAACTCGCCGCGCTGCTGGGCGAGTTCCCGCCCGCCCGGCCGGACGCGGCCGCCTTCTTCAGCCTCTGGGAACGGGCGATGCGCATCCCCGGACGATCCTTGCTGCTGCTCGTCGACGGCCTGGACGAGAACGACCACCGCGAACTCGCCGAACCCAGCATCGCCTCCCAACTCCCGGCCGCTCCCGGCCCGGCGGCGCACGTCCTGGTGACGAGCCGGCACACCGAGCTCCCTCTCGACGTGGACGGCGGCCACCCGCTGCGCACCTGCCGCCGCGAGGTGCTGACACCGTTCCCCGCCGCGACGAGCCTGCTCCTGCGGGCCCGCCAGGACCTGGACCACGTCCTCGCCGAGCCCGTCCCCCGCAGCATCCTCACCACCCTGACGGTCGCGGGCGGCGCCCTGAGCGGCAGGGACGTCGCCGCGATCGGCAGCGGTTCCGCACCGGTGATCCGCCGCGTCCTGGAGCGCGGCCTCTCCCGGGTCGTGGAACAGCGTCCCGGCAATCCGCCGCGGTACACCCTGGCCCATGACGTCCTGGCCGCCGCCGTGCGGGAGGACCTGGAACCCGAGGAGTCCACCGCTACCCGCATCGCGGTCGACGAATGGGCCGGCACCTTCGCCGCGGCCGACTGGCCCGACGACACACCGGACTACCTGACCGACGCCTATCCGACCCTCCTGCTCACCGAGCGCGCCGGCCCGACGCTGGCGGCGCTTGCCTCCCCCGCGCGTCGCGCCCTGCTCCGCCGGCGCACCAAGGGCGATCTGGCCGCGCTCTCCGAACTGTCCAACGCCGCACGGCTCCTCGCCGAGGACCCCGACGGCGACCTGACCCTGCTCACGCGCGTCTCGCTGCTCCACAGGCGCATCGAGGACGACCACCTCACCGTGCCCAGCACGTATCCGCTGCTGCTCGTGCGCCTCGGCCGAACCGAGGAGGGCGTACAGCTCGCCCGCACCCTGCAGAACACCTACGAGCGGGCAGACGCGCTGCTGGCGATCGGCGAGCACCTGCTGGCCGACCAGCCGGTCGAGGCGCGGAACCTCATCCACGAATCCATGGCCGTCACGGGCCGGTTGACGCTGGAACAGATGGCGCACTCGGTGCGTGCGGCACGCGCGCTCGCGCGACACGGCGACCCGGGCGCGGCCGACATCGCGCGCCGGGCCGTGACGGGGACCGGCGACGAGTACGGCTGGTCCCTCACCACTGCCGCCGACGCACTGGCCGAGATCGATCCCGAGCTGACCCGGACGCTCGCCGAGACGGCCATCGAGCGAGCCGGCCTCGAGGACCGGCCCGAGTTCTGCGGCCTCCTCGCGACCGCCTTCGTCATCCTCGGCGACCTCGACCGTTTCCTGGAACACGTCGCGGACCTGGACCGCGACGACAGGAAGCACGCCCTCCTCACCGCCGGCGAGGAGCACTTCAGACAGGGAGGCCGCCGGAACGTACCCGCCGCACTCCTCGCGGCCCTCAACGAGGAGTTCTCCGCTGCCGAACTCGTGGAATCGGCTCCCTACCAGGACGAGGACCGGGCCCTCCACCTGCTCGACCTCGCCGCCTCGGATTCCGAGGACGCCTCGGACCCGCCCGGCGACGATCCGGCCGAGCTCGCCTACGTCACGCTCGCCGCCCACGGCATCGATCCCCGGCAACCGGGCGCTACGGAGGAACTGCTCAGCGACGCTGCGAGGTCCGCGCTGTCCAACGGCCACCTCTCCCTGGCGGTCTCCCTCGCCCAGGACATCACCGTCCCTTCCTCCCGCGCCGAACGCCTCTCCGGGATCGCCCTCGCGCTGCTCGACTCCGACACGCCCCAGGAGGTCACCCGGGTGGTTCGCGCGGTGGAGACGGCCCTCGACGAGATCCGGAACACGCCACCACCCACGATCCTCGCGGCCTTCGCGGAGGCGGCGGGCGACGCCGGGCGGGCGGACCTGGCCGCGCCGGCCCTGGACCTGGCGCTGCACACGGTGCTGTGGAACGAGGACGACACCCACCGCGCGTGGGACGGCCGGGCCGTGGCACGCGCGGCCGCCCGCCTCGGCAGCCTCGACCACGTGCTGAGGCTCGCGGCGGGCTTCGAGGACGATCCGACGGACCACATGGAGGTGTTCCTCGTCGCCGCGAAGGCCCTCGTCGCGGACAACGATCACGCCCCGGCCGACCTCGACCGGCTCGTCGCTCACGTGACCGAAGGCATCGAGAGGTCGACGGACCCGACCAGGTCCGGCTGGCGCAGCCGCGTCACCCTCGACCTCGTCTCGCTCCACCTCCGCGCCGGTCACGCTGCTACGGCGCTGGACCTGGCCCGACGACTCCCCCGGACCGAACCCTCCGGCCGCGCCCTCGAACTGCGCGCGCACCTGCTGTCCGACGACGTCCCCGCCGCACTGGCGCTGATCCGCGAAACGGCCTTCCCCGAAACCGAGAGTTCCCCGCGGGACTCCGTCCTCGCGCAGGAGCAGGCCGCCTCGATGGTCCTCGCCCTGCACGACGCCGGACACGCTCTCCAGTGCCGGGACATCACGGCGCGACTCGCGGCGGCCGCGGACCCCGACCTGACGCTGGACAGTGGTCTCTGGGCACACCCCCGGCTCGCCGCGGCCTGCCGGGCCACCGGCCTCGACGAGGAGTTCCACCGCCTCTCGGCCCTGGTGGAACACACCGCCCTGGTCACCGGCGCCCACTACGCGACGAACACGGTGCCGCCGGACGTCGTCGTCCGCCTGCGCCTGTGGGATCGCTACCACGCCGACGCGCGCCGCATCAGCGAGGTGCTCTCCGAGGGAGTACTGGCCGACCTGGTGGAAGCGATGCTCTCCGCAGGGCTCCTGGCCGAGGCCCTCCCCCTCATCGACGATCTCCAGGACGACCGCGCCCGGGTCTTCGCCCTCGCCGCGGCGACGGCGTCCCCGCCCCACCTCGACCTGGTCAAGCGCTCCCTGGCCCACGGCTTCACCGAGGAGGTCATCGCGCCCCTGGCCGCCCTCGATCCGGGGTGCCTCGACGAGATCGCCGCGCAGCTCGGGGTGGTTCCGTCGCCCGGCTGACCGGCGACGCGTCGGGCCCCCGCCGCTCCCCTTGCCTCACGACGGAGTCTGCGTGGACCTTCCCAAGTACCAGACGGGCCCCGGGTCGGGCACGGCCAGTTGCTCGAACCCCAACCGGTCGTAGAAGGCCCTGGCCGGCCGGTTCGCCTGCACCATGCACAGGTGGACGGCATCGACTCCCTTGCCGCGCAGGGCATCCAGGAGCGCCCACATGAGCGTGCGCCCGTGGCCGTTGCCCTGCCATCGGGGCAGCAGGTCGATGTGCAGATGGGCCGGGTACGCGCCGAGTTCCGGCCGGACCATGCGCTCCGGGGTGTGCAGGAGCCCGATCATCTCCTCGCTCGGCGTGCGCGCCTCGCGCGTCGGCGCGGGATACCGGTCGGCCACCCGGGGCAGCCAGTCGGCCCGGTAGCGGTCGGCGAACCCCGCCGTGTCCGCGGCGCCCAGGACGTATCCGACCGCCTGCCCCTCCCCGTCGTCCAGCACGAAGGCCAGCTCGGGCTCCAACTCCACGTACGGCAAGGCGAAGATCGAGGGCATCAGGTCGTGGTCGGGATAGATCTGCGACGAGTCCTGGCCCTCGTGAGCCGTCTTCACGCAGATCTCGGCGATCCGGTCGCGGTCGGACTTCTCGTAGGGGCGGACGAAAGGGCGTGTCTCCATGCGCCGCAGCCTTCCATGATGGGAGCGCTCCCGCACGGGGTTCGGTGAACCCGCAACCACAAGGTCATCGGGCTTTGGCGGCGATGGGTCGAGTGGCTCAGTCCGCGAGCCAACCGGGGCTGACCATGCGGTACTCGTAGGCCATGACCACCACTTGGGAGCGGTCGCGGGCGCCGAGTTTGGCCATGATGCGGCTGACGTGAGTCTTCGCCGTCAGCGGGGAGACCACGAGTTGGGCGGCGATCTCGTCGTTGGTGCGCCCGGCGGCGATCAGCCGCATCACCTCGCGCTCGCGCCCGGTCAGCACCTCGAGCCGCTCGTCCGGGGCACGGCCGCTCTCCGGGCGGCCGGCGAACTCGGCGATGAGCCGCCGGGTGACGGACGGGCTGATCAGCGCGTCGCCCCGGACGGCGACCCGCACGGCGTGCAGGAGTTCCGCCGGTTCGGTGTCCTTGACCAGGAAGCCCGTGGCGCCGGCCCGCAGCGCCCCGTACACGTACTCGTCCAGGTCGAAGGTCGTCAGCATGACCACCTTCACGGAGCGGAGCCGCTCGTCGGCGGCGATGCGTCGCGCGGCTTCGAGTCCGTCCATGCCGGGCATGCGGATGTCCATCAGCACCACGTCGGGCAGCAGTTCGCGACAGGCGGCCAGGGCGGCGTGCCCGTCGGCCGCCTCGGCGACCACGTGCAGGTCGTCCTCGTCGTCGAGGATGCCGCGGATCCCCGCGCGCACGAGGCGCTGGTCGTCCGCCAGCACAATCCTGATCATCTGCTGCTCCGCCGATCGGCTCGTGGTGGTCTCAGAACGGTAGCCGGGCCCGCACGGCGAACCCGCCCGCGTCACCCGGCCCGGCGCTCAGGGTTCCGCCCAGCGCCCGAGCTCGTTCCGTCATGCCGGCGATCCCGCTCCCGCTCCCGGTTCCGGTTCCGTTCCCGTCGTCCTCGACGTCGAGGACCAACTCCCGGTCGCCGTGGTGGAGCCGGACGACGGCGTGGCGGGCGCCGCTGTGCTTCACGGCGTTGGTGAGCGACTCCTGAACGATGCGGTACGCGGCGAGGTCCACCGCGGCCGGCAGCGGGGACGGCGCTCCGCTCCGCTCGACACGCGTGTCCAGACCGGCTCGGACGGCCGAGGAGACCAGGTCGTCGATCCCGGACAGGCCGGGCGCGGGAGTGGTGGGGGCCTCCTCGTCGACCTGGCGCAACACCCCGAGCGTGGCGCGCAGTTCGCGCAGACCCTCCTTGCTGCCCTGCTTGATGGCCGCCAGCGCTTCCTGCGCCTGGTGGGGGTCCTTCTGCATCCGGTGCAGGGCGGAGGACGCCTGCACGTGGATCATCGACATGGTGTGGCCGATCACGTCGTGCAGTTCACGGGCGATGCGCAGCCGCTCCTGGGTGGCGCGCAGCCGGGCCTCCTCCTCGGCGTAGGCGACCCGGCCGTGCCGCATCGCGCCCAGCGCCACCACGGCGACCAGCCAGCCCGCCAGCATGAACACCGCCGTTCCGTTGACGTCGCCGGTGCCGGCCAGCACGCTCGCGCCCACTCCGGTCACCATCACCGCCGCCATGGCGGTCGCCGCCCGGATCCTCCCCCGGGCCGCCAGCCCGTACAGCGCCACGACCGGGATCACGACGGCCGGGCCGTCGACCGTGCTCGTCAAGTAGTACGCGCCCGCGCCGATCACCACGAACCAGCCGACCGCCACCGGGTGGCGCCGCCGCAACGGCAGCGCCGCGCACACGGCCGCCGCCAGCAGCCAGGAGACGACGACGGACGCGGTCGCGTGCCGGTCCGGGCCGAGCCGCTGCCCTTCGGCCACCCCCGCCAGCACCAGCACGACCCCGGCGAGCACCACGTCCGTACGCGGCCCTTCGGGCAGGCGGAGGCGGGACACGGGGAGCTGGGGCATTGCTTCATTCTGCCCGCAGCACCATGATTCCTTGCCTGTTATCTCCGTATTTGCTCCAGGAGTGCGTGCTGGAGGAGTACGCCGCGGCCGGAACGTACATCTGCTGGTGTACGCCGCGCTCGCCGCCTCCTGCGCCTGGTGCAGGGCAGGTGTCAGCCGTGGGCCGACGCTCGCGACCGGGGCGCACGGGAACGATCGAGGGCATGTCGCCGCCCGCCCGGTCATGGGCGTGGCGACGGCCCCGTACCCCACCCGCTCGACTTCGAGGCAGGCAGCATGTCTTCCCCCCGCGGCTCCGCCGCGCCCCCCGCTCCGCCCGCGCCCCAGGCCGAACCGTCCCCGCCCCTGGGACGATTCGGCGCCCTGGCCGGCTGGGCGCAGCGCCACCGCTGGGCCGCCGTCGTGCTCTGGGTGGCCGTGGTGGCTGCCATCACGCTGGGCTCGACCGCGGTCGGCTCCGCGTACAAGAACGACTTCTCGTTGCCGGGCACCGACTCCCAGACGGCCACCGACCTGTTCAAGGAGCACGGCAGCGACCAGGCGGGCGACAGCGTCGAGATCGTCTTCAAGGACTCCTCCGGCGTCCGGAGCGCCAAGGCCGGCATCGAGCCGATGCTGGACGAGGTGCGGCGGATGGCGGGCGTCGCCGACGTGCGCAGCCCCTTCTCCGACGCCTCGGCGGTCTCCCGGGACGGCACGATCGCCTACGCGTCCGTCACCCTCGACGGCAAGACGGAGGAGGTCCCCAAGGAGGACGTCGCCCGGATCATCGACACCGCGCAGAGCATCGCCACCGGGCACCTCCAGGTCGAGGTGGGCGGGGAGGCGGCCCGCAATGCGGAGGACAAGGCGGGACCGACCGCCGAACTCGCCGGGATCGCGGCCGCCCTGGTCATCCTCGTGCTGCTGTTCGGTTCGCTGCTGGCCGCGTCCCTGCCGCTGATCACCGCACTGTTCGCCGTCGGCGGCGCCATCGGCCTGATCGCCCTGGCCTCGCACGTCTTCACGGTCGCCGACTTCACCCCGCCCATCCTGATGCTCGTCGGCCTCGGTGTCGGCGTCGACTACGCCCTGCTGATCTTCTACCGCTACCGCCAGGAACTCCTCGCCGGCGTGCGACCCGCGGAGGCCGGCCGCAAGGCCCTCGACTCCGCCGGCCGCACCGTCTTCTTCGCGGGCTGCACGGTCATCGTCGCCCTCCTGGGCCTGGTCGCCCTCGGACTCGGCTCTCTGCAGGGCATCGCCCTCGCGGTGGCCATCACCGTCCTCATCACGATGGCCGCCTCCCTGATGCTGCTGCCCGCGCTGCTCGCCCTGTTCGGCCGGCGCATTCAGCGCCACGTGCTCAAGCAACGGGCGAAGGCGGCCGAGAAGGGACGGACCGAGGGCGACGGCTGGCGCGCCATGGCCCGCGCCGTGCAACGACGTCCCCTGCCGACCCTGCTGGCCGGAGTGATCGCACTGCTGGCCCTCTCCGCACCCGCCCTGGGGATGCGTCTGGGGTTCGCCGACTCCGGCAACGATCCGCGGGAGACCACGTCCCGGCACGCCTACGACCTGCTCGCCGAAGGCTTCGGCCCCGGCTTCAACGGCCCCCTCATCGTCCTGGTGAAGGGCGACGAGGAAGCCGGCCGGACGGTCCGGGCACGGCTCACCACCACCGAGGGCGTCGCCGCGGCCAGCCCTGCGCTGCCCTCCGAGGACGGCGCCCTGTCCACCGTCCTCGTCTACCCGACCACCTCTCCGCAGGACGAGGGGACCGTGGACCTCGTCCACCGCCTGCGCGACGACGTGGCCCCGCCCCTGGAGCACTCCACCGGTGCGAAGGTCCTGGTCGGCGGCGCCACCGCGGCCTCCCAGGACGTCTCCGAGACGCTCGCCGACCGGCTCCCCCTGTTCGTCGCCGTCGTCGTCGGCCTCTCCTCGCTCCTTCTCCTGCTGGTCTTCCGGTCCGTCTGGATCCCCGTCAAGGCCGCCGTCCTCAACCTGCTGTCGATCTCCGCCGCGCTCGGCGTGATCACCCTGGTGTTCCAGCACGGCTGGTTCGGAGCACAGTCGGGACCCGTCGAAGCCTTCATCCCCGCGCTGATCTTCGCGATCGTCTTCGGCCTGTCCATGGACTACGAGGTCTTCCTCGTCTCACGCATCCACGAGGAGTGGACCCGCACCAAGGACCCGTCGCAGTCCGTACGGGAAGGACTCGCCTCCACCGGCAAGGTCATCACGGCCGCAGCGGCCATCATGATGTTCGTCTTCGGGGCCTTCGTCCTCAGCTCCGACCGCATGCTCCAGCAGTTCGGCCTCGGCCTGGCCGTCGCCATCCTGCTCGACGCCGTGGTGATCCGCTGCCTCATCGTCCCCGCGGTCATGCAGATGCTGGGCAAGAGGGCCTGGTGGCTTCCGGCGTGGCTGGCCCGAAAGCTGCCCAAGGTGTCCATCGAGGGCCCTCACGGTCACTGACCGCACAGTCCCTCACCGCGCAGTCCCTGACCTACGAGGGTCAACATGGCCTGCTCGGTCTGCGCACCGCCGCCACTGGTGACATACACGGCGGCGGTGCGTGACCCGCCCCGGGTGGCGCCGGCCCAGGCCACGTATCCGAGGAGTTCGCCGCGGTGCCCGAAGTAGCTGCCGCCGCAGGGCGAAGGGATCTCGGCGAGTCCGAGTCCGTAGGGCACGCCCAGCTCAGGGGCGGGCACGGTGGTCGTCATCTCGTCGAGCTGGGCCGGGGCGAGCAGACGGCCGCCGAGGAGCGCCGCGTAGAAGCGGTTCAGGTCGTGCACGGTGCTGATGAGCGCGCCGGATCCGACGGCCATGGTCGAGTTGAGCTCGGTGACGTCGACCTCCGTGCCTGAGCCGCTGCCGCTGCCGCTGTCTGTTCCTGTGCCTGTGCCTGTGCCTGTGGGGAACTTGGCGTACCCGTGTGCGTGCGGGCCCGCGATGGACGGGTGGGCGCCGGGCGCGCTGGTGTCTCTCAGAGCCAGGCGGCGGACGATCCGCTCCCGCACCTCCCCGGCCCAACTCCGGCCCGTGACCGCGTGGATGACCATGGCCGCGAGGACGTAGTTGGTGTTGGAGTACGACCAGCCTTTGCCCGCGCAGAAGTTGGGCGGCCGGCGCATCGCGAGCCGCACCAACTCCGCGGGGGTGTACGTACGGAAGCGCTCGGCCCGGTAGCCCTCCGCGCTGGTCAATGCGGGGATCCGCGGGCCGACGTCAGGGACGCCGCTGGTGTGCTGCAGGAGTTGCCGCACGGTGATCCGCCTGCCGTCGTTGCCACGACCCCGGACCACTCCCGGCAGCCACCGCTCCACGGTGTCCTCCAGGGACATGCGCCCCTCGCCGACCAGTTGCAGGACCACGGTGGCGGTGAACGTCTTGGTGGCGCTGCCGATCCTGAACCTGCCGTTCCGCGGCATCGGCTGCCGCGAGTTCAGCGCGGCGGTGCCGGCGTACGCGATCTGGCGCCTGCCCCGTGCCGTCACCTCGGCGTGCACCCCCACGGCGCCGCTGTCGTGGATCAGGTCCACCTGCCGTTGCAGCGGGCCGGACGATCGCTTCGCCGCCGCCGTGGGCGCGGCCGATACGGCCAGGGCGGCCACGGCCGCGCCGGACAGGGCCAGAACGTCGCGTCTGCGCCTTCGTGATCCATGCATGCCGACTCCTCCGCTTGCTCTGCTGTGGGCGTTCGGTTGCTGCGGGCGTTCGGCGACCATCCCAGCAGTGGAGGGGGGATCGGCCCATGCGGCCTTCCCCCTGAAGCACCGTGTGCTGCCATCAGGGCGGTACCGGGGGTTGTCCCCCGACACGGCACCCGTGCGAAGGCGAGAACAGGCATGGGCAGCAACTGCCGCACGGCGTCTGCGAGATCATGAGGCATGCTCCCTGACGACTGGCACCTCACCGACGACGTGGACGACTTCCTCGCCCGGGCAGGAGACTTCCTGCGCTCACGGCCCGCCCTGCACAACACGCCCCTCACGGACATCGAGAAGCTGCGGACCCACGGGACGGACGCGCACGGTGCCGCAGCGGTCGCCTTCGGCCGGCTGGAGTCAGGAGGCGAGGTGCGCGCCGTCTTCTACCTCACGACGCGCGGCCGGCTCGGCCTCACCTCCCTCTCCGCGGACCAGACCGGCCACCTCGCCGCCCGCCTGGCCGACCTCGGCCACGCCCCCGCCACCGTCATCGCGGACCGGGACACGGCCACGTCGTTCGCCGAGGCGTGGCAGCAGCGCACCGGCGCCGCGTCGGAACTCTTCTGGCGAACCCACCTCTACCGACTCGGCACGCTCACGCCACCGCAGCCCGGTCCGGCGGGCCGCGGGCGCGGCGTCGGCGACGCGGACCGGGAGCACGTCGTGCGCTGGTGCCGGGAGTTCTGCGTCGACGTCGGCGAACAGCGGTCCATCGATCTGATCGACGCCGGTTCGTGGGCCGAATCGCGCTTCGGCGACAGGCACTTCACCTTCTGGGAGACGCCGGACGGCACGCCCGTCTCCATGGCGGCGCGGACCTCGGTGGTCGGCGGCATGGTCCGGGTGGACCCCGTCTACACACCGGCCCGCCTCCGGGGGCACGGCTACGCGGGTGCGGTGACCGTGGCGGCGAGCCGGGCCGCGCTGGCCGCGGGCGCGAGCGACGTCGTCCTGTTCACGGATCCGGACAATCCCACCAGCAACGCTCTCTATCAGCGCCTCGGATACGTCCGCATCGGCGACTTCGCCGGCTACCGGTTCTCCTGAGGATCCGGGTCCGGCCACGTCGCCACCAGGGACCGCTGATCGGGAAAGCGGGGCCCGGAGATCAGGTCATCGGCCGGCTCGCCGTTGAGCCAGCACACCTTCTCCGGGCCTCCGTCGCCGGTGTCGAACAGGCAGCACACTCCGCCGCCGGCGGCGGTGAGCCCGGTGAACACGTCCCTGACCCGGGCCGACCGCGCGAACAGGCGGCTCATCCCCGATGTCGCCGCCCAGAACTCCGCCGACGCATAGCCCGGGTGCAGCAGGGACTCGAACCGGAGCGTCAGGTAGACGTATCCGATCTGGAGCCGCCCGTCCTCGTCGGCTTCGGGACCGCATTCCTCCGCGTACGCGCGCAAGGCGTCGTCGAGGTCGAACATGAGGGACGTGTCGAGTTCGAGGGTGCGCCTGTCGGCGCAGTCGACCGGATCGCTCTTGAACCGGGACGTGAACGGCAGGACGAGTCGCTCGCCGCCCGGGAGCTTGACCTCCAGCGGGGGCTTGCGACGGGCCGGCGGTGCCAGTGCCGCCAGTTCGGTCAGCACCCGGGAGATGTTCCGGGGCGGCAGGTAGATGTCGTATCCGTAGATCAGTCCCACTGTTCTTCCCCTCCGCCGGGCCGAACCGCGCCGTCGCACGGCCCACCCCACCCGACCGCGGCAGTCATGATTCCTCTCAGGCAATCATGATCGAGGACCACGGCCGGGCATACGGCAGAGGTTGTGATCCCCGTGTACCGGGCACGCCGCCCGTGAGCGGTCGGACCGTCTAAGATGCGTCGATGCAGCCCTCCCCACCACCACGGATACCGGCGAACGCCCTGCGGCCGGGCCGATACTGGTACGTCGTGGCGACCGCGCTCGCCGTCCTGCTGACCACGCTGGGCGTGGTCATCGGTGCGCTCCGGTTCCACGACGCGATGAACGCGGTGGACACGGACAACCAGTTCGCCAACGGCGGCTCCCTCACCCTGCATCTCGAAGCAGGGAGCGAGAAGGCGATCTGGATCGCGGAACGAGGCCCCTCTCCCGACCAGAAGTGCGACATCACCGGTCCGGGCGACCCCGGTCTCAGTGATCCGGGCATCGACGTGTTCCTGTCCTATGACGCGGCGTGGAACCCGCTGTACACCATCGACGCGCCACGGGCGGGCGACTACAAGATCACCTGCTCCTCCCAGGGCCCCTCCCGGTACGCGATCGGGGACACCGGAAGCCTCGTCGCGCTGACCGGCCGGCTGCTCATCGGCGCCGTCCTCTGCGTCTTCGGCATCACCGCCTGCATCGCCCTCGTCGCGGTCACCGCCATCCGCCGCGACCGCCACCACAAGCGACTGCTCGCCGAGCTCTGCAACTCCCGCGGCAGCGACCCCGCATACCGCGTCGCCGCGCCCGGCCCGCGCTGATCGCACGGGGTAGGCCCAGCTGCGCCTTCCACCGCCGGCCGAAGTCGCAAAAGTCAGGGGGACTCCAGCAGGCCGAGCTGCTGCCCGGCGCGCGGTGACAGCGTCATGGGGCCGGCCCAGCCCTGGTGGATCAGCGCGATCTGCGAAGGTACGGGCCGGACCGGGCTCACGGCCACGCCACGGGACCAGTTCGCGAGCAGCCCCTCAGTCGTGTCGACGGCCGACACCACCATGGTGATGCGGGCACGCTCCTTGCCCCACGTGCACCACAGGGCCCACCCCTCCTCGCGGGGCTCCACGCCGATGCGCAGGCAGGCCTGCTCGTACGTCTCGTCCGACGCGGCCGGCATGGACCCCGGCCGGATGACCACCACGCCCGCCAGCTCGACCAGGGGCCGGTCCTCCTCGACACAGCCGTCACCGGGGAAGTGGTGGTGGCGCAGCGCTCGCGCGAGGGCGTTCACCGCGCGCTGGAGGGCGGTCGCGTCCTCGGGGTCGGGGCCGTAGCTCAGCCATCCTTCGTCCAGGGCCGCGGACCGGACCGCGCGGGCGAGTCTCTCGACTTCCCCCGCATACTCGGCCTCGGTCAGGTCGGGTCGCGTCATGTCGCGCAGTCTCGCAGGCGGGGTCGCCCGCGGTCTCCCGAGATTCACGCAGCCGCCCGTACCCGACCCGTACCCGCCGTGCGGAAGGGAGCTCCCGGAGGGCTTACGCCACCCGGGTGAGACGTCGAACGTCCGTGCAACTCAAGAATCTCGAACTCCCCTTGCACGTATGGCCACTTGAGTCGCTTAGCTGGAATCAGAACAGCTCGTCCGACGCCTCGCCTCCGAAGACTCGGCAGGTGGCCGGCGCCCTCCCTAAGGAGCCGCTTCACCGTGAGCCCCGACGCCATCCACGACGCCCTGATGCTGTCCCTCGCCCTGCGCATCGCCGTCCCCGACGCCCGCGGCATCGGGCGGCGTCTCCTCGCCGCCGCCGTGCGTACCGGAGCCGCCACGCTCGCCGAAGGGCGCCGCCCGCCCGGCCCTCCCCCCGACTCCTCGACTGACCCGAGCCAGGAGGACTCGCCATGACGAGTCAGCCCACGCCGTACTCGCCACCACCGGCCCGCGCGCTGGCCGGGGTCCAACTGCCCGCCGCGTTCTGGGCCTTCCACACCCAGTACTACGCCCCGTACCAGCGCTACGCCCACCTCCAGCTCGGCAGCAAGGGCGAAGCCGACCGGCTGGTCCACCAGGTGTTCCTGTACATCGCGGTGAACTGGTCGTCGCTGATGCGTCAGGAACGACCGCACGTCTGCGCCTGGAACCTGCTCAAGCACCGAGTCGCCGTCGAACTCGAGAGCCTGGGCAAGGAACCCGCGATGGCCCAGACCGCCGTCTTCGACAAGGTCACCCGCGCCGCCCTCGAAGGCGTGCGCAGCCAGCTCGCCGTCATGGAATCCGCGCTCGGCGTCTACGGAGCCATCGCCAACCTGCCGGACCGGCAGTTCGACAGAACTCGACGTGGGCCTCAGTGGCGAGCGGCCCGCCCACAACCGGGGCCTGTCCTGCTCCCTCAACAACGCCGTCCAACGACTGGAAGCCCTGGATGCCTCGGACGCCGACTACCGGTCCATCCCGAAACCCGACAAGTCCCTCGCCGCCCAGCTCCAGGACTCCCCCACGTCCTGAACCGCCCGATCCCGCACGGCCGACGACGGCCGGCGGCAGTCGTCGGTGCGGCCGGGTCAGCCGCCCTGGCCGGCGCTGCCGATCGGGCCGACCTTCACCGGGGAACCGCCGCCCTCCGTGACGGGCAGCGAGGCCGCGCCCGGCCAGTTCAGGGTGACCGTCCTCGTCTCGTCCGGCGGGGTCACCAGCAGGCCCGTGATGCGGACGCCCGAGCCGCCCGAGTCGTTGGCCGGGTAGGTGATGCCGAAGGCCACCGACTCGCCGTTCTTGAGGACGCCCGACGTGGGTTCCTGCCCCGTGCGCTGCGCGGACAGCGACCCTGCGTTGGTCTTCAGGTCGACGCCCGCGTACCCGGAGATCGTGCAGTTCCGGCCGCTGGTGTTCTTCAGCGTCACGGCTACGGACAGGTCGTCGTCGCCGTCGATGGTGCTGTCGCTCGCCGTGATCTGCAGATCGGCGGTGCGGCACTTGCCGGTCTTGCTGTTCGCGTCGGAGCCGGTACCCGCGGTGGAGCCCTGGCCGCCGGAGGTCTTGCCCGCGGAGTCCTTCCCGCCGCCCTGATCCGAACTGCCCGCCCCCGAACCGCCGTCGGACGAGCCCCCGGCGGATCCGGTGGACCCGCCGGCGGCGCTGGAAGTGGCCGACGGGGCGCTCTCCGCCTTGTCGTCGTCGCCGTTCTGGCAGGCCGTGAGCGAGAGGCCCGCGGCGAGGGCCAGGGCGGCGATGGTGACCTTGTGAACGCGCATCGTTTTCTTCCTCAGTGTCGGCGGTCGCTTTACGAGGACCAAGAGCCGCCGATCCGGCGCCGCGTTCCGACCGCCCGCACCCAATTACCTTCCTGTTACACACAGCACGGACTCGTGACCGGCCGCGCGAAATGCGTGCCGGACTTCGGGCGCGCCGACTTGTCAGAGGCATCGACTACCTTGCCGACCATGGGAAATTCAGGCGGATCTCTGGCGGCCCGGTCCACGGGCGAACTGCACCTGCTCATGCGGGAAGCAGGGTTCACCGACATCGAGGACACAGCGGCCTCGGCGGGCGGCTGGCAGGTCACGGACTTCGCCGACTCCGGTCGGCACAGCCTCGCGCACATCGTCCGGAGCACCGGCGCACCGGCCGTCATGGTGTCCTTCCACGACAGCGACGTGGGGTTCGTGGAGGCGCTCACGCCGGACGGCGCCGCCTGGGAGGGCCTGCTCAACCGCGAAGTGGCGGAGAGCTACGAGATACCTCTGGAGTCCTTCCCCGTCGAGTCGGCGGTCACCGCTGCGCTCGCGTGGTCCGCGGCTGCCGGCCTGACGCCCGACGAGGCGGCCGTCCGGCGCGCGCTCACCGGGTCGGCCGTCTTCGCGGAGGACCTCGCGTCGGCCCTCATGACCGCACTGGGGCTGCCCGGCGCGACGTAGCCCCGCCCCCACCGACCGGGAAGTCCGAGGGGCGGGGCGACATGGCGTTCGAGTGTCAGATCAGATCGTTCTTGTAGAAGATGCTGGACCTGCGGTCGCCCTCGAACCCCGTGGCGAAGCCGATGAAGAGGCGGGCCTCACCGGCGTCCGTGCGGTAGATCGCCAGACCCTCGGGCTCGCGGTGGTGGAGGGTGGAGCCCGCCTTGGTGAGGACGGGGCCCTGCTTCACGGTGCCGGTGTTGATGTCGACGCTGGTGACGTAGGTGTTGCCGTCGCCGGTGGGGGTGCCGTCGCCGGGGTACGCGTCGCCGGTCAGGTAGTACATGTACGAGCCGTAGAGGGCGTACCCCTGGGCGGTTCCGCTGATCGTCGGCTGCTTGAAGTCGACGAGCGGTGTGCCGAAGCTGCGCGACGTGAAGGCGGAGAGCGGATAGACGGCGATCCGCTTGCCCGCGCTGGTGTGGTAGCGCACGATCATGCGCTGGTAGACCGGGTCGACGGAACAGGTGTACTCGCTGGCCGCGGCGATCGGCCGGTACGCGGCCGACCCGGCCGGCGAGCCCAGCGTGGTGTTGGCGGTGTAGCGGATCGGGGCGAGCGCGGTGCCGTAGCCGCCGGTGTTGGTGGCGCACTCGATCCACAGCTCGGTTCCGGAGCCGTCCGGCAGCGCGGCGAAGGCGACGCCGTGCCCGAAGCCGTTGAGGTGCATGTACGAGATGTAGTTCCCGTCGAAGTCCATCTTGTTGATGCACAGGTCGCCGGCGGAGTCGGGGCTGCCGTCCCGCTTGGTCGCCACGAAGAGGAACTTGTTCTCCCAGTCGAAGGCGAAGCTCTGCTGGACCCGCGGGCCGTGCAGGTCCTTGTCCCGGAACAGGTCGTACGACGGCTGCGTGAGGTCGAACCGCTTCGTGGCGGCCACGTCCGCGGAGGCGCTCTGCGCGCCGACGCCGAGTCCGAGCGCGGCGAGCGAGGCGCCGGCGCCGGTGCGTATGAGACCGCGGCGGGTGAGGGGGAGGCGAGGTGTGCGGGTCATGGGGGTCTCCAGTGATAGGGGGGAAGACACGCGCACGTGATGCTAACCGCCACGGCGAGGGGCGGCAGGGCCCTCACCAACGGGCCGGATCCACTCAACTCACCTCTGCCTGCGGCCCGTTCGGTGGCTGAGAAGGGGACCGCGTTGCCGTCCTCAGGGATGCCCGCCGCAGCCGCACCCGGTCACCGTCGCCCCCTCCTGAGGCGGCGGTGTCTGCGCGGCGGCCGATTCCACGTCCGCGAGGAGTCGGCTGCGCTCCTGCGGCGGGATCCACCTGCCGTCGACGACCACGCCGTGGATGCGCCGGGTGTTGCGGATGTCGCGCAACGGGTCGGCGTCGAGGACGAGCAGATCCGCGGCCTGCCCGCGGGCCACGGTGCCGACGCCGGACAGACCGAGCAGGCGGGCCGCGTCCTGGGTGGCCGCGCGCAGGGCTTCGGCGGGGGTGAGGCCGGCCGCCACGAGCAGCGCCAGTTCGTCGTGGAGGGCGAAGCCCGGGACGAGGTAGCCCGTGCCGGTGTCGGTGCCCGCCGCCAGCCGTACGCCCGCGTCGCGCAGCTCGCTCACCAGCCGCTGCCGGTGCCGGAAGATCCGGCTGATCTCCCGGGCCTGCTCGGGGGTGCGTCCGCCGGTCAGGGCGGCCAGTTGGTCCGGCCAGCTCTCCACCTGCCAGGCGGGCAGGCACTTCCACTCCTCCGCCCGGGTCGGGACGTCGTCGGGCAGCTCCAGGGTGCGGTGCACGCTGAGCGTGGGCACGATCGTGGTCCCGTGGGCCGCCAGGGTGCGGAAGAGGGCGTCCGCCCGGTCCCGGTCGTAGCCCCGCACCGCCCGCCATTCCAGCGGGTGCACCTGCTGGAACCAACTGTGGTAGCGGGACAGGCTGCTGGGGTCGCCCGGGTCGATCCGTACGGCGGCCAGGCGGCGCCGGATCTCCTTCTCGTGCCGGGAGGTCGCGAGGAGCAGGGCGTGCAGGTGCTCGATGCTGCGGTGGCCGGTGGCGCTCGCCTCCGCGATCCGTACGGTGTCGGGGCAGTGCCCGAGGTGGGCGATGCCCTGGCGGCGGGCCTCGTCCGCGAGGGCGAAGTAGGCCTCGCGGGACAAGCGCGAGTACACCTTCACGAAGTCCGCGCCCGCACGCTTGACCTGCCGGACCACGCGCCGGGCCTCGGCCGCGTCGCGCACCTCGACGGCCGGGCCGACGTCGGCCGTCCACAGGGAGGGCGCGCCGTCGACGATGGGGCTGCCGATGACACAACGGGGGCCGAGGAGCGCCCCGTCGCGGATCTCGTCGCGCCACTCGTGGTGGACCGGTTTGCCCCACATCTCGCGGACGGTGGTGACACCGGTCAGGGCGTACAGCGGTGCGACCACGGCCTCGGGACCGTCGCTGTGGGTGTGTGCCTCGATCAGTCCGGGGGTCACGTACTTGCCGGTGAGGTCGACCGTCCGGGTGCCCGGGCGCAGCCGGATACGGCCGGTGGGTGCGAGTCCGGTGATGCGGCCGTCCTCGACGACCACCGTCATGCCGGGGGCGGGTGGCGCTCCCGAGCCGTCGATCACGGTGACGTTCGTGAACGCCAACGGCCCCGCGGCGCCGCCGTTCCCGGCACGCGTCCCGGCACGCGTCCCCGCGGCGCGTGCCGTCGCGGCGGATGCCGTGCCCGTCAGCATCGCGCCGATCACCGCGGAAGCTCCGCCCAGCAGACCTCGTCGTCCGATGCCACGGTGTTCCCCAACTGTCGTTTCGGACATGCCGTGTTCCCTCCTGATGTCGTGTCCGTCGGTCCCTTTCCGCCGGCACCACGACTCTGGCGGACACCGCGCGATCGGACAGTGCGGCCAGACAGTGGATCCGGGGGTGGTGCTGGGCCCACCCGCACGACGCCTTCTCGACCGTCTGTGGCGCCGAACTATCCTGCGCTGATGACGCACGAACCCGAGCTGACCTCGCCCGTCGAACTGTGCCTGCCCGACGGGCGGTTGAACCCGGCCGCGGTCGGCTGGACCCGGCGCCCCCTGCACTCCGCCCACCTGCGCGGCTGGGGGCGCTCGAAGCGCTGGGAGTACTGGGGCATCGTCACGCCGGACCACGTGGTCGGCCTGGTCGTGTCGTCGCTGGACTACGCGGGCGTGCACGGGCTCTACGTCCTGGACCGCGCGACCGGGCGGGAGACCAGCACGGACTCGGTGGTGCCGCTGGCCCGCGGCTCGGTGCTGCCGCCCCGCAGCGGCGAGGGCGTCGTCGCGGTGCGCGCCGGCGCGCTGCGGGCCAGGATCGCGCAGCGCCCGGACGGCACCACGATCCGGGCGACCGCGCCCGACGTCCGCCTCGACGTCGACGTGCCGCTGCCGCCGGGGCACGAGTCGCTCGGCGTCGTCGTGCCGTGGAGCGCCAAGCGGTTCCAGTACACGGTCAAGGACGTCGGCCGGCCCGTGCGCGGCACGCTCGTGGTGCACGGACGCACCTACGAGGTGGGCGGTCCGGACGCGTTCGCCGTGCTGGACCACGGCCGTGGCAAGTGGCCGTACGCGATCACCTGGAACTGGGCGGCCGGGGCGGCGCCCGGGCGGGCGATCCAGCTGGGCGGGAAGTGGACGGACGGAACGGGCGTCACCGAGAACGCCCTGGTCGTCGACGGTCGCCTGCACAAGATCGGCGAGGAGCTCCGCTGGACCTACGACCGGTCGGACTGGCTGCGGCCGTGGCGCATCAGCGGGGAGCGGGTGGACGTGACGTTCACTCCGTTCCACGAGAAGGTGTCCCGGACGAATCTCGGCGTCGTAGGGAACGAGACGCACCAGTGCTTCGGCCACTTCACCGGCTGGGCCCTGACCGACGACGGGACGAAGACGGATCTGGACGGGCTGGTCGGCTGGGCCGAGGAGGCACGCAACCGCTGGTAGCGGCGGCCCGGCGGTGCTTCGTCGGCCGCCGTGTGCGCCCGGGCGCTCTCCGTTCCGCCGATCGACGACCGCGCGACACCGTGACGTCCCGTGCGGCGGGCATCTCCGTGACGGATGCTCCCCGCGTTGCACGCGCCCCGAAAGGACGCCGAGTCGTGGTCACAGCACTGCCGCCCGCCCTGCGGCGGCTGCCCGTACGGCAGTTGCTCCCGCTCGTCCCCCTCGTCCTGGTCGCCGTGTGGGCGGCCGGGAACTGGCCGGTGCTGGCCTCGGGGTTCGTCCGACTGCGGGGCGCGGACCGGGCGTGGCTGGTGGCCGCCGGGATCCTCACCGTGGCGTGCTGGCTGCCGGTGTGTCTGCTGCGGCAGGGCACCGTGCTGGAGCGGCTGCCCGCCCGGCGGCTGTTCGCCTCGCAGGTCGCGGCGGGGTCAGCCAACCATCTGCTGCCGGCCGGGCTCGGCGCGCACGTCGTGACGCTGCGTTTCCTGCGCTCGTGCGGGATGTCGGGCCCGCGGGCCTGCGCGGCGCTCGCGCTGTACTCGCTGGCCCAGCCCGTCGGCCGGTACGCGCTGCTGATCGTGCTGATGGCGGCCTCACCGGACGCGTCCGCGCTCGGCGGCCTGCTGCCCGCCGAGCGGGGCGTCCTCGCCCTGTTCCTGCTGGTCACGGTCGGCGCCGTCGGAGCCGCGCTGCTGTGGTGCGTGCGTCCGCTGCGCGCCTTCGTCCAGGACCTGCTGAGCACGGCGCTGACCGACGCCCGCGCCCTGCACACCCGGCCCGCCCGGGCGCTCGCCCTGTGGTGCGGGGCCGTCGGCTTCCCCGCGCTGCAGGCCGCCGTCATGGTCGCGGTGGCACGCGCCCTCCAGCTGCCGGTGCCCGCGCTGGACGTCACCCTCGCCTATCTGGCGGCCACGGTGGTCGCCGGGATCGTGCCGACGCCGGGCGGGATCGGCTCCGTCGAGGCGGCGCTCCTCCTGGCGCTCGTCGGCGTGGGGTCCCCGGTCGCCGACGCGACCGCCGCGGTGCTGGGTTTCCGGCTGATCACGGTCTGGCTGCCGCTGCTGCCCGGGGCGCTGGTCCTGGCCTCGCTCGTGCGCCGCAAGGTGATCTGACGGGCGGACCGACAGGGCGAGCAGCAGGCCGAGCTCTACCCATACGAAGGCGTTCCCGCCGATGAATCCGTCGATGCCGCCGGAGTCGTAGCGCCACAGCCACACGACGCTGCTGCTCAGCAGCACGTAGGCCGCGCCCACGAGGGCCAACGGCAGGCGACGACGCGGCGGTTCGAGGGCACGGTCGGCGAGCAGGACCAGCGCGGGCAGCAGCCAGACCAGGTGGTGGACCCAGCTGACCGGACTGACGAGGCAGGCGGCGACGCCGGTCGCCGCGACACCCAGGCGTACGTCGTCGGCGCCCGCCCGGCGGACCTTCAGCGCCCACAGGACGACGACCACGAGCGCGCCGCAGGCCCACCACACCGAGCTGGGCTGTCCCGGATAGGCGAGGCGGGCCAGTGCCCCCTGCCACGACTGGTTGGACACGTAGGCGAGTTCGCCCAGGCGGCTGGTGTCCCACAGGGCCGTCGCCCAGAACGTGTGCGACGTGTCCGGGGCCAGCCAGTGGGCGAGGAGCGTCGCGGCGGCGGCCACGCCGGTGGCGAGGGACGCGGCCCGCCAGCGGCGCGTGATCACGAGGTAGCCGATGAACAGCGCGGGGGTGAGTTTGATCGCGCAGGCCACACCGGTGCCCACGCCCGCCGCCCGGCCGCCCCGCGCCAGCTGCCGGGCATCCGACAGGACGAGCAGCAGCAGGAAGAGGTTGACCTGTCCGAAGCTGACGGTGTCGTAGACCGGTTCGAAGAGGGCGAAGAGGCAGCCGGCCACGACGTAGGCGGGCAACGGGGGGAAGCCGTGGCGGCGGACGACCGGTCCGGCGAGCAGCCGAAGGACCGTCACGGCGGCGATCAGGTTGGCCGTCGTGCCGACGGCCACCACGAGGGGCCAGCTGAGGAGCGTCATCGGCCACATGCAGACCGCGGCGAACGGCGGGTAGGTGAACCCGTACGTCTGCCCCGGCACCCGGTAGTCGTACAGGCCGCCGGGCCCTTCCGCCCAGGAGTGGACGGCGTCGTAGTAGACCCGCAGGTCGAACCAGTCGCGGTGGAGCGGGACCAGCGCCAGGAAGAGACCCACGGCCGCGCACAGCACGCCCAGCGGCAGCAACCGGCCTGATTCGGCGCGCAGTTGGACGCGCATCCCCGTGCTCACAGCGTGCTCCCCGCTTCTCCCGCGCCCAGGCGGGGCTCCTGCGCGATCATCTGGCGGGCCCACCACAGCGCGCCGAGGGCGACCAGGGCCCCGCAGGTCGCGACGGCGACCTGGACCCCGTCGGGGGCCAGCCCGCTGGGCAGTTCGGCGAGGGCGAGGACACCGCTGGCGACGGCCACCGTCCGCCGGACGCGCCCCGGCAGTACGGCGGCGGCCAGCGGGAAGAGTCCCCACAGGACGTACCAGGGGCGGATCGCCGGGCCGAGGACCGCGACCGCGATGAGGCTCAGGCCGAGCGCGAACAGCGGACCGTGCCGGGGGCCGCGCAGCCAGAGCAGCAGAACGGTGAGACCCGCGATCGCCAGCCCGGCCACCCGCCAGGCCGGTACGGCGAGCGCGGCGAGGCCGCCGCCGTCACCGCCCAGCGCGGCAGCGGTGGCCCGGCCCAGGACCGAGGTGAGGGCCCAGTTGTTGTGGGTGATCGGGGTGTTGAGCGCGGCGATCCAGCCGTACCCGGTGCCGGTGAGGGCGGTGACGGCGGCGGTGCACGCCAACGCGATGCCCGTCGCGGCGCCCGCCGCCCGCACGTACCGGTACCGTCCGTCGAGCTGCCCCGCCCACAACGCGACCACGGCCAGCAGACCGAGGGCCGCCGGCGCCTTCACCAGCGCGGCCAGTGCCACCAGGACGGCGCCCAGGGCGGGGGCGCGGCGCTGGGCGGCGGCGAGCCCGATGCCGAGCAGACCCAGCATCAGCGCGTCGTTGTGCGCGCCCGCCACCAGGTGCAGCAGCAGCAAGGGGTTGAGGGCGCCCAGCCACAGCCCCGTCGCGCAGTGCCGCCGGTCGCCGCGCGTCAGCAGAATCAGCGCCAGCACCATCAGCGCCACACCGAGCAGGGCCACGCCCCTCAACCCGAGGACGCCGGTGGACAGTTCGGCCCGGGTGAGCCGCGCGACCAGCGCGGCGCACGACAGGAACACCGGCCCGTACGGCGTCGGGGTCTCCTGCCACACCGACGGCACCTGCGCGGCCAGGTGCCCGCCGAGCCGGTCCGGGCCATGGGCGTAGACGTCGATGTGGGCGTCCACCATGGCGCCCTGCGCGAGGTAGCTGTACACGTCGCGGCTGAACAGCGGCGGCGCCACCAGCAGGGGTGCGGCCCACACGGCGAGCGTCACGACCATGCTGCGCCGCCCCGGCGGACGGGGCCCCTGGACGGCCCGCCCCAGCCAGAGCCAGGCGGCCACCATCAGCACGAGCCCGAAGTAGGCACCGAACAGACCGACGGCCGCCGGCCCCGACCCGGGATCGAGCGCGTCCTCGACGGGCAGCGCACCGGCGTTCGCCCCACCGACGGCCAGCGCCGCTGATCCGGTGAGTCCGAGCAGCCGGCACCTGTGTATGTGGGATTCGTCGCCGGGGGTGAACACGCTGGCAGCGTGCCCGCGGCCGGTGGCCGCAAGGGAACACCCGACACAGCGGAACGCGGCCGGAACATGTCGTACGGGCAGACCGGCGGCGTCAGGTCCGGTTTCAGTGCGGCGGCGTCAGGTCCGGTATCAGTTCCGTCCGGCCTGCCAGAGGTCCATGATCTCCCGCACGTCCTGGGGACGTCCCGCACGTTCGGCCAGCTTCACGGCGACCGCCCGCAGCTTCTCCCCGTCGCGTACCTCGTTGTGGATGAACATCCGTTGGACGTCGCCGAGCGGCACCGACGACAGCCGGCTCACGGTGCTCAGTCCGGGTGAGCGGGCGTGGGCGAGCAGCTGACGCAGGGCCGCGCCGACCCGGTCGTTCTGCAACTGCGGATCGATCGGCAGGTCGCCCGGCACCTGCGTGTCGAGTTCGTCCGTGGCCGGCCTGTCCCTCGCCTGACCGCGGTTCACGGCTTCTTGAAGGGCTCGAAGCCGTGACTCCAGCTCCCGCACCCGGGCCTTGTGTGCGACTTCCTGTTCCCGGAGCTCCCGGCCGATCTTCGACGCGACGAACTCCATTCCGCGCCGGCTGTCCTCCAGCCGCTGTTCGGCCTCGCGCAACAGCGTCCTGGTCTTCGCCAGCTCCGTCCTGAGGGTGTCGGCCTCGGTTCGGGCCTGCTCGTAGGCGTCGGTCATGTCCCGCAGTTCCTGCTGTCCGATCCCCTCGCGCCGGTGTTCCGCCAGCTGGGCCTCGAGGGCATGAATGTCGCGCTTCTTTAGAGCCAGGGACTCGGTCAACTGGCTGATGCGCTCGGTGTGGTCCGACACCTCGATCCTGGCCAGGGCGAGCTGGGCCACGACCGCCTCCAGTGCGCCTGCCTGCTGCTCGAACTCCCGGGAGACCTTGGCGAACTCGGTCCTGAGGATGTCCTTGGACGCCGCGCTCCCGGCTTCGGCCAGAGCGCGTCGCTGGAGGTGCTGCAGGCGCATCCGGTCGCTATCCCCCACCTGCTGACCGGCGGTCGCCGCCGCCTTCAGCAGATCGTGCAGGAAGACACTCGTGGCGGGCCGTTTGCCGCTCAGGTAGCGCGAGACGGTGCCGGGGTCGTAGCCGTGCTTCTTCCCGAACGCACGGAGCGAGAGGTTCGTGGACCCCATGTAGAGGCGCAGCGCCTGGAGGAATTCTTGCATGTCAGCGCCGAGGTCAGTGGGTGGCGGAAGGTGCCGCCAGTCATCATCACCGCTCTCTGACATACCGTCACCCACCCCGTCTGTGGTGCCAGTTCTCCGCAACGCCCCGATGCAGTTTCCGCAACACCACGTCCCTCCCGCAAGGTGAGTCCATCGACCTGATGAACGCGCTGAACGCACTCGCAGCGGACACACGACACCGAGGAGCCGGCCATGAAGCGGAACCGCAGGACAGGACGTGACGGCGACAGCATGCTGCGGGAACTCGCGGTGCGCACCGGCGCGGCACTCGTGGCCCGCGCACTGTGGGACGCGCTGCGGATGATGGCGGGCGGGCATCTGTAAGGAGCCACCGGGGCCAGTGCGCGATCGGGACCCGCGCGCATCCGGCCGCCCACCGCGGCGGCCGCCCAGGCCCTCGCGTTCCGGGCCCGACGCGCGGGCCCCGAAATGCCCTGGACATCGGTCACCTTGATCAGGAACGCTTCGCGCGATGACCAGAACCGATGACACACCGCCCGCGTGGGACGAGCGCACGCAGCTCACCACGTTCCTCGACTACGCACGGGACACCGCCCGCGCCAAGTGCGAGGGAGTCTCCGCGGAGAACGCGCGCAAGGCGCTGCTGCCGGGATCGCCGCTGATGACCATGAGCGGGCTGATCAACCACCTGCGCTGGGTCGAGTACTACTGGTTCCAGGTGGTCTTCCTCGGCGAGGAGGACGAGGGCCCCTGGACCGACGAGGACCCGGACCGCGAGATGCGCGTCGCCGTGGACTTCCCGCTCCCCCAGTTGCTCGACGAGTACGCGGAGCAGAGCGCCCGGTACCGCGAGCTGGCCGCCGGGCGCGGCCTGGACGAGAAGGCGCGGCGAGCCGTGCGCGACGGGCTCCACGTCGACCTGCGCTGGATCCTGCTCCACCTGACCGAGGAGACCGCCCGCCACAACGGCCACCTGGACATCCTGCGGGAGCTGCTCGACGGCACGACCGGCGACTAGGACCGGCCGGGCGTCGGGGTTGACCTCAAGTCCGGTTGAGTTTCTAGGCTCGGGGGCGTCGATGCCGACGTACCGGGAGGAACGGCCATGAGGACGCTGGTGCTGGGAAGGACGCCCGCCAGGGTGACGGGCGTGCTGGACACGTTTCGCGCGGACGGCTTTGACGCGGAAGGAGTGAGCACCGACGAAGAGGCCCTGAAGCTGCTGGCGACCGAGCGGTTCGGGGTGCTGATCATCGGTGGTGGCGTGGGGCCCGGGTCCCGCGCGTCGATCAAGGAGTTCGCGGCGCAACATCGGGTGGGGCGAGTGATCGACGGCGCGCTGACCGCGCCGTTCGACGTCTATGTGCGGAGGGAGTTCGAGCCGCTGATCCGCGAGGCGATCGCCGCACAGTGACGGGCGCGGACCATCTGGGGCGGCGGTGGCGCCCGGCGGAATCCGCCGGGCGCCACCGCCGTTCGCCGAAGGAATCCCGGTGAAACCGGCCGGCGGCTGTCATGACGGCTGGTGGACCAGGGTTTCGAAGCCGTCGGCGTCGCAGGAGGACACCGCCCGGCCCTCGGAGGTCGTGTCGCCGTGCACCGCGTGGGAGGTGTCGGCCAGAAGGTCGCCTCCCGCGGGTGCGAGCCCGCTCTTGTCCAGATGCCTGGCCACGGCCAGCGCCGCGTCTCCCGCACCGTTCACGACTCCGGCGTCCCCGTTCGCCTCGTCCCTGGCCTCCTGCCAGGCCCACAGCGCGACGCAGTAGCTGCGCATCTGCGCCTTCTGCCGCCCGGAGCCGTCGGAACCGGACCCGCAGCCCGTCATCACGACGCCGGCCACGACGGCGACCACGCAGGCCGCCCCGGCTCGCGCGGCCACTCGGCCACCCCTCTTCATCGGTGAATCTCCCATGCTCGCGATCAGTATGCTCTTCTTGAACGCGTTCAATTTAGCGGATCGGTGGTGGGGTGCGCATGAGTGGTGTGGCCGAGATCCAGCAGCGTCGGCAACTGCCCGGGCAGTTGCACGGGGTGGCGGCTCGCGGGGCGGTTGCCCTGGTGTGGTTCTACGAAGGCGGGTGGTGCAAGGTCTGGCCGGGACGCGCGGACCAGCGGGCCATCGTGGGAGACGTGCCGTTCCTGCCCGCCTGGGCGGTGACGACGGCGCTGGTGGCCGTCGGACTCGCCGAAGTCGCCATCGGCGTCTGGGTGTTGACCGGGCGGCAGGTGCGGGCCGCGGCCGTCGTGCAGACGCTGCTCGTGGTCGGGTTCAACGCGGGCGGCCTGCTGTTCAGCCCCGATCAGATCGACGAGCCCGGACGGCTGCTCACGCAGAACCTGGCCTTCGTCGCCCTGATCTGGACGGTGACGTGGATGTCGCCGCGGAGGGCGGCCCGGTGAGCGGCACTCCCTGGGCCCGCGGCCGGATCATCAGCGGATCCGGCGGCCCGCGCCTCCTGTTCGGGCGGATGTACGAGGACCACGGCATCGAGCTGGGCGTCCTGCCCGCATCGGGGGCCCGGGTGCTGTGCATCGCCTCCGCCGGCGACACCGCCGCCGCCCTGCACCGGGCCGGCCACGACGTCACGGCCGTGGACGTCAATCCGGTCCAACTCGCCTACGCGCGCAGCCGACTCGCGGGCGGCCCGACCACGGACGGCACCGCGGAACGGCTGATGCGCCTGGGCCGGGGCGCGCTCGGCGCCCTGCTGCCGGCCTGGCGCGCGCCTGCCCTGCGCGCCTTCTGCGCCTTGGACGATCCGGCGGAGCAGGCCCGCCGCTGGCACGCCGAGCTGGACGGCCCCGGCCTGCGCCGGATGCTCACGCTCGCCCTGCGACCGGGCGGCGCACTCGCCGCGGCCCTGCGCCCGTCGTTCGCGGGAGTGGTCCCCGCGCGCTTCGACGAGGTGCTGCTGCGGCGCCTGGAACGGACCGTCACCCAGCACCCCAACCTCACCAACCCCTGGATGGCGCGCCTACTGGCCGACACCGAACTCCCCGAATCGGACGGCCTGTTCGCGCCGGACGTCCGCCTGCTCCAGGGCGACGTGGTGGACGTCCTCGAAGGCTCGCCCCGCGCCGGCTTCGACGCCGTGTTCCTCTCGAACGTGCTCGACGGCCCGGGCCCCGCCTTCGCCCGTCGCCTGCGCACCGCCGTCCGTCACGCCCTGCGCCCCGGCGGCACCGTCATCCTGCGGAGTTTCCGGGAACCCGGACCGGCCGGGCCCGGCTGGGCGGGTCAGGACCGCTCCGCACTGTGGGGCGTCGTCCGCGTGGTCCGCGTGGGCGCGGACCCGCAAGGCACCGACGACAGAAGGATCGAACCGTGAGAGACCCCCGGTACCTGATACAGCGTCACCCAATAGCCATGCGCACGTACTTCGCGCACTCACTCGTCCTCACCTACGCCCTGCCCGCACCGGTGCTGCGCCCGCTCGTCCCTCCCGGCCTCGACCTCGACACGTACCGGGCCGGCGAACACGACGTGGAGTACGGCTTCGTGGCCGCCGCCCTCGTCGACACCCGCTCCCTGCGCCCGGCCGGCCTGCCCGCCCGCCTCGGCCGCGACTTCCTGCTGACCGGCTACCGCGTCTTCACCCGCTTCCGCACCCCCGGCGGTCGCACCATGCGCGGGCTGCGCATCCTGCGCAGCGACACCGACACCCGCCTCATGCGGTGGGGCGGGAACCTGCTCACCCGTTACAACTACCGCCTGGCACACATCGGTTCACGCGTCACGGACGGCACGTTGGAGTTCCGGGTCGACAGCGGCGACGGGCACGCCGACCTGGAGGTGGCCGCCGATCTGCGCACCGCCCCGGCACCGCTGCCGCCGCACAGCCCGTTCGCCGACGCGCGCGCGGCACGCCGCTTCGCCGGGCCGCTGCCGTACACCTTCGAGTACGAGCCGCAGACCCGCTCCGTGATCGTCGTCAAGGCGTTCCGCACGCAGTGGGATCCGCAGCCCGTCTCCGTCGACGTGCGCCGTCTGACGTTCTTCGACCACGGCCCGCTCGCCGGGACCGATCCCGTGCTCGCCAACGCCTTCCACGTCGCGGACGTCGACTACGGCTGGCACCGCGGTGTGCGCCGCACGCAGAGCGGGGGCGTGCGATGACGCCGGAGCAGCGGCACTCGGGCGCCCGCGACGTGATCGCCTACAACTGGCCGCAGTACGCGGCGGGGCTGGCCACGGCGGTCACCGCCGGCGTCGTCGCCCGACGGCTTCCCCGGCCCGTACGCCACTTCGCCCGGATCGGATCCGCGACGGCGCTCGCTCTCCTCGGCACGGCGACGGCGGCGAGCTGGTACGTGTACGACCGCTCCGACCTGTACACCTACGACTGGCTCGCGGCGCTGCTGCCCCGCACACCGTCCTCGTACCTGGTGGTGAGCTGCGGGCTCGACGAGGTGAGCGCTTCGCTCGCCGCACGCTGGCCGGCCGCCCGGCAGTCCGCCGTCGACCTGTACGACCCGACGCTCACCGACGAACGCTCGATACGGCGCGCCCGGCGCCGCGTGCCGCCGCCCGCCCATGCCGTGGCGGGCCGCCCCGGCGCGCTGCCGCTTCCCTCGGCCGGGACGGACGCCGTCCTGCTGGTCTTCGCCGCACACGAACTGCGCCGGGCCCGGGACCGGGAGAAGCTGTTCGCCGAGTGCGCCCGGGTGCTGCGCCCCGGCGGCACCCTGCTCGTCGCCGAACACCTCAGGGACGCCGCGAACACGGCCGCGTTCGGACCCGGCGCCTGGCACTTCCTGCCCCGGGCGGAGTGGCTGCGACTCGCCGCGCACACCGGACTGCGCCGATCGGCCGAGCGCCGACTCGCCCGCCTGGTCACGGCGTTCGCCTTCACCAAGGGGTGAGCATGACGGAACTCCTCAGCCTCACCGGCCAGTTGCGGCTCGTCGGCGTCGCCCTCATCGTCATGGGACTGGTGCACGCCGTGCTGCCGCGCATCCTGGGCTGGCCCGCCGACCTGCGCGCCAGCAGCCTGCTGACCCGCCAGGTCTCCTACGCCCACCTCTTCTTCATCGCCCTGACCTGCGCGCTGCTCGGCACGCTCCCCCTCGCGTTCGCCCCGGCCCTCCTCACCGGCGCTCCCCTGCCGACGTTCTTGCTGGGCGCCCAGACACTGTTCTGGGGCCTGCGCTGGATCATGCAGTTCGCCTACTTCTCCCCGCGGCTGTGGCGCGGCGACCGGCTGCGCACGGCCGGCCACGGCGCGCTCGCCGTGCTGTGGACCTGGGTGACCGTGGTCTTCGCGACGGCGACCGTGCACGCCCTGGGATGAGGAACTCAGCCCTGCCCGCCGGTGCGTCCCTCATTCGCCTGGAGCGGTCGGTCCAGGAAGTCGAGGAGCCGCTCGTTCAGCCGCTCCGGCGCGGTGTGCGGCAGGGAGTGGTGGGTGGCGTCGGGCAGGAGGGTCACCTCGCCCCGCGGAAGCGTCCGGCGAGCCCGTTCGGCGACCTGGGCGGCGCGGTGGGCGCGGCTGCGTGCCGCGACCAGGACCAAGGCCGGCATGCGCAGGTCGGCGGCCCGGGGGCGGCCGCCGGTGACGAACTTCCGGCCGGGAACCGTGGTGGCCAGCGCGTAGAGGCGCTGCCACGTCTCGTCGGGGCGGGTGCCCGCGGTCTCCCAGGCCAGGAAGGCGCGGGCGCGGTCCTCGCTCGGCCGGATCAGGGAGGGCAGGGCGCGCAGCAGGTAGCCGGGGCGGAATCCGGCGAAGACCTGGGTGGGGTCGACGAGGGCGAGGCGGTCGACCCGCCGGGGTGCGTGGAGGGCGTATCGGGTGGCGAGCCAGGCACCGTAGGAGTGGCCGCACAGGTGGGTGCGGGCGATGCCGAGTCCGTCCAGCAGCGCGTCGAGCCAGGCCATGAGGTCGTCGGCGTTCTTCAGCGGGGTTCCCTGGCGCCCGGACCGGCCCGCGTCGCCGACCAGATCCACGGCATGGACCCGGTGCCGCTCACCGAGTGCGGGGGCGTTGGCGAACCACGAGAGGCCGGTCGCCGAGCCGCCGGGCAGGAGCACCAGCGGGCTGCCGTCCTGCGGACCGTACGTATGCACCCGGGCGGATCCGAACGGCGTCTTGACGTCGCGTTCCTCGGTGGACTCCGGCCAGCGGGCGCGCAGCGCGTCATAGGCAAGGTCGAAGGCGGACGGGGACATCGCGCATTCCTCTCGCTGGGCGATAATCTCGTTCAGCGAGATAGTACGCAAGGACCGAGGGAGCGGAGCGGGTATGGATGCCGAAAGCACGGAGATGGGTCTGGTGCACCTGCTGCGCGCGGTCACCGTGGAATTCGACCTGCTCGGCGCCGAGTTCGCCGCGCGCCACGGACTGCACCCCACCGACGTGCGCGCCCTGATCCACCTCCTGGACGCCGCCCGGTCCGGCACCCGGGCCACACCCGGTTGGCTCGGCGGGCAGCTGCGGCTGAACTCCGCGGGGACCACCGCCCTGGTGGACCGGCTGGAGCGGCTCGGGCTCGTCCGGCGCAGCAAGGACGCCGCCGATCGGCGACGCGTGCTGCTGGAGGTGGAGGAGAAGGCCACGGTGCTCGGCGAGACCTTCTTCGGGCCGGTCATCGGTGAGCTGGTGCGGGCCGCGGAAGGGTTCGAGGAAGCGGAACTGGCGACGGTGCGACGGTTCCTGACGGCGGTTCTGGAGTCGACCGCGCGGGCGCGCTGAACGGGAGGCAAGGCTTCCACCGGGAGGCGACGCAACGGCCGCCGAGCCGACCCCTGTCCGGAATTCGACGCACCTCCGTGCGAGCGGCCGTGCGTCACGCGGCCGGCGGGCTGCGGCCGGCATGCGCTCACGAGGGCGCCGCACGCCCACAACAGCCCTGGTCGTACGGCACTTCGGGGGTCCCACGACTCTTCGACCACCCTCACGGTCCGCCGCGCCGGCCGGCGCCCGGGCGGCACCGCGAAAAGCGGGCCGAGTTCCGCCGTTGCCCGGGCAAACATCGGGCGGCCGTGATCATCGCATCGAGTTAATGTCACCGACTTCGCTTGGCCCGACGGGCGGACGGACCCTTACTGTTCTTGCGAAATCCGGACGAAATCCCGTCCCTGTCACCGCATTTGCTCCCGTTGCCCGATCACGTCCGGGCCCGCCCGCCGCAGCCCGACCAAGGAGAGCCCTCCCAGATGACCGTTGACTCCACCCCGGACGCTCGCCTGGAGCCGCCCCGACAGTCCAGCCTGGGCACGGCGGCCGCCCGCAACCTCTCCACCACCACCAAGTCCGTCCCGCAGATGCAGGAGATCACGGACCGCTGGCTGCTGCGGATGCTCCCCTGGGTGGAGACCACGGGCGGCACCTACCGGGTGAACCGTCGCCTGACGTACACCGTCGGCGACGGTAGCGTGGAGTTCGTCCAGGACGGCGCGCGGGTCCGCGTCATCCCCCGGGAGCTCGGCGAACTGGCCCTGCTGCGGGGCTTCGACGACGTCGAGGTGCTCACCGCCGTCGCCGGCCGGTGCGAGCAGCACGACTTCCGGGCCGGGGAGACCCTCGTCGAGCGCGGCGCGCCCGCCGACCGGCTCCACCTGATCGCCCACGGCCGCGTCAGCCAGTTCTCCGTCGGGGAGTACGGCGACGAGATCGCCCTCGACGTCCTCGCCGACGGCGACCGGTTCGGCGACGACGCCCTCCTGGACGAGAGCGCCCGCTGGAAGCACACCGCGGTCGCCGAAACCGCCGGCACCCTGCTCACCCTGTCCCGCGCCGACTTCGCGTCCGTGCTGGCCTCGGCCCCGAACCTGCGGGCCCACATCGAGGAGTTCAGGTCCCGCGCGGGCCGGCGCCAGAACCACCGCGGCGAGGCGGAGATCGCCATGTCGGCCGGCCACCGCGGCGAGCACGAACTGCCCGGCGCCTTCGTCGACTACGAGGAGAAGCCGCGCGAGTACGAACTCTCCGTCGCCCAGACGATCCTGCGCGTCCACACCAGGGTCGCCGACCTCTACAACCAGCCGATGAACCAGACCAAGGAACAACTCCGGCTGACCATCGAGGCGTTGCGCGAGCGCCAGGAGCACGAGCTCATCAACAACCGCGAGTTCGGACTGCTCCACAACGCCGACTTCAAGCAGCGCATCCAGCCCCACTCCGGCCCGCCGACGCCGGACGACCTGGACGAACTGCTCACCCGCCGCCGCGGATCGAAGTTCTACCTCGCGCATCCCCGGACGATCGCGGCCATCGGGCGGGAGTTCACCGCACGCGGCCTCTACCCGGACAACGTCGACCTGAGCGGCCGGCAGGTCACGGCCTGGCGCGGCGTCCCGATCCTGCCCTGCAACAAGATCCCCATCACCAAGGAGCGGACCAGCTCCATCCTCATCATGCGTACCGGTGAGGAGAGCCAGGGCGTCATCGGTCTGCGGCAGACCGGGCTGCCGGACGAGTACGAGCCGGGACTCTCGGTGCGCTTCATGGGCCTCGACGAGAAGGCGATCACCTCGTACCTGGTCAGCACCTACTACTCCGCCGCCATCCTCGTGCCGGACGCGGTCGGCGTCCTGGAGAACGTGCAGATCTCCCACTGGCCCAGGTAGTACGCACGGTCCGCACGGCGTGGTGCGTCGCCCGGTCCCCGGGCCGGTCACGCATGCCCGAAAGGACCGCGCCGGGCACCCACCCCCTCTCGATCCCTCTAGGAGTCAGGGATGCCACCACCCGATCCGACACCTCCGCAAGCGAGCCTGCCGCAATCGAGCCTGCCGGAAGCAGCCGCCCGCTTCGGCACGCAGGTCCTCACCGATGCCGCGGCCCGCGCCTGCGACATCACTGCCGCCACCGGCGGCCTGCCCGGTGCCCCCTCCGTGACCGCCGCGCCCACGGTGCCCGAGCCCACGCTGCCGCCCCTCGAAGGTCCGGCGGCCGACGTCCCGGCGCCGAGCGCCGACCTGGAGCGGGTGCTGCGCGGCCCCAGCGGCATCGGCACGTCCGGCCTGCGCCTCACCCTGCGGGAGGAACCGCCGGCCGGTCCCGGGCCGGCCGCGCCCGAACCGCCGGCGACCGCCCCGAAGGGCAGGCCGATCCCCGGCCTGTACTACCACCAGGTGGCCGACCCGGATCCGGTGCGCGTCGAGGAGGTCAGCCGGCGCATCAAGTCCTGGGCGCTGGACGAGGTCTCCCTCTATCCCGACGACTGGGAGGAGGAGTTCGACGGCTTCTCCGTGGGCAGTTACATGGTCGGCTGCCATCCGGACGCGCCCACCGTCGACCACCTGATGATCGCCACGCGCCTGATGGTGGCGGAGAACGCGGTGGACGACTGCTACTGCGAGGACCACGGCGGCTCCCCCATCGGCCTCGGCGAGCGCCTGCTCCTCGCGCACACCGCCCTCGACCCCCTCCACACCACCGAGGAGTACCAGCCGGACTGGGCGAAGTCGCTCCACGCGGACGCGCCCCGGCGTGCGTACCGCTCCGCCATGGAGTACTTCGTCCAGGCGGGCAGCCCCTCCCAGGCGGACCGGTTCCGGCACGACATGGCCCGGCTGCACCTGGGCTACCTGGCCGAGGCCGCCTGGTCCCAGCTGGACCAGGTGCCCGAGGTGTGGGAGTACCTGGCGATGCGCCAGTTCAACAACTTCCGCCCCTGCCCGACCATCACCGACACCGTCGGCGGCTACGAACTGCCGGCGGACCTGCACGCCCAACCGGCCATGCAGAAGGTCATCGCGCTCGCGGGCAACGCGACGACCATCGTCAACGACCTCTACTCGTACACGAAGGAACTCGACTCCCCCGGCACCCACCTGAACCTGCCGGTCGTGATCGCGGAACGGGAAGGCCTCTGCGAACGGGACGCCTACCTGAAGTCGGTCGAGGTCCACAACGACCTCATGCACAGCTTCGAGTCCGAGGCCGCCGCCCTCGCCGCCGACTGCCCGCTCCCGACCGTCCAACGCTTCCTGCGCGGCGTGGCCGCGTGGGTCGACGGCAACCACCACTGGCACCAGAACAACACCTACCGCTACAGCCTGCCCGACTTCTGGTAAGAGATTGGAACCATCTGTGACCAGCACCGAACTCACCGCCCCCAGCACCGGTCGCTCCCCGCTCGTCCCCAACCCGGCCACGCCCTACCAGGGAGACATCGCCCGCTACTGGGACGGGGAGGCCCGGCCCGTGAACCTGCGGCTCGGCGATGTCGACGGTCTCTACCACCACCACTACGGCATCGGTGCGGTGGACCACGCCGCCCTCGGCGGCGACGGGGACAGGCAGAACGAGCAGAAACTGATCGCCGAACTGCACCGGCTGGAGTCGGCACAGGCCGACGTCCTGCTGGGGCACCTCGGCGCCATCGGGCGGGACGACACCCTGGTGGACGCCGGCTGCGGCCGCGGCGGTTCGATGGTGATGGCGCACCAGCGCTTCGGATGCAAGGTCGAAGGAGTCACGCTGTCGGCCAAGCAGGCCGACTTCGCCAACGGACGCGCCGCCGAACTCGGCATCGAGGACCACGTCCGCGCCCGCGTCTGCAACATGCTCGACACGCCGTTCGAGACCGGGCAGGCCGCCGGTTCCTGGAACAACGAGTCGAGCATGTACGTGGACCTGGACGACCTGATGGCCGAGCACTCCCGGATCCTGCGGGTCGGCGGTCGCTACGTGACCATCACCGGCTGCTGGAACCCGCGGTACGGCCAGCCGTCGAAGTGGGTGTCCCAGATCAACGCGCACTTCGAGTGCAACATCCACTCGCGCCGGGAGTACCTGCGCGCCATGGCGGACAACCGGCTCGTGCCGCAGGCCGTCATCGACCTGACCCCCGACACCCTGCCCTACTGGGAGCTGCGGGCCACGTCGTCGCTGGTCACCGGGATCGAGGACGCGTTCATCAACTCCTACCAGGACGGTTCGTTCCAGTACCTCCTGATCGCGGCCGACCGCGTGTGACGGTCGGCTGACCGGAGGGCCCGACAGGATCGGGCCCTCCCTTCGTTCCCCGGGCGTCCTGGGTCAACCGATGCCCGCGACCGGGCCGTTGAAGAGGAACGTCCGCCTGCTCGTCAGCTCGCCCTTGGAGAGCGACGGCGTGCACTCCTTGTCCACGCCGTCCGACGGCCGGCAGTGCGAGCCGTCGTAGGACTCGGCGGCCGTGCGGTTCTCCTCGAGGATCCCGCCCGTCGCCGGGTCGATGATCCAGTGCGGGGTGGTGGCGATGCCGGGCCCTTCGGCGCTGGTGTACTTCCAGGTCACCTCGGTGCCCTTGCGGCCCTTCGCGTCGCTCGCTCCGGTGCGGATGTCCGCGCCGGGGGTGTCCGCCATCACCCGGTAGAGCGCGGCGCGCAGTTCGGCCCGGGCCGGGCTGAACGACAGCAGGTGCCCGGCCTCGGTCACGACCTGTTCGTCCGCTGCCGCTCCGTCCTTCCCCGCGGCCAGTTCGGCGCGGAGCCGGGACGGGTCGGTGGGCAGAGCGCGCAGGCCCTTCCAGTCCAGCCGCTGGTCGCCGACGCGCCAGGTCATGCCGTTCGGCTGCGGCTTGGCCAGCTTCTCGCCGTTCTCGACGGAGGTCAGTCCGTCGGGGCCGAGGAAGACGGTCCGGGTGCGGGTCGCCGTGCCCGGGGCCGCTTCGGTCGCCGTGATCTTCCAGTACGGGCCGTCCGCGCCGCCGGCCGCCTTGTCGGCCATCGTGCCGAAGAACGCCGCCGCCTCCGCGCTCGCGGCGGGCGCACCACCGTCCATGCTGGTCACGGGGGCGATGATCGCCGCCGCGGCGACCGCGGCGACCGCCGCAGCGGAGGCGAGGACGCGGCGCCGGCGGTACAGCGGAACGACCACGCGGGGTTCAGCGGCGGCCGGGCCCTGCGGCTTCGCGGTCTCGGTGTCGATCGCGGTGCGGACCGCGGCCAGTGCCGCGGCCAGGACCGCCGGGTCGGGTGCGGTGGTACGACCGGCGGCGACCAGTTCCGCGGCGCCGGGGAAGTCGAGCACATCGTCGTGTCGCTGCGCACTCATGCGAGCTCTCCCGTCAGGGTGGTGAGGGTGCCGTCGGACAGGCGGGACCGGAGCCGGGCGCGGGCCCGGTGCAGCCGGGAGCGGGCGGTGCCGGCGGGGATGCCGACGACGGCCGCGGCCTCGGTGGGCGTGAGCCCCTCCCAGGCGACGAGGAGCAGCAACTCCCGCTCCACGGAGGGCAGTTCGGCGAGCCCGGCGTGGATCCGCGGTCCGGCCGCCAGGGCGTCGAGCCGCTGGTCCACCGCCTGCCACGGGTCGCTGCCGGACGGCTCGTCCTCGGCCGACGGGCCCGGATCTCGGGCGGCCCGCTGCCAGTGCCGGGCCAGTACG
This sequence comes from Streptomyces sp. KL116D, assembly GCF_030766975.1. Taxonomy (NCBI): domain Bacteria; kingdom Bacillati; phylum Actinomycetota; class Actinomycetes; order Kitasatosporales; family Streptomycetaceae; genus Streptomyces; species Streptomyces sp. KL116D. Next base: position 61,679 of record NZ_JASERH010000084.1, on the reverse strand, counting down.
TTGCGGGCCACGCCGAACAGCCAGGCGCGGGCCGCCCCGCGGGCCGCGTCGAAGGTGTGCCGGTGGGCGAAGGCCTGCAGCCACACCTCCGACAGCAGGTCGTCGGCGGCGGTCGGCGCCCGTCGTGCGAGATAGCCGTGCAGCGCGACGGAGTGCCGCGCGACCAGCGGCTCGAACGCGGCCGGCTCCGTGGCGGCCCGCACGAGCAGATCCTCGTCCGCAACGGGATCGGGATCGGGATCCATGAACCCCCCCTGTCCTTGACCGCCCGGGCGGCGGTCTCACCCCCTACTTGCGCCCGGCGGGGCGGAGCGTTCGCACGGGGACGCGGGGCTCACACCCGCCAGGCCCTCAGCTGCCCGGCCACCGCGTAGACGCTCATCCGCTCCTCGCGGACCTTGCGGACGAGGTCCGGCAGGGCGCCGTAGGGCGGATCGATCCCTTCGCCCGAGTCGTGCAGGTACTGCGCCGCGATGACGGCCGCGAACAGGGAGTTGCGGAACGGCAGGGGTTCGAGGCGGACGATGGTGTGCAGCAGCGCGGCCGCTCGCCACGAAGCGTCGGGGTCGGACGCCTCCAGTGTCGGCGTCCTGGTCCGGTGCCGGGCGACGGCCGCGACCAGCCCCGAGTAGTCGGCGACGGTCATCTCGTCGAGGGCCGCGCGCTCCTGCACGTCCAGGAGCCAGGACACGTCCACGTACAGGACCATCAGGCGGCGCTCGCCCCGTTCTTGCGCTCGGCGGGCGGGATCTCGCCGGGGAACGCCTCGTCGAACTCGCCCCGCAGCGCTTCGTAGCGGTCCAGGGCCCCGGCGACGAACCGCTTCCTGGCCATCTCGCGCACGCCGAGGTCGTGCAGGTACTGCTTGAGGCTCTTGCCCTCGGCCGCCGCGGCGGCGCGCACAGCCTCGAGCTCTTCATCCGTGAACGACACATTCAGTGACGGCATGCCCCTCATGGTACCTACTTGGTACCTGACCCGTCCGAACCTCACAGCACCCACTCTCCAACAAGACGATACGAATCGTCTTGCGATTGTCGGCACCGTCCCGTACCGTCTTGCCCATGGGAACTCTGTGATGACAGCACGCGCCACCGCGTGGAGCCGCGCTCCGCGGTAGGCGCACCGCCACCTGTCCATCACTCCCCGAGGGGGCCCTGTCTTGCGTACCCGTACCGCCCAGCTCACCGTGCACGACCTGACCAAGCGCTACGACGACCACCTCGTCCTGGACCGCGTCTCCTTCTCCGTGAAACCCGGCGAGAAGGTCGGCGTGATCGGCGACAACGGGTCCGGCAAGTCCACCCTGCTCAGGCTGCTGACCGGCCACGAGCGGCCGGACAGCGGCGAGGTCACCGTCTCCGCGCCCGGCGGCACCGGCTATCTCGCGCAGGCACTCGACCTGCCCGCCGGCGCGACGGTGCAGGACGCCGTCGACCTCGCGCTCGCCGAACTGCGCGCACTGGAGGCCCAGTTGCGCCACGACGAGCGACAGCTCCAGTCGGCCGAGGGCGCCGGTCTCGACGCGGCCCTCGCCTCGTACGAGCGTCACCTCGCCCGCTACGAAGCGCGCGACGGCTACGCGGCCGAGGCGCGCGTCGACATGGCGCTGCACGGGCTCGGGCTGCCGGGCCTCGCGCGGGACCGGTGGCTCGGCTCGCTGTCCGGCGGCGAGCGGTCCCGGCTCGCACTCGCCGGCACGCTCGCCGCCCGGCCCGAACTGCTGCTCCTCGACGAACCGACCAACGACCTGGACGACCAGGCCGTCGGCTGGCTGGAGGCACACCTGCGCGGACACCGCGGCACCGTCGTCGCGGTCACCCACGACCGCACGTTCCTGGAGAACCTGACCAGCACCGTCCTGGAGGTGGGAGAAGGACGAGTGACCCGCTACGGCGACGGCTACGCCGGCTACCGCACCGCGAAGGCCGCCGAACGCAGCCGCCGCATCCAGGAGTACGAGCGGTGGCGCGACGACCTCGCACGCAACCGCCACCTCGCCGAGTCCCACGCGCAGCGCCTCGACGCGATCCCGCGCAAGGTGCCGCTGGCGAATTTCGGGCACGGCGGGTTCCGCGCGCGGGGCCGCACCCACGGCGCGACGGTCCGCATCCGCAACGCCAAGGAGCGGGTCGCCCGGCTCACCGCCGCACCGGCCCAACTGCCGCCCGATCCACTGGTGTTCGAGGCGTCGGTCGCCACGGCCGCCGACCGGGACACGGTGGCCGGGCCCGCCGCCGAACTCGTCGACGTCCACCTGGACGGCCGCCTCGACGTGCCGTACCTGAGCCTCGATCCGGGCCGGCGGCTGCTCGTCACCGGTCCCAACGGGGCGGGCAAGTCCACGCTGCTCGGGATTCTGGCCGGCGAGGTGCGACCGCGGCGCGGCACGGTGCGGGTGCCCGGCCGGGTGGGCATCCTGCGCCAGCACCAGACGCCGTGGCCCGCCGGCGTCAGCGTGCTCGGCGCCTTCGCCCACGACCGGCCGGGCGACCGGGAGGAACAGCGCGAACAGCTGCTCTCGCTCGGCCTGTTCCGGCCCGCCGAACTGCGGTTGCGGGTCGGCGAGTTGTCGTACGGGCAGCGGCGGCGGATCGAACTGGCACGGCTCGTCACACGACCGGTCGACCTGCTGCTCCTGGACGAGCCGACCAACCACCTCGCGCCCGCGCTGGTCGAGGAACTCGAGGAGGCCCTCGCCTCGTACGAGGGTGCGCTGGTGGTCGTCACCCATGACCGGCGGATGCGGGCACGGTTCCGGGGAGCCCGGCTCGAACTGGCCGGCGGGCGGACCGTCGTGGGGGTGTGACGCGGGGCGCCCGAGGGGCCCTCAGCCGTCGTCGGCCTCCAGGGCGGCGACCGCCGCTGCCGCCGCGTCGGCGAGGAGCTGGTCGTCGGCGTCGGAGTCCTTGGCGCCGTCGCGGTAGGTGAGGATCGCCATCACCAGCGGCTTGCGGCCGGGCGGCCAGATCACCGCGATGTCGTCGCGCGCGGCGAAGTAGGAGCCGGTCCCGGTCTTGTCCCCGACGACCCAGCCGTCCGGGACCCCGGCCCGAATGGCCCTGTCCCCGGTGGTGTTGGTCCGCAGCCAGGTGGTCAGCAGGCGCCGCTCGGCCGCGGGCAGCGTGTCGCCGAGGACAAGGTCGCGCAGGTTGGACGCCATCTGGCGCGGTGTCGAGGTGTCGCGCTCCTCCCCCGGGCTCCATCGACTGAGGTAGGGCTCGATGCGGTCGGTGCGGGTGACCGTGTCACCGAGCTCGCCCTTGAGGAAGACGCCCAGTCCGCCGGGGCCGCCGAGATCTTCGAAGAGGACGTTGGCGGCCGTGTTGTCGCTGTAGCGGACGACGGCGTCGCACAGGGCCCGCAGGCTCATGCCGGTGTCCACGTGCCGCTCGGTGACGGGTGAGTTGGCGATCAGATCGGAGCGGTCGTAGCGCAGCACGCGGTCCATCCCGTCGATGCCGTTCTTCTTCAGGACGGCCGCGGCGAGGAAGGACTTGACGGTCGAGTTGTACGAGAAGCGCCGGGTGTCGTTCCAGGTGACCGCACGGCCGCTGCCGGTGTCGACGGCGTACAGGCCGATGTGCGCCCGGTAGTCGCGCTCCAGGCCGGCGAGGTCGACGCTCCTGGATGCCGGCGTCGGCGTCGGCGTCGGCCGGTCGGACGACGCGGCGGCGGACGGCCCGCCGCTGCCCCCGCCGCCGTCCTGTCCGCAGCCCGTCACGAGGAGGAGCCCCAGGGCGGCGCACACGCCGAGGCCCGCGCGGCGCACCCGGGTCGTTCGTCGGCGGTGGGGCGGTCGCTGGTGGTGCATCGGTCGAGTCCTTCCGATGGGCCCGGGCGCCGGGCGTGACGGCTCCGGTCTTCGGGCAGCGGACGGCCGGCTCGCGACGGGCTCCCGGCCGGGGCGTCGGTGACACCCGGGGCCAACCCTCGCCGATCATGGCGTGCGGCGGCCATTACATCCGGCCCGCGCGCCCTGCGGAAGGCGACCGGGGCGGGTGGTTCCACGGAGCGCGGCCCGGCCTCCCACAAGGCGGACTTGCGGGAGGCCGGGCCGTACTGCCGGGAGCTGCTCCTGGCACGCGGCGCTCACGCGGCCTTGACCAGGGTGGACCGGTCCTCGCTGGTGGCGGCCGGGCCGGTCGCGCTCGGCACGGCGGCCGTTCCGCGACCGTCGTGGCGCGGCCAGAGGAGCAGGGCACCGACCGCGCCCGCCGCGGCGAGCGTCGCGAGGACGGACCAGGCCGGGGTGAAACCGGCCCGGGTGCCGAGCCAGCCCGCGACGGGGTAGGTGAGGAGCCAGGCCAGGTGGGACAGGGAGAACTGGGCCGCGAACGCCTCGGGGATCGCGGCGCGTTCGACGGAGGCACGCAGCACCTTGCCGGTCGGCGTGATGATCAGCGCCATGCCGATGCCGGTCGCGGTCCACACGATCGCCGTGCCCGCCCAGGTGGTGAGGCCGGTGGCGATGAGGGTGACCGCGGCGGCGGTGGCGGCGACGAGGACCTTGGCGCCGGTCATCATGACGGTACGGGCGGCGACCCGGTCGAGGACGCGGGGCAGTGCGAGGGCGGCCAGGAGGGTTCCGGTGCCGGAGGCGGCGAGCATCCAGGCGACGTCCTGCTGCGAACCGCCGAGTTCGTCGCGCACGTAGTTGACGGTGTTGACGACGACGATCGAACCTGCGGCCGCGACCGTGAGGTTGAGCGCCATGATGCCGCGCAGCCGCGGTGTACCGAGGAAGGTCCTGATCCCGGCGGCCGCCTTGTCCCGGGCCCGGGTGTGGGTGCTGGGGCGGGCGTCGGGGATGCGCGTCAGCAGGACGAGTACGGCGGAGATCAGGAATCCGGCGGAGGTGCCCAGGAACAGCCGGTCGAAGGAGAGGAACGTCAGGGCGAGGGCCGCCAGTACGGGGCTGAGCAGGCTCTCCATCGTGGAGGCGACCTGGGACGCGGACAGGGCCCGCGTGTACGCGGCCTCGTCGGTGACGATGTCGGGGATGACCGCCTGGAAGGTCGGCGTGAACGCGGCGGAGGCCGCCTGGAGCAGGCCGATGAGGACGTAGATGTGCCAGACCTCGGTGACCAGCGGGAGCGCCAGGACGACGGCGCCGCGGATGACGTCGAGGAGCACCAGGAGGGTTCTTCTGGGGAGCCGGTCGATGTACGCGGCGGCCAGCGGGGCGATGGCGACGTACATGACCATCTTGATGGTGAGGGCGGTGCCGAGGACCATTCCGGCGCGCGGGCCGGCGAGCTCGTAGGCGAGCAGTCCGAGGGCCACGGTGGTGAGTCCGGTGCCGAACAGGGCGATGACCTGGGCGGCGAAGAGGTGGCGGTAGTCGCGGATGGCGAAGAGTCGCATGGCGGGTTCCTTCGGTGGCGTCCGGCGGGGCGCGGCCCCTGCGCGGGGAGCGCGCCCCGCGGATACAGGCGGCGGGGGTGTCGTCACGCACCGGTGTCGCTCCCCGGTGTGAGGCCGGCGACGAGGTTGAACGCGCCGGTGAGGACGTTCAGGGCGACGATGCCGACGACGTCGGCGATCGCCCGGTCGCTGTGGCCGAACTCGCGCAGGGCGGTGATCTGTTCGTCGGTGATCGACGTCGGCTGCCGGTAGACCTGGAGGGCGAGGGTGATGATCGCGGCGATCGCCGGGTCGGCCGAGGTGCCTTCGCGGGCCCGGTCGATCTCCTCCTCGTCCACTCCCCTGGCGCGGGCGGCGTCGACGTGGGCGTCGAGGCAGAGTGCGCAGCCTTGCAGGGTCTGGACGGCGATGGAGACGCGTTCGCCGATCCGGCGGTCGAGTTTGGCTCGTCCCATGGCCCGGCTGAGCTGGAGGTAGCCGCTCAGGACGGCCGGCGAGTGGGCCATGGTGGCGACCATGTCGCCGGTCCGGCCGTGCCGGGAGGTCAGTTCGGCGAGGAGGTCGCGCGAGGTGCCGACGGCCGTGTCGGGGGTGAGCCGGGCGAGGCGTGGCATGGTGCTCCTTCCGCTGCTGGTCGATCGCGGTCGGTCGCTCAGTGGTGGGCGTGGGCGCCGTGGTGGTGACCGGCGTGCCCGGGTGCCGCCGGGGCCATGTGGTCGGCGTGGTCGGCGTGGTCGGCGTGGCCGGCCTCGGTGGTACGGACGGTGAACTCGGCGGTCCGCACGACGCCTTCGTGCTGGAAGTCCAGGAACAGCCGGTAGCTGCCCGCCGACGGGGCGGCCGCCATGAACGCGATCTCCGGGCCCGGTGCCGTGACGCCGTCACCGGGGGCGCCCTCCGGGTGGACGTGGAGGTAGCCCAGGTCGCCCACCCGCAGCGCCACCAGGTGTCCGTAGGCGGCCAGGTAGGGCTCCAGGTCCGTGACGGGGGCGCCGTTCCTGCTGACGGTGAGGGTCAGTTCGCTGGTCACGCCGGGGTGGAGTTCGCCGTCGAGGGTGACGGCGTACTCGCCGATCTCCGCGACCCCGGTGCTCTCGGGCAGCGGTCGCGGGTCGTACGCTCCGGCGACCGCGGCGTCGATCCCCAGCGTCAGGGTGCCGTCGTGGCCGGCCGGGTGTATGTCGGCGAAGAACCTCCAGTCGCCCGGTTCCAGGGCGAGTTCGGTGCTCCAGGTGCCCTTCTCGTCCCGAACCGGGTGGACGTGCTGGAAGCCGGCCGTGTCGCGCCGGACGGCGATGAAGTGCAGTTCCTTCTCGTGCTCGGGCACGTACTCGGTCACCGGCTGTCCGTCGGGGCCGACGATGCGGAAGCTGACCGGCTGGACGCCGGCGGTGTGGATCGTCGCGTCGAGTTCGAGGGTGTAGCCGCTCTCCGAGACCGACAGCCCACCGGGCCGGGCGGCTCCGTGACCGGCGTGGCCACCGTGACCGGCGTGAGCATCGTGCGTGCCGTGGGCGCTGTGCGCGCCGTGGTTGCCGTGGTCGTGGCCGGGGTGGTTCGTCATGACATCTCCAGGCGTGTGACGGGTGTTGGGGCGTTGCCCCTTCAGGACGACGATCGTAACCATATACCCCCCGGGGGTATTTCAGGGGCGGATCTCTGCCTGAAATTTCACGCGGGGATCACCGACCCGGACCAACCGGGACGAGTCGGTGTACCCCGCGCCGTCACACGCCGCGAGAAGGGTGCGTCAGTCCGCCACGGGCCAGTTGAGGACCGTGCGCAGTTCGTCCGGGTCCATGTCCGGGGTGGGCTGCGTGACGTACGTTTCCCACCGGGCGTCTCCGGTGGGCAGCCCCTGGGCCCGCATCCAGGCGTGGAGCCGTTCCCATGACGCCCCGAGACCGTCGAAGGACCCGTGGTGCGTCAGTCGCGCGACGCGGCCCCCGGGCAGCGTCCCGGCCACCACCCCCGCCTCCGGCCGCACCTCCCGGTCCGTGACGAACCCGACCTCCAGGTCCAGCACGTCCCCCGGCGACCCGCGGTACAGACCGAAGGCCGGGCTCAGCGGGGTGATCCGCTGTGCCCCGATGGTCCGGCCCAGGGCGCCGAACGACGCGTCGAAGAAGTTCCGCAGCTCGGCCAGGGGGACGACGCCGCGCACCACCGCCGTCGTCGCCGGTTCCAGCTGGGTGAGTTCCGGCTCCGCGCCATCGACTTCGTTGCCGGATCCGCTGTTGCTCATGCCGCTCCTGTCCGTGTGCCGTGACTGTCTGCATCTGTGGACCTGTGCACGTGTGGACCTGTGCACGTGTGGTCCTGTACACGTGTGGACCTGTGGACCTGCCGTGGGCGGAGAACTCATCGCCGACGGGCCGACAGCCGGGTGCGTTCCTCAGCCTGCCCAGTGCGGGTGCGCCGTGGCCAACCGTGGGGGTCCGATCGCGCCTCACCGTCGGCAAGCTGCGCCCCCCGGGGGTACCCAGGCCGGATCAGGGCAGCGGCAGTGAGCAGCAAGAGGCGGTGGTGGGCAGTGGGCAGCAGTGGACCCAGCGGCTCAGATCCGCAGCGCCCGCACCGTCCCGCCGGAGTCGACGATGACGACCGTGGTACCGCTCGCCGCGGGATCGCCGATGGCCGAGCCGTCGAAATCGCCCGCCCAGAGCGTGCGGCCACGCTCCGCTCCGACGATCCGCACGCCGGACCAGCGCTGGAACAGCCGCGCCTGCTTGCTCCCGGAGAGCACGACGTACTTGCCGACGGGACTGATCCGCTGGGCGTCCTCCGTGCCCGCGCGCCACCGTTCCTTTCCGTCGGCGGCGGCCAGGCACACCGGCCCGTCCTTCGTCGGCAGGACGAACCCGCCCGCCACGGCCGTCGTCGCCCGCTCCCTCAGGGCGAGTTCCTCGTACGTGCGGTCGTACGTCCACAGCGGCTTGCCGGTGAGTCCGTCCAGGGCGGTCGGCTTCCGCCGGGACCCGGCCGGCAGCGGCAGGAACACCGTGGTGTCCGACACCAGCTCCTCGAGCGGCTGGATGTTCCCGACGACGTGCTCGTCCGGTCTGGTCCGCTGGAACGGGGTTCGCCACCTCACCTTGCCGGTGCCCGCGTCGCGCAGAACGAGGTCGACGGGGACCGTCCTGCCCTTCTCGTAACAGAGCAGGCCGTCTCCCATGGGCAGTGCCTGATCGCCGTACGGAGAGAAGTCGGGGCGGGTCCACCGCTTCTTCCCCGTGCTGCCGGCCACCGCAATCCCTCCGGAGCACAGCAACAGGTCGCCACCCAGGATCCATGACGTGCTGTAGGGGGACGACACGTCGAACGCCCAGCGCTCGTCGCCCGTACGCGGATCGGTGGCGCTCACCCGCCCGTCCTCGTCACCGATCAGGAGACCGCCGGGCCGGTGCACGGTGAGGGCGTCGCGGTCGTTGGGGACCGAACGCTGCCACCGGCGCTTGCCCGTGGCGGCGTCGAAGGCCCGCAGCCGGCCGCGGTCGCCGTCGCCGTCCTGCGTGAAGGCGACGAGCGTGCCGCCGACGACCGCGAAGCGCGTCGCCCGGGCCCAGGCGGCTCCGAGGGACACCTTCCACAGCGGCTTTCCGGTGGCGAGGTCGAAGGTGTGGAGGGCGGCGGTGGGCTTGTAGTAGTGACCTGCCGCCACATGGCACCTGCCGTCGGCCAGGACGACGCCGGCGCTGTCGGAGTTGATCACGTCGACGTCCGCGATCTTCTGCGACCAGGCGACCGGGTCCCGTCCGGGCCCACCGGTCAGATAGACCGCCGCGGCCCCTCCGGCGACGGCGACCGCGGTGACGCCCGCGCCGCGCACGAGCAGGTCCCGGCGGCTCAGGCTCGTGCCGCCGACCGGATCGGCCGGTGCCCGGACCGTCGGGTGCGCCGCGAGACCGTCGGGCGGCGGGACAGCGGCGGGCGGCGGGACCGTGCCGCGCGCCTCCGGTTCGGCGACGGTCGGGGTGTAGCCGCGGGCAGGGGGCACGGACCGGCCGATCGCGCACAGGTGGCGCAGTTCGTCGCCGAGCGCGGCAGCCGAGTCGTAGCGCTCGGCCGGGTCCTTGGCGAGCAGCCGGCGGACCAGGTGGTCCCACGGCTCGGAGACGCCGGGCGCGACGCTGCTCGGCGCCGGCGGCGGGTCGTTCAGGTGCGCCGTGAGGTAGCCGAGGGTGTCCGGGGCGGTGAACGGCGGCCGCCCGGTGAGCAGTTCGAACAGCACGCAGCCCAGGGCGTACAGGTCGCTGCGCTGCTCGGGGTGTCCGCGTGCCTGCTCGGGGGCCATGTACGCGGCCGTGCCCACCATGAATCCGGTGTGGGTGAGGCGGTCACCGGTCGCCGACGGGTCGGCGGCGCGGGCGATCCCGAAGTCGAGGACCTTGAGGCTGCCCGAAGCCGTGACGAACAGGTTCGCGGGCTTGATGTCGCGGTGCAGGATGCCGGCGGCGTGCGCCTCGCCCAGGGCGTCGCACACCTGCGCGCCCCACCGTGCCGCCTGCGCCTCGCCGACGGGGCCGCGCCGCACCACGGCGTCCAGGCCCTCGCCCCGGAGCAGTTCCATCACCAGGAACGGCGTCGTGCCCTCCTCGGTGGCGGCCTCGCCGAGGTCGTGCACGGTGACGATGTTGGGGTGCTGAAGGGCGGCGGTGATCCGCGCCTCGCGCAGGAACCGGGCGCGGGCCTCGTCGGCCCGGCTGCCGCCGCCTGCCAGGACCGAGATCACCTTGACCGCGACGGGCCGCAGCAGGCTCGCGTCCTGCGCCTCCCACACCTCCCCCATCCCGCCCTGCCCCAGCGGGCGGACCAGGCGGTAGCGGTCGGCGAGTGTCACATCCAGGTCGTCCACAGTCCCAAGTCCCCCGACTTCCAGCGGATTTGGCCGGGCGGCGTCGCGCGGCAGCGTTGATCGTAGACCGTCACTCGCGAGGGCACAGGCCCCGGGCGGCGGAAGCCCGCCGGGCCGATGAGGCGTAACACCGCGGTGGCCAGCCTCACCGCGGTACGCGACCGTCTGCGCGCCCTCCCGCACTCCGCGGCGCAGCGCCGGAAGAAGCTCGACCGACCGCACGGCGCCGCTCGCCCCGCACATGGAAGCTCCTTCTTCGGGAACCCGCGCGGTATGGCAGTGAACGCGCGACGCAGCGAGTTCCGGGACCGATGGACGGCCTCTCGCGACCTCGCCCTCGAACTGCAGCGGACCGCTCGTACATTGATCGAGGAGAACCAGATACTCCTCGACGAGAACTGCGAGCTCAGGCGTGAGCACACCCGGATTTGGAAGCGTCAGTGAGCCGTCCGGCCCCCGGCGCCTGACCCGCGGCCCCGGCGCGCATGCGGTGCCATACGACGGCTGACCGGGCCAGACCCCCTGTACGTTCCCGCCGCAAAGGGCACCGTTCGGATCAAGGGTGCGCGAGCCCGGCGAGGACCTCGCCGAGACCGCTCGCCCGGCCGGACGCGGCAGGGACGATGTCGCCCGCCGGGCCGATGACGCCGATCACGGCCCCGTCCGCGTGCACGACGACCGTGCAGGAGGGTTGCAGCCTGCGGGCCTGGTCGAGAACCGTGGGCGCGTCGGGCGTGAACATGGCACTGAGATCGACGACCAGCACATCGGGCATCAGCAGCCGCGCCCGGGCCAGGGCGAGCCGGCTGTCATGGGTGTGCGACAGCACGCTGACGTCGGGGAGCTCCTCGATCCGGGCGATCAGGGCCGGCACCCTGACGAGCGACGCCACAACGAGCACGGTCAGCATCCATCCATGATCCCCTCACCACCCCGAGCGGCAAGCCGGAGCGGCTCCCCGCGGCGAGGGCCGAACTCAGCGCTGCCCGGCGGCGACGCGTTCGATGTCGGCAGGTGTTCCGGCCATGATCGTGCGGGCGTGTTCGGTGACCAGTTCGGCGGGCCAGTCCCACCACGCGGCGCGCTGGAGCCGCTCGATGTCGTCGTCGGCGAACCGCTGCCGGATCGGCCGGGCCGGGTTGCCGCCCACGATCGTGTAGGGCGGGACGTCCGCGGTGACCACGGCACCGGCCGCGATGACGGCGCCGTCGCCGATCCGTACGCCGGGCATGACGGTCGCCCGGTATCCGAACCAGACGTCGTTGCCGACGACGGTGTCGCCGCGGCTGGGCATGCCGGTGACGATGTCCAGGGTCCGCTCGGCCCAGCGGCCGCCGAACATGGTGAACGGGTAGGTCGAGACGCCCATCGACGGATGCTCGGCGCCGGCCATCAGGAAGCTGCTCCCCGAGGCGATCGCGCAGTACTTGCCGATGACCAGGCGTTCAGGTCCATAGGCGTACAGGACGTTGCGGCGCTCGAAGTCCGTGGCACCGTCCGGGTCGTCGTAGTACGTGTACTCGCCCACCTCGATCTGCGGCGAAGTGACCAGCGGCTTGAGGAACACGACGCGGTCGTGGGCGGGCAGCGGGTGGAGCGTGTTCGGGTCGGGCGACAAGAGTGGGGTCCTTTCCGTGGACGATGGGTCAGGCGTGCTCGGCGCCGGCGGCCGGAGCGGCCCACTCGACGAACTGGACGATCACACCGTTGGGGTCGGTGACCTGGAAGAGCCGCTCGCCCCAGGGTTCTTCGCGCAGCGGCATGGTGATCTCGACTCCCTCGGCGCGCAGCCGCTGCTCTTCGCCCTCGATGCCGCTGCCGGTGAAGGCGAGGATCAGTCCGGAGGCGTGCTGGTCGCGCTGGTCGGCCGGCAGCACTTCAGTACCGCGAGCGAGCAGCACGATGTCCACGGCCGCGTCGTCGCGCGACAGCGAGGCGAATCCGTCGGCGGCGGCCTGCTCCCTGTAGCCGAAGTGGGTGGTGAAGAACCGCTGGGACGCGGCGACGTCGGTGACGGTGAGCGAGACGGTGGAAGCGGTGATCTGCACGTGGGTTCCCTTCGTGGAACACGGCCGGCGGCGGAGGGCCGAACCGGATCCCCTCGTACCGTCATCGTATTTTTACGACGGACGTAAAGTTAGCCCGAACAAGTCAGGAGTGTCAACGTAAATTTACTACGGGGGTAAGATTGCCTCATGGCTACCGACACCACATCGCCCACGCCACCCGTGCGACCCGCGCCACCCGCCGGCCTGCGGGAATCCAAGAAGCAGGAGACCCGGCAACTCATCTCCGACCACGCCACCCGGCTGTTCATCGCCCAGGGCTTCGACCGGACGACCATCGCCGAGATCGCCACCGCCGCACGCGTCGCCAAGAAGACGGTGACCAACTACTTCCCCCGCAAGGAAGACCTGGCCCTGGACCACCAGGACGCGTTCATCGCTTCTCTGGCTCGGATCGTGGCCGCCCGGGAGCCCGGCGAGTCCGCGCTCACGGCGCTCCGTCGCGCCTTCCTCGCCTCCGCCGCGCAAGCGGATCCGGTCTCCGGGTTCTCCGGCCCCGCGTTCGCCCGCATGGTCGCCGACAGCCCGACCCTCACGGCCTGCCTGCGCGGCCTGCACGACCAGCGCGAGATCGCCTTGGCACAGGCGCTCGCCACGGCCACCGGCGCACCGGCGGACGACATCACCGTGCGGACCGCCGCCGGACTGCTCGCCGCCGTCCACCGCATCCTGTTCCAGCGCATCCAGGACCTCACCCTGGCCGAGCACCCCAACAGCGAGATCAGCCGGACCGTCACCGCCGAGGCGGCCACCGCCTTCGACATGCTCGACGCCACCCTCGCCGACTACGCCGTCGCCTGAGCGGGTCCGTCGTCGACTCCGCCATCAGTCGCATCGCCAGCCCCGACGTCCGATCGACCCTCCGAGCCGCCGCCCGATCCGCGTCCGGATCGTCATCTCCGGTGCCCAGATGCACAGTTGGACCTCCCGCCGCTTCACGGAAGATCCGCCCACGACCCATGATCGGATCTAGCATGGCGATGGCTTTTCAACGGACCGGAAGAGACGGGGGCTCAGATGGCGGCCGACGGATTCGCAGCGCTCAAACAGGCTCACGACTACCTGCTCTCGACTGTCCGCGGAATCCCGCAGGACGGGTGGGGCAACGCGACGCCGTGCAGCGAGTGGACGGTGCGGCAGGTCCTCAACCACGCACGTCTGGACCAGCAGGGTCTCGTCATGCAGATCACCGGTGTCCAACCGGCACAGGACCCGTTCGAACCGGCGGACGCGGTGTCCGCCGACCCGGTGGGCGAGTTGGAGCTCGTGCTGCGCGACGCGTCGGCCGCCTGGACGTCCGGGCAGGACGCCGACAGCGTGCCCACGCCGATGGGACCGATGCCCGCCCACCTCGGTGCCGCGGCCGCAGCGCTCGACGCGGCCCTGCACGCGTGGGACATCGCCAGGGCCACCGGCCAGGACCTGCCGCTCACGGACGAACTGGCCGAGGCCCTGGAGGAGATCGCGGGCAACCTCGTGGACTTCGTCCGCGACTCGTTCGGCAAGTACGCCCCCGCCGTGCCCACGGCCACCACGGCAGGCGCGGCCGAACGGCTGCTGGCCTTCACCGGACGGGACCCGAACTGGGCCCCGGCAGCCTGACGCTCAGTCGTCCAGGTTCTCCCGGTAGGCCCGGTGCAGCGCTCTGCCCAGCGGGCAGAGCCGCTCGGGCCCCGTGCACACGTCACAGCCCATCACATGGTCCAGATACCTGCGGTAGGCGAGCAGCGGCTGCGGCCGCTGCTCCTCACTCGTGTTCATGTTCATCCCCGTTGGCCGGCCGACCACCAACGCGTCGGCTCGTACAGGCGAGTATCGATTCCGGATCCGGCCGCGAACCGCCGAAGCCGGAACGTTGTCCGGAACCTGCCCTCGCGCCCGGTCACGCCCGGCGCGCCGGACACACCTGTCACCGGGGACCCGAGCCCAGCGGGCCCCCGGCGGCAGCTCCCTTGCCGCATAAACGTTTCCGCACCAACCCGGCCGAGCCCCGCAGACTCGCCGTACCCACCCCCGAAAGAGCACGGGCACACGACATGAGCGGGGCCGGTGCCCGCCGCGTTCGCGCGCGGCGGGCACCGGCCCCGCTCCGTCTCGCCTGGCCGCCTCGCTTCACACGACGACGACGCTCAGGAGCCGAGGATCCGCGCCTTCTCCGCCGTGAACTCCTCGTCCGTCAGCAGTCCTTGGGCCTTGAGGTCGGCCAGGGCGGTCAGCTGGCCGACCCGGTCCGTGGCCGGTGCGGGAGCTGCCGCGGGCGGCGGCGGGGCCGCCTGCGCCTGCGCCGCGCCCTGGTCCATCCACGCCTGTTGCTGGGCCTGTGCGTCGCTCTGCCGGCGCATGTCGCGCTCGGCCATGCCGCGGTTGACGCGGTTGGAGACGGCCGATGCGGTACCGGAGATCACCGCGGTGCGCGCGATGGTGCCCAAAAGGCCGGGCCGTCCGAATCGCTGGGGCATTCCGATCCTCCCTCTCGTTGACTCGCCGTCACTCGGCGTCGAGCGCGGTGACGGCCTCGACGACGGCGTCCCGCGGGACGCGCTCCAGGAGCAGCAGCTCACCGCTGGACTCCCGCACCGCGGTCGCCAGGCGCGCCGCCCAGGTGTTCTCCCAGGCCACGACGAGCGCCGAGGACGCCGGCGGGAGGTTCTCCGCGACGGCGCGCAGGTCCTCGTCGCTGAGCAGGTCGAACTGCACGTCGGCGACCTGCCCGAACGTCTCCGCCACTTCCTCGTCGACCAGTTCGACGATGTCGACGGAACCGTCCTCCGCCTTGTGCATGAAGCTCAGGTCGAGGATGCGTACGGTGCCGTCCTTCTGCAGGTCGCGCAGCGCGGGCGCGACGTCGCCGTTGAAGCGGCTGCCTTCGAAGGCGACGACGGCGACGTCGACCGGTCCGAGGGTGTCGACATTCAGGCCACTGGGCACGAGCGGGCCACCTTCCCTGACATACCAAACGGGCAATTGCGAGCATAGTAGGACAATTGCTTATTGCGCGAGACGCGACGGGAGGGGCAGCGGGAGGCGCATCCGCTCGCCGAAACCGGGAAGTTGAACAATTGTCATGTTCGCATCTATGCAGCGAGAGGCGACCCCTGTAATTACCGGAGGTAACACCGACTCCGGGAGGTTTCATGCCCCACCCCAGACCATGGTTGAGGACCTGTACCGTCGCGGTCGCCGCAGCAGCCCTGTCCTTCGGCGCGCTCGGCGCACCCTCCGTGAGCGCCCCGCGCACGGCCGCCACCAGCGGCGCCGCGACCTCCACTCCCCTGCCCGCCGAGCTCGAGCAGATCCGCGCCGCCGAGGCCACCACGCTGTACGGCAGCCCGGCGGAGCGGCCGATGGCCGAGCGCAAGACCTCGCTCGTGTCCATCGGCGACTCGGAGATCTCCGGCGAGGGCGCCGGTTCGTACTGGCCGGGCACCGACGGCCCGGCGAACTGGTGCCACCGCTCCAAGGACGCCGCGATCTACCGCACCGGCATCCCGGCCGACGTGCCCACGAACGTCTCGTGCTCCGGCGCGGCCACGTACCACGTCAAGATCGGCGGTTCCAAGCAGTACGCCGATCAGCTCGTGCAGAGCGACAACCTCGCCGTCAAGGCCCGCAACACCCGGGTCAAGATGGTGGTCGTGGTCGTCGGTGCCAATGACGACGTCCAGTTCGGTCCGGTGATGACCGACTGCGTGAAGCGCTGGGTGCTCTCCCAGGGCACGTGCGAGCCGACGTACGCGCCGGGCTGGCAGGCGCGGGTGGACGGCATCGTGCCGAAGGTGTCGGCCACCGTCACCGACCTCAAGAAGGTCATGCGCGACGCGGGGTACGCGGACGACGGCTACAAGCTCGTCCTGATGAGCTACCCGTCCCCGATCAGCCCCGACATGCAGGACAACCCGAACTTCCCCGGAAAGCTCCCCGGCGGCTGTCTCGGCTACGACTCGGACGCGGCCTGGGGCCGCAACGTGGCCGTGCCCACCTTCGAGCGCGGCATCCGCAAGGCCGCCCGACTGTCCGGCGCCGACTACCTCGACGCCTCCCGCCTGTTCCACGGGCACGAGGTGTGCACGGACTCCACCTGGGCCCGCGGCTTCTTCTACGACGGCTCGTTCCCGCCGGACGAGAACTCGGTCCGGCAGTCCTACCACCCCAACGCCGCGGGCCACGGCGCGTTCGCCGCGTGCTTCAAGCAGTTCTACGACTCCGGTCTGCGCGAGGCGTCGTGCGCCGACCCCGCCTCCACGAACACCCCCGCGCTCTACGCGGGGGCATGGGACGACAAGTTCGAGCCGCTCAAGAACGAGGCCACCGGCCAGTGCCTGGACGCGGACGGCGGCTCGTCCCGCAACTACACGGCCGTGGTGGGCTGGACCTGCCACGGGGGCCGCAACCAGACCTGGTGGTACGACCCCACGTACCAGTCCCTCCACGTCGGCCTGTCCCACGACCGGTGCCTGGACTCGCGTGACATCGCCGCCCCGACCGCCGCCATCCTGTGGAACTGCCACGGCGGCGCCAACCAGAAGTGGACGATGCCCTCGGACGGCACGATCCGCCCGGCCACCGCGAACGGCCTGTGCCTGACGCAGCCGGTCGCGAACAAGGCCGTGGCGCTCCAGGCGTGCAACGGCTCGTCCGCACAGCGCTTCGCGTGAACCACCGCCCGTGAGCGACCCCGGTGGGACGAGGCCCTCGGACCGCCCTGCGCGACGGTCCGAGAGTCTCCCCTGTCGCCGGTCAGGAGGGTGGGGCGAGGACGCAGAACTCGTGCCCCTCCGGGTCGGTCAGGCACGTCCACGGGACGTCGCCCTGGCCGACGTCGAGGTCGGTGGCGCCGAGCGCCCGCAGCCGGGCGACCTCGGCCGGCAGGTCGTCACCGGGCCCCGGAAGCAGATCGAGATGGACCCGGTCCGGCACGGTCTTCGCGTCGCCGGTGCGGATGAATTCCAGGTACGGGCCGACGTCCTTGGCGGAGCGGAACACCGCACCGTCGTCGGTCACTTCGCGCAGGGTCCAGTCCAACGCGTCGCCCCAGAACCGGGCCATGGCCCGCGGATCGGCGCAGTCCACCACCACGGCGGCGACGGCCCCCGTGTCCCGGTAGACCTCCCGGGGCTCCAGCACACAGAACTCGTTGCCCTCGGGATCGGCGAGGACCGTCCACGGCACGTCGCCCTGCCCCACGTCGACGGGCGTCGCCCCGAGCGCCCGCAGCCGCGCGACGAGCTCCGCCTGGTGGGCGGCGGAGGTGGAGGCGAGATCGAGGTGCACGCGGTTCTTCACCGGAGCCCGGGGCTCCGACACGGGGACGACGTCGATCCCCACGACGACCGGATCGGGCCAGACGAGACCGCCAGGGGGCCCGACATAGGTCGTCGCCCCCGGGCTGTAGGCGCTCCAGCCGAGCGCCTGCGCCCAGAACCGGCCGACCGCCGCATGGTCGAGGGCCTTGATGTTCACCATCACGGGTCGCACTGACATGGCGCGATCCTACGGTCGTCGGTCCGGGCAGCTCGTGCGACCGCTGCTACGAGGTGGCCTGCCCCCGCTGCGCCGCGGACGTGACCATCGCCGACATCTACGCGGCCGCCAACCGACCCGCCGTCCGGCCGGCCGTGTGATCAGGGCTGGGACGTGGCGACCTTGACGCCGAAGCCGATCAGGACGACTCCCGTGGCGCGGTCCATCGCGCGGCGCACGGCCGGCTTCTCGAAGACGGTGCGGGCCTTGGCCAGCACCAGGACGTAGGCGCCGAGCCAGCTGAGCGTCAGCGTCGCGTGGACGAGGACCAGCAGGCTCATGCCCAGGTGCGGGGAGACGCCGGACGGCGCGAGCGTGGGCAGGAGGCCGGTGTAGAAGACGGCGATCTTCGGGTTGAAGACGTTGCTGACCATGCCGGTGCGCCATGGGTTGCCGGACGGCGACGGGGCGTCCGGGGCGGGGTGCGACGGGGCACCGCGGCGGCTCTGGAGCAGGGCCTGGACTCCCAGGTACGCGAGGTAGAGGGCGCCGGCGAGCTTGACGATCGTGTACGCCGTGGCCGACGCGGCGAGGACGGCTGCGAGGCCGACCACGGTCAGTACGCCCCAGACGAGCAGCCCCGTCGTGATGCCGCCGACCGTGCGCAGGCCGTCGCGCCAGCCGGACGCGAGGGCGCGCTTCGTCACCACGGCCATGTCGGGGCCGGGGACCATGGTCAGTACCGCGAGCACACCGGTCGCGGCGAGGAGCTGAACGAGCATGCGTCCAGTCTCGCACCGCCCGTAAATGAAGCGTGCCCGGTACCGACGCCTTGGTATGGTCCGCCGGTTGCACCGCTCGGACCGTGCGGTGGCGTCCAGGGAGAGGGGCCGGGGACGATGCAGGCGCCAGAGGTCTCGCGTGCGGTGCACGCGGCCAGGTCCATCGCCGCTTCGCTCGGTCTGGTGGCCGACGACGCGATCGTCCTCCACAACTCGAACAAGCTCACCCTGCGCCTGCTGCCCTGCGACGTCCTGGCCAGGGTCGCGCCGAAAGAGCACCAGGTCGCACGGTTCGAGGTCGATCTCGGTCGGCAACTCGCCGCCGCCGGGGGCCCGGTGGCCGCGCTCGACCCCCGTGTCGAGCCGCGGGTCCACGAGCGCGACGGCTTCACGGTGACGTTCTGGACCTACTACGAGTCCATCCCCAGTGAGCGGATCCCTCCGGCCGACTATGCACACGCGCTCGCCCGGCTGCACGCCGCGATGCGCGACCTCGACATCCCCAGCCCGCACTTCACCGACCGCGTCGCCGAGGCGCAGCACCTCGTGGCGCACCACGACCTCACTCCCGCGCTCGCCGACGACGACCGGGAACTGCTCGGCGGGACGCTGCGCGATCTCCGTGCGGAACTCGGCGAACACGGCGGCTCCGAGCAGCTGTTGCACGGCGAACCGCATCCGGGCAACCTCCTCGCCACGCCGCGGGGACTGCTCTTCGTCGACCTGGAGACGTGCTGCCGCGGGCCCGTCGAGTTCGACCTCGCCCACGCCCCCGCGGACGTCGCCGACCACTACCCGGGGGTCGACCACGACGTGCTGCGCGCGTGCCGGACCCTCATGCTGGCGATGATCACCGCGTGGCGCTGGGACCGGGACGACGAGTTCCCCGATGGGCTGCGGCTGGGCACGGAGTGGCTCGGTCGGATCCGGGCGCAGCGGTGAGGGCGACGAGCGGGGCCGGTGGCCGGACGCGGCTGTGGTGGAACCCGGGCTTCTGGTTCGGCTCGACGATCCTGGCGGGTCTCCTTCTGGCCCCGACCTGGTTCTGGGGTGCCTTCTCCGGCGGTCTGGACGTGGCGGAGACCTGCGCGCTCCAGGCAGGCCAGGAGTACGACCAGGACTACCGGTCCGAGCACTGGCGCGAGACCTCGCAGGCCTTTCCCCTGCACAACAGGTGCAACGCCGACTACGACCTCGTGCCGGCCTGGGTGAACCCCACCCTCGCCGTGCTGGCGGTCGTCGTCGCGGGCTCCCTGATCGCGACGGTCGTGACCACGACGGTTCATGTCAGGCACGCGCTGGCCGGGCGCCGCAGCCCGTCCGCGGCCGGTCCCTGAGGCGGACGCGTTCCTCGGCCCGTCACCCCTCGGTCTCGCCCTCACGGGTCCCGGCCACCTGCCCGCCGACGCGGGCCGCCGTCTCGCGCAGCCAGATGTGGGCGGCGTCGTGCGTGTGCACGGGGTGCGACCACAGGGCCTCCTGCAAGGTCACCGCCTCGTAGGGCGGTTCCAGGACGCGGACGGCGGCGACCGGTGTCAGCAGTCGGGCGAGCCGCGCCTGGATCAGGGCGATGCGCCGGGTGCCGGCCACCAGGAGCGGCAGCAGCTGGAAGCTGTCGACGGAGACCTCGACGTGCGGTTCGATGCCGAGCATGCCGAGCATGCCGAGCTGGCGGACGGCCGGGGCGTCGTAGGTGCGCTGGTAGGTGACCCAGGGCAGGCGGGCGAGGTCTTCGCGGGTGAGCCGCTCCGCGACGCCGGGGTGGTCGTCGGCGACGAGGAAGAGGAGGGCGTGCAGGGCGACGACGAGGTTGAGGTCCAGACGGGCCAGATTCACGGGCTTTCCCTGCCGTTCGACGCTGACCAGGGTTCATTCGTCCGCGGGGGGTTCGAGGTCCGGCCGAACGAGTTCGAGCACGCCTTCCAGCCGCTGCACCAGGTCGCCATCCCCCACATCGGTCTGCTCATCGGCGAGATGTGGGACCTGGACGCGCTGGCCGACGACTGCGCGGACGACGGCACGTACGAGTGCTGGCTCACCGCCGCCCCACTGCCCATCACCGGGGCCGTAGGTTCGCCCGTCAGCCCCGTCGCGGTCAAATAGTCCGCAACCATTCCGCGGAGCAAGGGAGTTCCCCTCATGAGCACATCCCGATCGGTCCTCGTCATCGGTGGCGGCGCGGCCGGCAGCGCGGCGACGATCCTGCTGCGCCGCGCCGGGATCACGGTCGACCTGATCGAGGCGAAGGACGACTGGAACACGACCGCCGGCTCCGGCATCACGCTCCAGGGCAACGCCCTGCGCGTCCTGCGCGAACTCGGCGTCTGGGACCAGGTGGAGAAGTCCGGGTTCGGCTTCGGCTCGGTCGGCATCACCACCCCCGACGGCACCGTCCTGCACTTCGCCGACGACCTGCGCACCGGTGGCGACGACCTGCCGGCCACCGTCGGCATGCAGCGCCCCGCGCTCCAGCGCATCCTCATCGACGCCGTTCGGGCCAGCGGCGCGGCCGTCCGCCTGGGCGTCCGCGCCACCTCCCTGGACCAGTCCGCCGACGGGCCCGGGGTCACCGTCCGCTTCAGCGACGGCGGCGAGCGCCGCTACGACCTGGTGATCGGCGCCGACGGACTCGCCTCGGCCACCCGCGCGTCGATCGGCATCACGGACCGGCCCGAGCCGACCGGCATGGCCATCTGGCGCATCGCCGCGCCCCGCCCGGCCGGTGTCACCCGCACCGACCTCGCCTACGGCGGCCCGGCCTACATCGCCGGCTACTGCCCCACCGGCGAGGACACCCTCTACGCCTACGTCGTCGAAGCCAATCGCGACCGGGCGTCCATACCGCCCGCCTCGTACGCCGACGAGATGCGCGGCCTGGCGCGGCACTACGGAGGGTTCTGGCCCGAGATCACCGCACACATCACGGACCCGCAGAAGGTCAACTACACGTGGTTCGACCGCCTGTTGGTGGAGGGATCCTGGCACCGCGGCCGGGTCGTGCTCGTCGGTGACGCCGTGCACTGCTGCCCGCCCACCCTCGCCCAGGGAGCAGCGCTGTCCCTGGAGGACGCCTGGGTGCTCGCCCAGCTGCTGACCGCCACCGACACCTGGGACGACGCCCTGTTCCGGACGTACTACGAGCGCCGGATCGCCCGCGTCCGGCCCGTCGTCGAGGCGTCGGTGCAGATCGGGCAGTGGCAGCTCGACGGGGTGCGCGACGCCGACGTCCCGGGCCTGATGGGCCGCACGATGGCCCTGCTGCGGGAGCTGCCGTGACGACGTCACCACCCACGGTCGACGTGCATGCGCACGTCCTGCTGCCCGAGGTCGACGCCCTCGTCGAGGGGCTGCCCGGCCATGCCGAGGCACGCGCGCTCGACGCCCGGCACAACGGCCCCGCCGCGCTCCAGGTGAACGGCCCCATGATCGGCGAGCGGATCGGCCCGCTGACCGACGTGCGGGCCCGAGCAGTGGTACGCGGCGCCGACCTTCTACTTCACCAATCCGCACGCCGTCCACGGCCCCGACGACGACGCCCCGATGCCGCCCCGGTCCGCCGTCCTCGACTACGAACTGGAGGTGGCCGCCGCCACCGGCCGCGAGGGGCGCGACCTCACGCCCGAGCAGGCCCGCGACCACATCGTCGGCTACACCGTCTTCAACGACCGGTCCGCGCGCGATCTCCAGTCCGCCGAGATGACGGTGGGCCTCGGCCCGTGCAAGGGCAAGGACACCGCCGGCACGCTCGGCCCGTATCTCGTCACGGCCGACGAGCTGGAGCCCCACCGGGACGCCGACGGATTCCTGCGCCTCGCGCTGACCGTCGAGGGGATCGGCACGCTCTCCAACACCGTGGTCGCCGGCGCGGACCCGGTTCCCCTGCCGGCCGGGCGCCGCCGCTCCCGGGAGCGGCCGTGAGCGGTCCGCGCCCCGTCAAGGGCTGACAGCCGACGGCATCGGCGTCACGATGGGGGCGACCCGTCCGCAGTCGGGCGGGCCGCATCCCACGTGGAGTCCGGGCGGACCGGAGGCGGCATGGCCCTGATCGTCCTGTGCGTCTGGTATTTCGCGTGCGGCGTCGGTCTGGTGCTGACCCTGGTGCCGCAGTCCCGGCGCGAGCGCCGGCTGCGGCGCCGCGGGCACCGTGCCACCGCGGAGTGCCGTGGGTACCTCAACGCCGTGGACGAGGACAGCCCGCTGCGGATCCGGTGCGCGTTCCGGCCGCCGTCCGTCGAGCGCGGGGAGTGCGAGGTGATCGTCGAGACCGGTGAGCACATCCCTCGGGTCGGCGACCGGGTGCGGATCGTGTACGACCCCGAGGACCTCACGGTCGCGGTGCTCGCCGACCGTGTCGGGTCCCCGGGGTTCGGCCGGCGCGACGTCATCGGGTTCCTGACGGTGACCGTCCTGTACGCCGCACTGGCGGGCTGTTTCGCCGCCGCAGGCTGACGCGCTCCGTCAGATGCCGCAGGAGGACGCCGACCAGTAGCGCGAGCTCTGGCTGCCGAGGTGGGCGTGGTCGCTGTGGCCGGGATAGCCGGGGCCCAGGATCTCGTTGAACCCGTGGTTCCTGGCCTGCTTGACGATCTCGCAGAACGACGGTGAGCCGACGAGGTCGATGCCGCGGCCGTAGAGGTGGTTGCTGTTCGCCGCGCCGCCGACCGCGTTGTTGCAGGCCGTGGAGCGGAAGCCGCTGCTGGTGGTCAGCGCGCGGTCGCCGAGGGCGTGCCGCAGGGCCTCCAGCTTCCACATCTGCTGCAGCGCGTTCGCCTTCGCGGCGGCCGCGGAGACCGCGCCGCCCGACCAGTCGGAGTTGCAGCGGTTCATCTCGGCGTAGGTGAAGTGGGCCGGGGTGCAGTCGCTGTCCTGGAGGGCGTAGAGCTTGGTGAAGGTCTGGGTACCGGCGACGCCGTCCGCGGACAGGCCGTAGGCCTGCTGGAAGCGGGTGACCGCGGCCTTGGTGGCGGGGCCGAACTCCCCGTCCACCGCGAGGACGCCTCCGTAGCCGGGGTAGCCGGCGACCCGGATCTGCAGCTGGCGGACGTCCTCACCGCTGGCGCCCTGGCTGAGCGCCCTGTTCCAGGTGTAGCAGTCGTCGGCGTGGGCGGTACCCGCGGTGACCGCGCTCCCCAACACCACGAATGAAGCGAGCATGACAAGTGAGAGCAAGGCGCGAAGGGGCCGTCTGAGCACAGTGCCTCCCGAGGCGGAAGATGCGGAACGGAGCCGGGCGAGAACGAATCTGCCCGGCTCCGCTACGCGCGTCAATAGGGCCCGCGTCAGGGCGACTTGACGATCTCAGTGCGCCGCGTCGCTCGGTGCGGCCTCGGTCGCCGCCGGCGCGTGGGACGCGGACACCTCCGAGCGGTCCCCGCCGCGGTCGAGGAGGCCGCTCACGACGGCGAGGCCGAGACCGGCCAGGGCGAGGACGGCGCCCGCCAGGTTGGGCGAGGCCCAGCCCCAGCCCGCCGAGATGACCAGACCGCCGATCCAGGCACCGCCCGCGTTGGCCAGGTTGAACGCCGAGTGGTTCGACGCCGCGGCCATCGTGGGGGCGTTCTTCGCCTTGGCCATGAGCAGCATCTGCACGGGCGTGGTGATGAGTGAACCCATCGCGCCGATGAAGGTGATGGTCAGCAGCGCGGGCACCGTGCTGTGGACGGTGTAGTAGAACGTCACGAGCGCCGCGGCGAGCAGCGCGAGCCCCCAGTAGAGGGTGGGCCGCAGGGCGCGGTCGGTGAGCGGGCCCGCGATCAGCGTGCCGAGCGTCATGCCGACGCCGTACAGCGCGAGGACCAGGGTGGTCGACGAGTCCGAGAACCCCGTGAGGTGGGTCAGCATCGGCACGAGGTAGCTGTAGACGGCGAAGAAGCCGCCGAATCCGACGACGGCGGTGGCCAGGCCGAGGACGACCTGCTTGTTGCCCATCGCCCGCAGCTCGTGCCGGATGCCCGACTGGGCGCCGCGCGGCTGGTGGGGCACGAACAGGGCCAGCGCGGCGAGGGCGAGGAGCCCGATGACCGCGACCGCCCAGTAGGCGGAGCGCCAGCCGAGCTGCTGGCCGAGGGCCGTCCCGGCCGGCACGCCGACGATGTTGGCGACGGTGAGTCCGAGGAACATCTTCGACACGGCGCGGGCGGCCCGGTCGGGGGCGACCAGCCGGGAGGCGACGACGGCGCCGACGCCGAACAGGGCGCCGTGGGGCAGGCCGGCGACGAAGCGGGCGGCGAAGAGGGTGCCGAAGTCGGGGGCGAGCGCGGACGCGGAGTTGCCCACGACGAACAGTGCGGTCAGGAGCAGCAGCAGTCGCTTGTGCGGCACGCGCGCGCAGATGCCGGTGAGCACGGGGGCGCCGACGACGACGCCGAGGGCGTACGCGGAGACGAGGTTGCCCGCGTGGGGCACGGACACGCCGACGCCGTCAGCGATCTGGGGCAGCAGCCCCATCGTGGCGAACTCGGTGGTGCCGATGCCGAACGCGACAACGGCCAGGGCCAGCAGGGCCAGCGGCATGGTGCGGGGAAACCTTTCGAAGACAGCGGTCCCGGGACGGGCGAACGCGGAAGACCGGGCCCGGGAACGTCTTCACCCCCGCGGCCTCACGCCGAGCGCCATTGCCCCACGCACCCCCCGAACAGGGCAAGCCCACAAGGGGTGCAGCCGCCGCGCCCTTCCCCGCATTCCGGATCCGGCGGCTCGTCTTCGTGATCTACGTCATGCCGGCGGTCAGACGGTGATGGTCTTGTACTCGGTGTAGGTGCCGAGCCCGACCGCGCCGTACTCGCGGCCGATGCCGCTGGCCTTGAAGCCGCCGAACGGGCCGTCGAAGGCGACGGACGCCCCGTTGACCGTGACGGTGCCGGTGCGGATGCGGCGGGCGACGGCCAGCGCGTGCGCCTCGTCGCGGGACCAGACGCCGCCGGACAGGCCGTACTCGCTGTCGTTGGCGATGCGGACGGCGTCGTCCTCGTCCTCGTAGGCGATGACGACCAGGACCGGGCCGAAGATCTCCTCCTGGGCGATCCTCATGGAGTTGTCCACGTCGGCGAAGACCGTCGGCGTCACGTAGTTGCCCTTCTCCAGTCCCTCGGGGATCTGCGGGCCGCCGGTGACCAGGCGCGCCCCCTCCTCGATGCCGAGCGCGATGTAGTCGCGTACGCGCTGCTGCTGGTCGGGGCGGATCATCGGGCCGATGAAGGTGTCGGGGTCGTCGGGGGCACCCACCTTCAGCGACTCGACCAGCTCCTTCAGTGCGGCGACGACCTCCTCGTACCGCTCGCGCGGGGCGAGGATGCGGGTCTGGGCGATGCAGGACTCGCCGTTGTTGAGCAGCGAGCCGAACTTCACGCCCGCGACGGCCTTGGCCAGGTCGGCGTCGGGCAGGATGACGGTCGCCGACTTGCCGCCCAGCTCCAGGCTGACCCGCTTGAGCTGCTCGCCGGCGATCGAGGCGATGCGGCGTCCGGCGCGCGTCGAGCCGGTGAAGGCGACCTTGTCGACGTCCGGGTGCGACACCAGGTGCTCACTGGTCTCCCGGTCGGCCGGCAGCACGCTGATCACGCCCGCGGGCAGGCCGGCCTGTTCGAGGAGTCCGGCCAGGAAACCCATGCTCAGCGAGTTCTCCGGGGACACCTTGAGGACCACGGAGTTTCCGGCGAGCAGCGCCGGGATGATCTTCGACGTGGCCGAGGAGAACGGCGAGTTCCAGGGAATCACGGCGGCCACGACGCCGACGGCCTCGCGGCGCACCACGCTGCGGGTCGGGGACGCGGGGTCGGACGGCGCGAGGGTCTCCTCCCAGCCGAATTCCTCGGCCGCCTTGAGGTAGGCGTTCGCCTGCCGGGTCAGGCCGGGCTGGCCGGCGCGGGTGAACCAGCCGGCCGAGCCGTTCTCCAGCGAGATGAGGTCGGCGATCGTCTCGGCGTTGGCCTCGCGCAGTTCGTTGAACCGGCGCAGGACGGCGATGCGCTCGGCGGGCTCGGTCAGGCGCCACTCCCCCGCTTCGAAGGACGCGCGGGCCGCGGCCACCGCGCGGTCGACGTCCGCGGGCTGCGCCTGCGCGGCGCGGCCGATCACGGAACGGTCGTGCGGCGAGGTGATGTCGAGCAGCTCCGGGGCGCTCGGCCGGACCCAGGATCCGCCGATGAAAAGCCGGTCATAGGTGATCATGCGCTTTCTCTCTTCCTGCGTCGTGGTACCGCTGCCTCAATTAACTGTCACGTCACTGTAGCACTTGAAAGAGATAACTTCACATGGACGCGCACCCGTGGCGCATGATGGTGATCGCTGAGCACGGACGAGAGGGAGGCACCAACGCCCCCGTGATGTGGCGATTGAATGCCTGAGTTCCCCATCACAGTGGCGGTAGGCGTCTCATCCTCCTCACCCGCTCGCTAGACTCGATGGGGTGAGAGCCGACGCAGCACGCAATCTGGAAGCCGTCCTGAGCACCGGGGCCCGTATGCTCGCCGCCGATCCCGGCGCGAGCGTCGCGAACATCGCGGCCGAGGCGGGAGTGGACCGGCGCACCGTCTACCG
Organism: Streptomyces sp. KL116D; assembly: GCF_030766975.1. Lineage (NCBI taxonomy): Bacteria > Bacillati > Actinomycetota > Actinomycetes > Kitasatosporales > Streptomycetaceae > Streptomyces > Streptomyces sp. KL116D. The sequence goes on along the minus strand of NZ_JASERH010000084.1, from coordinate 34,611 downwards.
GCGCTTCGCCTCGCGCGAGGAACTCCTCGCCGCCATCTACGAAGCCCGGCTGACCGCCATCGAGCAGGCCGTCGCGGACGCGCGGCTGCGCGAGGCACCCGTGGCGGTGGCCCTGCACCGCTACGTCGAGAACATCATCGTGGTGAACCGCACCTGGCCCGTCGACCTCGGGCGCATGCTCGCCGACGAGAGCGTCCACGCACGCCGGGACGCGTCGATCCGCGAGGTCGACGCGTTCCTCGACCGCGCCACCGAGGAGGGACTGCTGCGTCCCGGTCTGCCGCAGGGATGGGCGAGCGCGCTCCTGCCGCAGGTCATGCGTCTGGTGTCCGAGCAGCTGCCCGACCTCAGTGCCGGTCAGGCCGCGGACGTCGTCGTGGACACGCTGCTGCACGGCATCGGGGCGGCCTGACACCCCACCCCGGGCCCGCCGGGGGTCAGACGGTGTTCGACCGGTGCGCGTGCGCGGGGAACACCCCGAGGATGCGCACCTCGGTGGAGAAGAACCGCAGCTCGTCCAGGGCGAGCGCGACGCGCTCCTCCTCGGGGTGTCCCTCGAACTCGACGTAGAAGCGGCTGGCGTAGAGGCCGGCGCCGATCTGGTAGCTCTCGATCTTGGTGAGGTTCACACCGCCGCTGGCGAAGCCGCCGAGCGCCTTGTACAGCGCGCTCGGGATGTTGCGGACGCAGAAGAACACGCTCGTCATCGTCGGCTCCCCCGGGTCCGGGGCCGGGCCCGCGGTACGGGACAGGACGACGAACCGCGTGGTGTTGTCCGGGTCGTCCTCGACACCGGCCCGCAGCACCTCGAGACCGTGCAGGGCGGCCGCGGCGGGCGGGGCGAACGCCGCGTGCCGCGGGTCGCCCAGCTCGGCCACCTCGCGGGCCGCCCCGGCGGTGTCGTCGCTGACGAGGCTGCGCCAGCCGTGCTCCCGCAGCACCTTGCGGCACTGGCCGAGGGCGTGCACGTGACTGCGGACGCACTCCACCTGGTCCAGGGTCGCGCCGGGCACGCCCATCAGGTCGAAGCGGATGGCGTGGAAGTACTCGTCGACGATGAAGAGTCCCGACTCGGGCAGCAGGTGGTGCACGTCCGCGACCCGTCCGGCCGCGGAGTTGTCCACGGGGATCACCGCGACGTCGGCCGCGCCGAGCGTCACGGCGTCCAGGGCCTGCTCGAAGCCGGTGCAGGGCAGTTCGGCACAGCCGGGAAACAGGGCGTGCGCCACGGTCGCCGAGTTGGAGCCGGGTTCGCCCTGATACGTGACCGTCGTCGTCACCGTGTCGTGCCCTTCCAGGAGGTGCTGCCGCAGGAGGCTGTCATGGCGCGGCGGCCACTCGCTCGCGTACCGCACCCCCTGAAGTATCGGTGCTCGCGCCTTCCTCCGGTTCACCAGGGGCCCGGACGCCGTCGCCCCGCCCGTGCCGGGCGGGGCGACGGCGTCCGGTGGGTCAGGCCTCCGGCGCGTCCCCGAAGTCCGGGATCTCCAGGCGCGCGCCGCCCTGCCGGGCGGAGTCGTGGGCGACGATGCCCGGCAGCGTGTAGCGCGCGGCCACCCAGGCGTTCACGGACGGCAGGGTGCGGGTGTTCACCGCGGTGACGAAGTCGTCCACCAGGAAGTGGTGGCTGCCCTCGTGCCCGTTCGGCATGTGGTCGAAGACCCGCGGCAGCCGCGCCCGGTCGTGCACCGGCGCCGAACCCGAGGTGAACGCGGCCCGCAGCGCCGGCGCGATCTTCTCCAGCGAGGGATCGTCGGGGCTCAGGGACGGCTTCGGCTCCAGCAGTTCGGTGATGTCCTGCACGCCCTTCTTGTCCTGCCAGAAGCTGACCGTGGCGAGCTGCTCCATGCTGGCGTCCGTGCCGAAGAACCGGAACCTGGACTCCCTGATGTGCGAGGGATAGCCGACCCGCCGGAACTCGTTCGTCCGGAACGACCCGCCGCCGGCCACCTCGAACAGGGCGGTGGCGTTGGAGATGTCGTTGCCGAACTGGCTGACCTCGGTGTCGAAGACGCCGTCCCCGCGCTCGTCCTTCACCCCGATCGCGGACACGCTCACCGCGTGCGTCCGCCACGCGCCGAGCACCCCGCCGACCGCGTGCGTCGGGTAGAGCAGCGGCGGATAGCTGGCGGTCTCCTTCCACCGCTCCCCGCCGCTGTACTGGTACGCCTCGTAGAACCCGAGGTCCATGTCGTGGACGTAGTCGCCCTCGGCGTAGAACAGCCGCCCGAAGGCGCCGTCGGCGATCTGGTTGCGGGCGTGCACGGTCGCCGGGTTGTACTCGCTGGTCTCGCCCATCATGTACGTCAGACCGGTCCTGCGGACCGCGTCGATGATCGCCGCGATCTCGTCCCGGGTGACGGCCATCGGCACCGCCGAGTACACGTGCTTGCCCGCGTCGAGACCCTGCAGGACCAGCGGGCCGTGCGTCCAGCGCTGCGTGAAGATCGCGACGGCGTCGATGTCGGGGGACTCCAGCATCGCCTCGTACGAGGGGAACGTTCCCGCGAGTCCTTCCTTCGCGGCCAGTTGCTCGGCACGCTCGGGCAGCAGGTCGGTGACGTGGACGGCGTCGACTCCGGGGTGGGCGAGGAACAACTTGGCGAAGCTTCCGGAGAACTGTCCGGCGCCGACGATCCCGAGGGTGAACGTCATGTGCGGATGCCTTTCGCTGGGTGCGGTGACTACTGGTCGAGCAGGAGGTTGATCTGGTCGTTGGTCTCGTCGAGCCGGCTCGGCGAGGCTCCGTTGCCGAAGACGTCCTGCATGGCGGGGTGCATGAGGGCGTAGACGTCGGCGGCGTAGTCGGTGATCGGGAAGGAGAAGGTGCGGTATGCCGTGCGGTCGTCCACCGGGGTGGTGAAGGACGACACGTCGATGCCCTTCTTCTTGTACGCGGCGACGGCCGCGTCGGTGCCCGACGGTGTCGCGGGGAAGACGATCCCGTACTTGCCGACGGTCTCCTGGCACGCGTCGGAGGCCAGGTAGGCGACCCACTTCTTGGCACCCGCCTTGTTGCGGGCGCCCTTGGTGACGGAGTCGGCGAGTCCGTTCATCATGGTCGCGCGCTTGCCGGTGGGTCCGACGGGGTTGCGGGCGGTGCCGAAGTCGATGCCCTTGAAGCCCGCGTAGGTCGAGATCATCCAGGCGCCGTCGAACGCGGTGGCGGCGCGGCCCGCGGCGAACTGGGCGTTGGCCTGGTTCAGTCCGGAGTTCCAGTCGGTGAAGGGGGCGAGGTAGCCCTTCTCGGCGAGTCCGAAGTACCACGCGATGACGGACTGGAAGGTCTTGTCGTCGTACCGGTACTCCTTGCCCCAGCGCTTCTTGTCCGTGTAGGACCAGCCGGCCGAGCCGGTGAAGGGACTCCACTGGGTCTGGCCGTCGCCGTCCCCGGCTCCGTTGGTGGCCAGTCCGTAGACCTTGACGTTCTTCTTGTCGAAGCCCTTCTCGTCGCCGCGCCGGCCGTTCTTGTCGACGGTGAGGTGGGCGATGGCCTTCTCGAAGGAGCCGCCGTCCCGGGGGTTCCAGTCCAGGTCGCCGAGGTCGTCGGCGGACAGGCCCGCGTCGTCGACCATCTTCTTGTTGTAGAAGAGGGAGACGGTGTCCCAGTCCTTCGGGGCGCCGTAGCGGTGCCCGTCCTGCGCGACCCAGTTCGAGGCGAGCCCCGGCTGGTAGTCCGTGTCCTGGATGCCGAGGTCGTCGAGCGGTTCGAGCACCTTCAGCTCGGCGAACTGGCCGAACTTCTGGATGTGGTTGGTGAAGACGTCGGGCTGGGTGCCGGAGATGAAGCCCGCGGTGAGCTTGGTCCAGTAGTCCTCCCAGCCCAGCTGGGTGAACTGGACGTCCAGGTCCGGGTTCTGCTTCTCGAAGTCCTTCGCGCAGGCCTCGTACGCGGGCAGTTGGTTGGCGTCCCACAGCCAGTACGTCACGGTTCTCGACGACGCCCCGCCCGGGTCGCCGCCGGCGCAGCCGGTCAGGGTCAGCGTCAGCGCCCCGGCCAGCGCGGCGAGCGTACGGAATCGCATCCGGTGCCTCCTACTTGATTCCGGTGAAGCTGATGGAGCTGACGATCCGGCGCGCGAACACCCCGAAGAGCACCAGCATCGGGAGGGCCGCGATGAGGGTCGCCGCCATGAGCCCGGACCAGTCGAAGCCGGACTGCGGGGTCTGCGCCCGGAACATCGCGAGGGCGACGGTGAGCACCCGGGAGCTGTCGCTGTACGACACCATCAGCGGCCAGAAGTAGTCGTTCCAGGACGTGATGTACGTGAGGACGGCGAGGGTGACGATGGGCGTGGACGCCATCGGCAGCATGACGCGGAAGAAGATCCGGACCCGGCCGGCGCCGTCCAGGAGCGCCGCCTCCTCCACCTCGCGCGGGATGTTCATGAAGAACTGGCGGAGGAAGAAGACGGCGAACGGCGTCATGAACATCGTCGGCAGCGCGATCCCCAACAGGGAGTCGATCAGGCCGAGTTCCTTCACGAGCACGAAGTTCGGCAGCAGCGTGAAGATCGTCGGCACCATCAGTCCGCCGAGGAACAGCGCGAAGACGGTGTTCCGGCCGCGCCAGCGCAGCCGCGCGAACGCGTAGGCGGCCATCGCGGAGAACAGGATCTGGCAGGTGGTGATCAGCGTCGAGACGATGATCGAGTTGAGCAGGTACCGCCAGAAGTCGAGCCCGCCGCCGGCGCCGCCCTGGGCGACGGCCTCCTTCGTCGACTGCAGCCCGAGGGCCCGCTCGAAGCCGCCGGTCGTCAGGTCGACGGGCAGCACGTTCGTCGGGTCGGCGGCGACGCCCGGATTGGAGGACAGCGCGGTGCGCAGCACCCAGTAGAAGGGCAGCACGGTGATGAGCACGATCGCGCCCATCGCGGTCCAGGCGACGGCCCGGCCGAAGGAGAAGCGGCGTGCGGTGGGCCGCAGGGCGCCCGTCGGTGCGGTGGTGGTGGCCATGTCGGTGTCTCCTCCTCAGCCGAGGTCGGTCTGGCCGGCGCGGGTGATCCGGTACTGGACGATGGTGATCACGCTGAGCACGACCAGGAGGGCCACGGACATCGCGGAGGCGTAGCCGAACTGGAAGCGGCCGAACGCCGAGCCGTAGATGTAGTACTGCAGCACGTTGGTGGCGTTGGCCGGTCCTCCGGCCGTGGTCACGGCGACGGTGTCGAAGACCTGGAACGAACCGATGACGGTCATGATGAGGACCACGGCGAGGACCGGCCGGAGCAGCGGCATCGTGATGCGGGTGAACATCCGCCACTCGCTCGCGCCGTCGACGCGGGCCGCCTCGTACATGTCGTTCGGTATCGCCTGGAGTCCGGCGAACAGGAGCAGCGCGGTGTAGCCGACGTGCCGCCAGACGTTGATCATCGCGATGGTGGGGATCGCCCAGGTCTCGTCCGCGAGGAACGGGATCCGGTCGATGCCGACCGCCGCGATGATCTCGTTGCCGATGCCGAGCTGGGTGTCGAGCATCCAGAGCCAGACGATGCCCGCGACGACGTTGGACATCAGGTACGGCGTGAGGACGACGGCGCGCAGCAGCGAGGACTGGGTGAGCCTCTGGAGCAGGACGGCGATGGCGAGCGCGGCGACCGTCTGCACTCCGATGTTGATGAAGACGTACTCGACGGTGACCTTCAACGAGCCCCAGAAGATGGGGTCGTTGATCATCCGCTCGTAGTTGGCCAGGCCGATCCACTCCGGCGGGGTGAGCAGGTTGAAGCGGGTGAAGCTCAGCCAGATGCCGCGCAGGGTCGGCCAGAGCAGGAAGACGGCGAAGCCGATCGTGGCGGGGGCGATGAAGAGCGCGGCGAGCGCCCCGTCGCCGAGGGGCCGCCTCGACCTGCGTTCCGCCTCCTTCGCACCACCGTCGAGCGGCAGTTGTGTCGGTGGGCTGCTGGAGGCGACAGTCATCGGAGACTCCCTCGTCTACGGCTCGTCCTCGGGAGCATTTACTTTTGTGTCAGAAGTTTCTGACCGTCAAGGGGCGTGCAGAGCTGTTTCTGAAGACCCTTCAGCGACATAGGGTGATCACATTAGTTTTGGACCAGAAGAAATCACGAGGGGTTGGCGATGACCGCGCAGGCCGACACCTGGTTGCCGCTCAGTCCGGCGGAGCGCGCCGTGGCACTGGAGGTGCTCACCCGCGGGCCGCTGTCCCGCAGCGAACTCGCGCGCCGGCGCGGCCTCTCGGCGGGCAGTCTCACCCGGCTGACCAAGCCGCTGATCGAGTCGGGACTGCTCGTCGAGGCCCCGACCGGGTCGACCGCGCGCACGGAGGCCCGGCAGGGCAGACCTTCCCAGCCCCTCGACGTCGTCGCCGAGTCCCGCGCCTTCGCCGGATTCAAGATCACCGAGGACACCGTCTACGGTGTCGTCACCACCCTCAGGAGCGACGTCGTCGCCTGCCGCGACGTGCCGCTCCCCGGCCGCGATCCGGAGCAGGTCGTCGCCGCCGTCGGCGCGTTGACGGACGGCTTCGCGCGCGACTTCCCCTCGCTCTGCGGCCTCGGCATCGGGCTGGGCGGGCGGGCCCAGGACCGCTGTGTCGTCGACGAGTCGGCGTTCCTCGGCTGGCGCGACGTGCCGCTCGGGCGGCTCGTACGGCGACGCACCGGGCTGCCCACCGTCGTCGACAACGACGTGAGCGCCCTCGTGGAGGCGGAGAGCTGGTTCGGGGCGGGCCGGGACCTGGACCGGTTCGCCGTGCTCACGATCGGCGCCGGCCTCGGATACGGGCTGGTCAGCGGCGGCAGGCGGGTGGAGACCGCCGAGGACGGGCTGGGCGTCGGCCGGTTCTGGATCGTCGACCCGCACGGTCCGCTGACCCCCGACGGCGCGCGCGGCAGCGCCATCTCGCTCCTCACCATCCCGAGCATCCGCTACCAGGTGCGGGCCGCCACCGGCGAGGACGCCACCTACGAGCAGATCCTCGCCCGTGCGGCCGAGGGCGATCCGCTGCCGGCCCGGGTCATCGGCGAGGCGGCCAGGGCGCTGGGCACGCTCGTCGCGCAGATCGCCAACTTCGCCGCGCCGCAGAAGATCCTGCTCGCGGGCGAGGGTGTCGGCCTCGTCGACGTGGCGGGCCCCGCGATCGAGGACGCCGTCCGCGCGAACCGCCATCCACGGGCCGACCCGGTCGACCTGGAGACGAAGGTGTCCGACTTCCACGACTGGGCGCGCGGCGCGGCCGTGCTCGCCATCCAGGTGCTGGTGCTCGGACCCGGCGGGCCGCGGTCCGGCCGGTGATCGGACTCCGTTACGCGGAGCGCTAGTTGCTGAGCGGTGAGCCCCACGCGGGATCGTGCCAGGGCTTCCCGGTCACTCCGCTGAGCAGGCGCAGCGTCGTGCTCGGTGCGATGTCGTCGGGCACCCCCACCGCGGTCAGCGCGGCGCCGACCCGGGCGGCTGCTTCCTGCTCCACCTCCAGGTCGTCGAGCACGGGGGTCAGCAGCAGGAGCCGGACGGCCGGTGCCTCGGTCCCCGCCGCTCCGGGCCCGGGAGCGTCGGCGAGGGCGATCAGCTCCGGCCACGTCAGTCCGCTGCCGGCGATCCGGCGCGCGGGGCCGTGGCCGCCCGGCGGGACGCGCAGGAAGTCCGTGCCGTAGTCGCCCGGCCGGTTGCGGAAGACGACCGCGACGCCGGAGCCGTCCGCGGTCAACACCCGGAACACCGGCCACCGTTCGGGATCGAGGAGGGCCTCCGTCATGGCATCGACGTCGGCGCCGTCCTCGCCGAACCACTCCGGACGGAACGGCTCGCCGCTCGCTGTCCCGGCACAGACCTCCGCCAGGTGGTTCGACCAGAATCCCGGTCGGGCCAGCAGCGGCTCACCGGCGGCCAGCGGACCGCCGTCGTATCCCTCGATCAGCACCCGGCGATTGTGCCACCGGCCTCGCGCGGGTCTCACACGGGCACGCGCTCGCGCTCGGCCACCGCGATCCGGGCAAGTTTCGTGAGCATCATGCCGTTGCGGACCTTGACCAGATAGTCCACGGGCAGCCCGTGCATCCGCGTGCCGGGACCGCGCAGCGGATGCCAGTCGAGGACGAAGAGCGTGTGCTCGCCCCACGGCACCAGGTTCATGGCGACGCGGGCCGCGCCGAACGGCTCCGCCTTCGCCTCCAGCTCCAGCCGGTGCCGCGGCTCGCAGATCCGCACGACGCTGGTGTCCTCCGCCGACAGCGGGCCGAACCCGACCCGGAACCGCAGGGTGGTGCCCACCGCGGGCCAGTCCGGGTCCACGGCGAGCACCTCCTGGTTGCCGGTGACCCACTCCCGGTACCGGTGGCCGTCGCACAGCAGCCGCCACACCTCGTCGGGCGGGCTCAGGATCAGTCTGCGGTTGCGGGCCACGGCGATCACGCTCCTTCTCGGCACCAGCGTTCAGCCTCGGTGCGCCTCCGGCAACCGCAGCCGCTCCCGGCGGGCGACGGCCAGCCCGGCGGCGCCGACGAGCAGCAGCACGGCGACGGTGCCAAGCGTGAAGGCCTCGAAGGCGCCGCGGGACACGCCCCACACGTCGTGGAAGTCGTAGCCGATGCCCACCAGGCCCTCCAGCACGCCGGGGAACAGCGCGGACCAGGAGCCGATCACGATCCAGGCGTAGACCGCCGCCGCGCAGACCAGGAACCCGCGCGTCCCGAAGGGCACCCGGAACGGCCGGGGGACCTCGGGACGGCGCAGCCGGAGCAGCACCAGGGCCGGGACGACCACCAGGTACGACAGGAGCAGCGTGGTGACGGCCATCGTGAGGACGACCGCGAAGACGGCGGCCGCGTCGCCGTCGGCGAGCCGCATCGCCGCCAGCATGAACACGGTGGCGACCGCGCCGGAGAGCAGATTGGTCCGCACGGGTGTGCCGAGGCCGGGGTGGAAGGCGCCCAGCGAGCGGGAGAAGAACCCGCCGTCGGCGGCGGCCATGGCCTGCATCCGGTCGCTGACGATCATCCAGGCGCTGCCCTGGGTGAGGAGCGCGAAGACGAACATGACCGCGGTGAGGGTGAGCAGCGGTCCGGCCGCGCCGCCGTAGACGCCGAAGACCAGGCGGGCACCTTCCATGAAGCCGCCGATGCCGGTCACCTTCTGGGCCGGGACCACGGTCAGGAGCGCGAGGACGGGCAGCAGGTAGCAGCAGGCGGCGACGGCCGCGGAACGGCCGAGCGCAGCCGGTACGTCGCGCTGCGGGTCGTGCATCTCCTCACCGGCGGCGTTGGGCGCCTCGAAGCCGACGTAGGCGAAGAGCAGGATCGGGACGAGCGCGAGGAAGCCGGCCGTGGTCGGGCTGAACCGGGTGTCGGTCAGGCCCTGGAAGCCGTGCTCGATGCCGTACAGCACGGCCGTCAGGGTGAACAGCACGAGGCAGACGACCTTCACCAGCGCACCGGCCGTGGTGATCCACTTGCCGCGCCGCAGCGAGACGACGGCCGTGAGGATGGCCGCCCAGACGAACAGCAGCTTGAACGCGTAGTCGGCGAACGTGCCGGAGCCGAGGTGGAAAACGAAGCCGTCCCAGGTCTCGGCGGCGAGGAAGACCAGCGAACCGCCCAGCCAGATCGGGTTGGTGACCCAGTAGAAGAGCGTGGTGAGCGCGGCCGCCGGCCGGCCGAGGGCGAGCTTGACCCACACGTACGGGCCGCCCTCCTGCGGGAACGCGGCGCCGGTCTCCGCGAACAGCAGGGCGTAGGGGACGAGGAAGAACAGGGCGATGACCGCGGTCCAGGTGGCGGCCTCGCCGCCGCCGGTGGCGATCTGGCCGACGGTGTCGAAGGAGATCACGGCGGCGATCGCCATGGCGGTGATGTCGAACCGCTTGAGGCTGCGTTGCAGACCGGGGGCGGTGTCCGGGGCGAGGGGCGCGGAGGAGGTCAGGTTGGAGGACACGGGCAGTTCCTAGGACGGGGAGGCGGGGACTGCGAGGAGGCGCGTGCGGGCGCGGTGACGGGGTGGGGCCGTGTCGGGTGCGGCGGTCCGGGGAGGCCCGGCCCGGTGCTGGACCGGGCCTCCGGCGGGGTGTCAGGCGGGGCGGATCTCGCCGGTGGGCGTGGTGCGTTCCAGGACGCCGCGCAGGGCGGACGCCGCCTCCTTGGCCTCGGTCTCCGTCATGATCAGCGGCGGGGACAGGACCAGGCTGTGGGCGGAGTCGCGCACGATGACGCCGGTCTCGCGGCGGATGACGTCGTGCGGCATCCGGTCCGGGTTCAGCGGCAGCGGGGTGCGGGTGGCGCGGTCCGCGACGAGTTCGACGGCGAGCATCATGCCGACCGAGCGGATCTCGCCGACGATCGGCAAGTCGCCCAGCTGCGCCTGGAGTTCGGCGTGCAGGAAGGCGCCCAGGCTCGTGGCGCGGGCGAGCAGCCCTTCCTTCTCGATGATGTCGAGGTTGGCCAGGGCGACGGCGGTGGCGACCGGGTGGCCGTTGTAGGTGTAGCCCATCGGGAAGCCGTGGTCGCGCAGCAGGACCTCGGCGACGTGGTCGCCGACCAGGAGCGCGCCGAGCGGCACGTAGCCGGAGGTGATGCCCTTGGCGGTGACGATGATGTCGGGCGTGACGCCGAAGTACTGGGCGGCGAACCACTCCCCCACCCGCCCGTACGCGGTGACGACCTCGTCGAAGACCAGCAGGATGCCGTGCCGGTCGAGGACCTCGCGCACCCGGGGCCAGTAGTCGGCGGGCGGGACGAGCATGCCGCCGACACCCATGATGGGTTCGCCGATCATCGCGGCGATGTTCTCCGGGCCGATCTCGGCGATGCGCTCCTCCAGCTCCCTGATGAGGAAGTCACTGGGGTCCTCGCCGCCGTAGAGCTCGGTGCGGTAGGGCCACGGCGGCGTGAGGTGCGAGACGTGCGGCATCATCGGGGCGAAGCCCTCGTGGTACAGCGGGAAGCCGGTCGCCGAGCCGCCTCCGTAGCCGATGCCGTGGTAGGCCTTGCTGCGCGCCAGGATCCACGTCCGGCTGCTCTCGCCGCGCCGGTGGTGGTAGTAGCGGGCCATCTTGATCGCGGCCTCGTTGCCCTCCGAGCCGCCGGAGGTGAAGTACACGTGGTTCAGCGGGTCGGGGGCCAATTCGGCGAGGCGGGCGGCGAGGGCGATCGCCCGGTCGTTGGAGAACTCCCAGAAGCTGGTGAAGTACTCCAGCTTCTTCATCTGCTCGTGCGCGATGTCGGCCAACTCGGTCCGGCCGTGCCCCACTTGGGCGAGCCAGAGGCCGCCGGTGGCGTCGAGGTAGTCGCGGCCCTCCGTGTCGGTCAGGCGGCAGCCGGCGCCGGACGACATGATCACCCGTTCCTCGGCGGTGCCGGGCAGGTAGGGGTGGATGAGGTGGGCGCGGTCGGCCGCGAGGAGGTCCTGGTGGTCCTGCTGCTTCATCGGGGATGTCCTTCCGTACGGGTCAGGCTGCGGGTGCGGTGAGGGTGACGGCGGCGAGGGCCAGGGCCTTGGCGGTGGCCAGCAGGTCGTCGACCTCGATGTACTCGTCGATGGTGTGGAGGGTCGGGGAGCCGTCGGGCCGGGTCGCGGTCGGGCCGAGGCAGACGGCGGGGGTGTCGGCGAGGCGGGTCAGGGTGGCCGCGTCGGTCCAGGACGGTTCGCCGAGGATGCGGGGCGTACGGCCGAGCGACACGGCCGCGTGCTCCAGGGCGGTGACCACGGGGTGCGTCCGGTCGACCTCGGCGGGCGGCAGTTCGGTGTCCCAGGTGAGGCGGGGCGGGTGGGCGCGGAGCCAGCCGTCGGCGGCGCAGGCGTCGCGCACGGCGGCCTCGATCTCGGCGCGCACCTTGCTCGCCCAGCCGTCGCCGTCGGCCTGCACCGGGAGATAGGTGACGTCCAGGCAGACCTCGCACGAGGCGGGGTAGGTCACCCACCACTCGCCACCCTTGATCGTGGTGGGCACGATCGACGGCGGTGGCAGCAGCGGGTGGGTGTGGGCCGGGTCGTCGGCCCAGCGCTCCCGCAGGGCCTGGAGCGCGGTGAGCGCCGGGAGGGTCTTCTCGATGGCGTTGACCGCGCCGCCGGTGCGCCAGTCGCCCGGCGGGTACTCGGCGTGCCCGGGGCGTCCGTCGACGGTCAGCGTGCCGCCCAGGATGCCGCGTTGGGCGGTGACGACGTCCAGGTCGGTGGGCTCGGGGACGATCGCCGCGTCGGCCCTGACCCCGTACGCGAGGGAGGCGAGGGTGCCCGCACCGTTCCACTCCTCGTCGGTGACGGTGTTGAGCAGCAGGTCGCCGGGGAGCCGGATGCCGAGGCCCGCGAGGGTCTCGGCGGCGATCACCATGGCGGCGATGCCGCCCTTCATGTCGCAGGTGCCGCGCCCGTAGACGCGCCCGTCGCGGACGTCCGCGCGGAACGGGTCGCTGCTCCAGGCCGACTTGGGCTCCGCCGAGACGACGTCGATGTGGCCGTTGAAGAGCAGCGAGCGGCCCCCGCCCGTACCGGCGAACCGGGCGATCAGCTGCGGCCGGCCGTCGAAGCCGAGGCCCTCCGGGGTCTGCGGGGAGCGCGGCAGGTCGGCCGGGGTCGGGGTGAACACGTCGACGGTGGCACCCGCCGCGCGCAGCCGGTCGGCGAGGTGGTCCTGGAGGTCGTGCTCGGCGCGGTGCCGCTCGTCGGCGGAGCCCCGCACGGTGGTGTCGAAGGCGACGAGGTCCGCGGTGAGCGCCACCAGGTCGTCGCGGCGCCGGTCGAGTGCGGCCAGCAGCCTCTCCGTGTCCGGCGCGCTCATCAGTACGTCACCCATGTCGTCTTCAGCCCCGTGTACTTGTCGAAGGAGTGCAGGGAGAGGTCGCGGCCGTACCCGGACTGCTTGAACCCGCCGAAGGGCGTCGCCGGGGACAGGGCGTCGACCGTGTTGACCGAGACGGTGCCCGCGTGGAGGGCTTCGGCGGTGCGGTGCGCGCGGCCCAGGTCGCGGGTCCAGACGGAGGCCGCGAGTCCGTACGGGGAGTCGTTGGCCAGGCGCACCGCTTCCGCCTCGGAGTCGAAGGGGTGCACGGTGAGCACCGGGCCGAAGAGCTCCTCGCGGGCCAGCGGGGCGTCGGGGGCGAGGCCGGTGACGATCGTCGGGTGGACGTAGGCGCCGGGGCGGTCGGGGCGGGTGCCGCCGCACACCACGGTTCCGCCGGACTCGGCGACGGCCTTGGTGACCCGGACGGCCTGGGCCTCGTCGACGAGCGGGCCGAGCGTGGTGGCGGGGTCGAGCGGATCGCCGGGGGCGAACGCCGCGGCGTGTTCGGCGACGCGTGCCGTGAACTCCTCGGCCACCGAACGCTCCACCAGCAGGCGGGTGTTGGCGGAGCAGACCTGGCCGGTGTTGTAGGCGAAACCCGCGGCGGCGCGTGCGGCCGCCGCGTCCAGGTCGGCGTCGGCGAAGACGAGGTTCGGGGACTTTCCACCGGCCTCCGGCCACACCTGCTTGAGGTTGGACTCGGCGGCGTAGGCGAGGAAGCGGCGGGCCGTCGCGGTGGAGCCGGTGAAGGCGAGGGCGTCCACGTCGGGGTGGCGGCCGAGCGCCTGGCCCGCGCGCTCGCCGAGGCCGGGCACGACGTTGAGGACACCGGCCGGGAGTCCGGCCTCCGCGGCCAGTTCGGCCAGCCGCAGGGCCGACAGCGGGGACTGCTCGGCGGGCTTGAGGACGACGCTGTTGCCCGCCGCGAGGGCCGGTGCGAGCTTCCAACTCGCCATGTCCAGGGGGAAGTTCCACGGCACGACCGCGCCGACCACGCCGAGGGGCACGCGGCGCACCAGGGCCAGGTTGCCGGGCGGCGCCGGGGCCACCTCGTCGTACAGCTTGTCGGCCGCCTCGGCGTACCAGGCGAAGACGCCGGCCGCGCCGGGCACGTCGGTGCCGTAGGACTCGGCGATCGGCTTGCCCATGTCGAGGGTGTCGAGGAGGGCCAGCTCGCGGCCGTTCTCCTCGATGAGTTCGGCGAGCCGCAGCAGCACGCGCTTGCGGGTGGCGGCGTCGGCGCGGGACCAGTCGCCCGCCTCGAAGCTGCGGCGCGCGGCCCGCACCGCGGCGTCGACGTCCGGGGTGTCGCAGGAGGCGACTTCGGCGGTGGTGCGGCCGGTGGCCGGGTCGACAGTGGCGAAGGTGGCGCCGGATGCCGCGTCGCGCCGGTCGCCGTCGATGAACGCCTGTGTACGCGGGGCGAGTTGACCGGCGAGGGCGGCCCAGTCCTGGTGCGTGTACGTCATGCTGCGGGCACTCCTGTGGTCGGTGCGGGTGCGGGTGCGGGGCTGCGGCGGCTCGTGCCACGGGCCGCGAGCAGCCAGTAGAGGGGGACGGTGACGACCAGGCCGGCGATCCAGCCGAGGTCGGTGTCGCCGAGGGCGTGGGCCACGGGGCCGGTGTAGAGGGACTGCGCCATGAACGGGATCTCGGCGAGGATGCCCATCGCGTAGACGGTCAGGGCCGTGACGTTCCAGCGGCCGTAGCTGCCGCCGTCCCGGGCGAAGAAGGACGGCACGTCGTAGTCGCCGTGGCGGATCAGGTAGAAGTCGACCAGGTTGATCGCCGTCCAGGGGATCAGGACGTACTGGAGGACGTAGATCAGGTTCAGGTAGTTCGTCATGAAGCTGTCGGCGAGCGCCAGGGCGAGGGCGACCGAGAGGGCCGTCAGGGCCGCGCCGATGACCGCCCGGCCGGTGGCGCGGGGCAGCCAGCGGTGCGCGAAGGTCTGCACGGCGGTGACGGCGCAGAGCACGGCCCCGTACAGGTTCATGGAGTTGGTCAGCATGGTGACCAACGCGAAGCTCCAGAGCGTGAGTTGACCGAGCGTCGAGCCCAGCAGGTGGTGCAGCGCCGCGATCGGGTCGCCGGCGCCCGCGATGCCGATCGCCGCGCCGACCACCATGGGGATGACGCTGCCGAGGACGCAGCCCGCGTACGTGCACCACAGGGTGGAGCGGACGCCGGCCCGGTCGGCGGGCATGTAACGGGAGTAGTCGGAGACGTAGGGCGCGTACGCGATCTGCCAGAGGGCGCCGACGGACACCATCCCGATGAACCCGGCGACGCCGAAGCCGCCGGAGGTCAGGAAGTCCGACGGCAGTCCGCCCGCGAACAGGTAGACGGCGCCGACGACCTGGATCGCGCCGAACGCCCAGGTGGTCAGGGCGCCGATGCGGTGCATCAGCCGGTAGCCGACGACGGCGACCGCGAGGCTGACCAGCGCGCACAGCAGCACGCCGGTGTCCTCGCCGATCGGGGTGACCTCCCCGAGCGACTGGGCGCCCACGACCAGGTTCGACGCGAAGAAGCCCTGGTACATGACGATGACGACGAGGACCACCGCGAGGGCGCCGACACTGCCGAACTGGCCGCGGCTCTGGATCATCTGCGGCACGCCCAGCTGCGGGCCCTGCGCCGAGTGCAGCGCCATCAGGAAGCCACCGCCGAGGTGTCCCACCAGCAGGGCGGCCAGGCTCCAGTAGAAGGAGAGACCGAACGCGGTGGGGGCCAGGGCGCCGGTGACGACGGTGAGCGGGCCCAGGTTGGCGCTGAACCAGATGGTGAACAGGTCGCGGGTGCGGCCGTGGCGTTCGTCCGTGGGGACCACGTCGATGGTGCGGCGCTCGATGCGCTGATCGTCCATGGCGTCTCCGTGATGCGGTGGGCGAAAGAGGGAGCCCTCGACGAACCGGCTGCGCGGCGCGGAAGAGGGGGCGGCCGTACCACCGGGCGTGAGCCGCCCCGGTAGGGCGAGTTCTTTGAGTCAGGATTCAAACAATGCGCCAAGAACCCGTCAATGGGTTCCGCAGGATCAGCTTGCTTTATTTGAACGACGTAACAGAGAATTAACCGCATGGGAAAACCGGGGAGACCGAAGAACCAGACGGCGCGACGCGAGGCGCTCGTGGACGCGGCGGGACGGGCCATCACGGAGCGGGGCCTGGAGGGCCTGCGCATCAAGGACATCGCGGCGGAGGCCGGCATGTCCGCCGGGTCGGTCCTGTACTACTACCCGGAGCTGGACGAGCTGGTCCTGGAGGTGCACCGGGGCGCGGTCGAGCGGTTCCTGACGGCGCGGCACGCGGTCACCGACGAGGTGGCCGACCCGGTGGCGCGGCTGCGGGCGCTGATCGCCTCGGGGCTGCCGTCCGACGCCGACGACGCGACGCACGGACTGCTGTACGAGCTGCACGGCAGGGCCGACCGCAGCGCCGGGCACGCCGAGCTGATGGCCTCGCTGTTCGCCAGCGAGGTGGGTCTGTACACCACCGTCCTCGAAGTGGGCGCCGCCACCGGCGTGTTCACGCTGACGGCAGCCGTGAGCGACCTGGCGAGGAATCTGGTCGCCCTGGAGGACGGGTACGGCCTGCACATCGTCAGCCGCAACGCGGGGCTGACGCGGGCCGAGGCGCAGCGTCTGATCCGCGCCCACGCACGGGTCGTGACGGGCTGTTCCGAGCTATAGCCCGGAACGTACGCGCGTGACGTCGCGCAGCACGTCCATGACGGCGCGGGCGCGCGCGGTCTGGGTCATGCCGCCCACCGAGGCGATCTTGACCTCCAGTGGAGGGCCGCCGTCGCGGAGGGCGAGCTCGGCGACCTCGCCGCCGCCGTACGTCTGGCTGGTCGCGGGACGCTGGTTGAGCACGGAGTAGCCGAGGCCGCGGGAGACCAGGGAGCGCACGGTCTCGTAGCTCTGGGTGCGGTAGCGGACGTCGGGTGCGGTGCCGGTGGCGGCCACCAGGGAGTGGAAGTAGTCGCGGCTGTGCGGCAGGTCGAGCAGGACGAGCGGGTCCCCGGCCAGTTCGGCGAGCTCCACGCTGCCCTGCCCGGCGAGGGGGTGGCCGGCCGCGACGATGACGTAGGCGGGGGCGTCGGCGATCGTCTCGGTGTGCAGGTCCGGCTCGGACGACAGACCGAGGCCGTAGGTGAGGGCGAAGTCGATGCGGCCCGCCGCCAGCGCCTGCACCAGCTGGTCCGTCTCCGCCTCCAGCACGTCGATCTCGATGCCCGGGTGGCGGCGGGTGCACTCGCTGAACAGCAGCGGCAGGTAGGAGGGCGCCAGCGTCACGAAGCAGCCCACGGACACCGGCCCGGTGAGGGTCTCGCCGTCCCCCCTGGCCTCGCGCTCGACCTCGCGGGCCCGGGCCAGCAGCTCCCGCGCCTGCTGCTGGAGCCGCTCTCCGGCGGGGGTCAGGGTCAGGCCCCGGCCCCGCCGCCGGATGAACAGCTGCACCTGGAGCTCGCGCTCCAGGTTGTGGACGGCCGCGGACACGGCGGACTGCGCGATGTGCAGCTCCGCGGAGGCCTCCGTCATCGATCCGCGCTCGGCGGCGACCAGGAAGTAGCGCAGCTGAACGAGGGTGAAACCCAGCGGTGACGTCATGCGAGACCCTTGTGCCCAGTGAACCGGTGAACCGTGTCCGCCCGACCCTATGCGGCGCCTAGACGCGCTCCGCGCTCGGCTCGGTGGTCGGCTCGGCGAGGTCTGCCGTCACCTCCTCCGCCACGTCCTCGGGGCGCAGCAGAGCGGACCCCGCGGTCTCCTTCAGGGACAGCGCGGCCACCAGCCCGCCCACGGCGAACACCATCAGGTACGGGCCGGGCACCAGCGTGCTGCCCGTCGCGGAGATCAGCACGGTCATCAGGTACGGCACGGTGCCCGCGAACAGGGCGGCGGTGATGTTGTACGCCACGGACAGCCCGCTCTGCCGGGTGCGGGTGGGGAAGACCTCCGCCGACCACACCGCGTACGTGCCGAGGATCGCCGCCAGGATCACGCCGAGCAGCAGACCCGCGGCCCACGTTCCGGCGAGCCCGGTCCGCATCAGCCAGAACGCCGGCGTGGACAGCACCAGCAGGGCCACCGTCGCCCCGACGAACACGGGTTTGCGCCCGACCCGGTCGGAGAGCGCGCCGAACAGCGGCACCAGGACGAGCCCCAGCAGGGAGATGACGGTGGACAGCAGGGCCGCGCTGTCGGCCGAGTGGCCCAGGTGGTCGGTCTCGTAGGTGACGAGATAGGTCAGGACCGCGTAGAAGGGCACGTGCATGGCCGCCATCAGGCCCGCCGCCTGCAGCAGTTCGCGCCTGTGGGAGCGGAACAGTTCGCGCGCGGGGCTGCTCGGCACGGCGCCGCCCGCCTCCAGCGCCCGGTACTCGGGGGTGTCCTCGATCTTGTTGCGGATGACGAAGCCGATGATGCCGAGCGGTGCGGCGACGAGGAAGGGGATGCGCCAGCCCCAGGCGGTGAGCTGGGTGTCGTCGAGCCCGGTGGACAGCAGCAGGAAGACGAACGAGCCGGCGAGGAAGCCCAGCAGAGAGCCGACCTCCAGCCAGCTCACCCCGAAGCCCCGCCGGCGGCGCGGTGCGCTCTCGGCGAGGAAGCTGGCCGCGCTGCCGAACTCGCCGCCCGCGGCGAAGCCCTGGACCAGCCGCAGCACCACGAGGAGGATCGGGGCGGCGATCCCGATCGTGTCGTACCCGGGGAGCAGTCCGATCGTGAGCGTCGCGCCGGACATCATGAAGATGACGAGGGACAGGGTGCGCTTGCGGCCGATGCGGTCGCCGAGCGGGCCGAACACCAGGGCGCCGACGGGCCGGATGCCGAAGGAGACGGCGAACACGCCGAACACGGCGAGCAGTCCGGTCGTGCTGTCCTCGGCGGGGAAGAACACGGTCGCGACGGTGCCGGCGAGATAGGCGTACGCGGCCCAGTCGAACCAGTGGACGAACACGCCGACGGCGCCCGCGGCGACGCTCCTGCGCAGGGCGACCACGTCGGTGGCCGGGGCCGGGTCCCGCGGGGATTCCTCAGGGGTGGTCATGCGTCCCTCCGCTCCGGTCGACGCCGGTCCAGGCCAGGGCCGTCGCGCCGTCGAGCAGGGCCCGCTGCGCCGCCCCGCCCACGCAGTACGCGGCGAACTCGTGCTGGTGGTTGGTGGCCGGCAGGGAGCCGATGCCGATGTAGGGGTGGATGGCCGGCACCACCTGGGAGACGTTGCCCATGTCGGTGGAGGCGCGGTTCATCCGCGCGGCCTGGCCGGGCGGCGCGAACTCCCGTCCCAGGGCCAGGGCGTTGGCGCGGTAGTGGCCGAGCGCCGTGTCGTCCGCGCGGAACTCCGCGTACGGCTTGCTCTCCGGTTCGACGGTCAGGTCGCAGCCGGTGGCGAGGGCTCCCGCCTCGAAGGCACGCATGACGCGCGGTTCGAGCCCGGCGAGTTCGGCGAGGGTCTCGGCCCGGACGTACCAGCGGCCGGTCGACCGCTCGGGGATGGCGTTCGGGGCGTCCCCCGCGTGCGTGACGATGCCGTGCACCCGCGCGGACGGCGGCAGTTGCTGGCGCAGCAGCCCGATGGCGACCTGGGCGACGGTGAAGGCGTCGGCCGCGTTGACCCCGGCTTCGGGGTAGGCGGCGGCGTGCGCCGACCTGCCGGTGTAGGCGACCTTGGAGTGACTGACCGCGAACGGGCGGGCCTCGGCGACGTCGACCGGTGCCGGGTGCACCATCATCGCGAGGTCGACCCCGGCGAACGCGCCGCGGTCGAGCATCTCGATCTTGCCGCCGCCGCCCTCCTCGGCCGGGGTGCCGTAGACCTCGACCGTGAGCCCGGCGTCGTCGGCGACGGCGGCCAGACCGAGCGCGGCACCGACCGCGCTCGCCGCGATGAGGTTGTGGCCGCAGGCGTGCCCGAGGCCGGGCAGCGCGTCGTACTCGGCGCACAGCGCGATCCGCACGGGCCCGCTGCCGAACCGGGCGTGGAACGCCGTGTCCAGGCCCAAGTAGGCGGAGGTGACGGCGAATCCGGCGCGGTCGAGGAGTTCCGGGACGGCGGCGGCCGCCCGGTGCTCCTCCCAGGCGGTCTCCGGGTCGGCGTGCAGCCGCTCGGAGAGCCCGATCAGTTCTTCGGCGTGCCGGTCCACCGCCTGCCGGGCGGCGTCCTTCAGCGCGCTCATCGCTCGTCCCCCGGCACGCCGTACGAAGGCGAGGTGGCGGGGTCGAGGCCGCGCGTCACGTAGTCGTCGCGCTGCGGCAGCCACACGTCGAGGAGGTCGCCGAGCCGGTCGATCGGGTCGTCGGCCCAGTCCACGCGCAGGTCGGTGACCCGCCAGCCCACGTCCGCGACGACCGCCATGCCCGCCGAGTGCACGGGTCCCTCCTCGCCGCCGGCCGCGAGGGCGGCCCGCATCGCGGCGAGCAGCCGCTCCTCCAGCTCCCCGGTGGCGGCGGCGAACGCGTCGACGAGGACGCCGGGGATGTGCGGGCCGGACAGCATGTTCCCCGCCGCGACCGCTCCGTCGGCGGTGGCCGTGGCGTGCGTGCCCAGGGTCTGCGGGCCGCTGAAGGCGCATCCGGGCCCCGAGCGGCCGAGCACGGTCAACTGCCGGTAGGCGATGGTCTTTTCGTGACGGGCCGCGCCGGTGACGTCGGCCAGGGCGCGCCGGGGGTCGCCGTGGTCCGCGAGCGCGTCGAGCAGGCCGGTGCCGAGCATGGGGTCGGTGATGTTCTGCGACGTCGCCGCGCCGATGCCGGGACGCAGGTGGACGACCCGGGCGGCGACCGCGGGACTCGACGAACTGGCGGCGATGCCGAACCGTTCGCCGTCGCGGACCACGAGGGAGAACGTCATGCGCGCTCCTCCTTCGGGATCACGGCGACGGCGTCGATCTCGCAGAGCCACTCCGGGCGGGCGAGGGCCGACACCACCAGGCCGGTGGAGATGGGGTGGACGCCCTTGGTCCAGCGGCCCACCGTGCGGTACACGGGCTCGCGGTAGCGCGGGTCGATCAGATAGATCGTCAGCTTGACCAGGTGTTCCATCCGGCTGCCCGACTCCTCGAGCAGCATCTTGATGTTCGCCATGGCCCGCTCGGCCTGTGCCTCGGCGTCGCCGACGCCCACGGACTCGCTGGTGTCGAGGTCCTGGCCGATCTGTCCGCGGACGTACACGGTGTCGCCCGCGACGACGGCCTGGCACAGGTCGTTGTCGAGGCTCTGCTCGGGATAGGTGTCACGCGTGTTGAACGGCCGGATCCGGGTGTGCCCGCCGGCGACGACGGGGGCCTTCGGGGAGGTCATGACTGCTCCTCAGCTCGTCCGGGCCGCCGTCGTGGCGGCGGTCCTGTGGGTGGTGCCGTCGGTGGCGCTGTCCGTGGCGCCGTCGGTCGTGCCGTACGCGAGATAGCCGCGCCGGGTCGTGATGTGGTCGGCGACGTACCGGGCGTCGTGCCAGACCCCCCAGATGAAGCTCGACCCGCGGCGGGACAGCCACGGCAGGCCGAGGAAGTAGACGCCGGGCTCGGCGGACACCCCGCGGCGCTGGTCGGGCCGGCCGTCCGCGTCGAACGCGTCGACCTGGAGCCACCCGTAGTCGGCGGCGAAGCCCGTCGCCCAGACGATCGAGGTGATCCCGGCCCCGGCCAGGTCGAGTTCGAGGCGGGGGTCGGTCACGCAGTCCGGGTCGGGGCCGAGGACGTGGGCCGCCGGCTCCTCGGGCAGGTCGAGGCCGTTGCGCTCGACGTACGCGTCGGCCGCCCGCAGCAGTCCGAGGTACTTCTCGTCGCCCAGCGCGATGTTGCCGGCCAGGTCGGGGGCGAAGCGCAGCACCCCGTCGTCGTACGAGGCGGTCATGCCGACGAGTTCGACGCCGGTGGCGGCCAGGGCCCGGAAGTCCACGGTGTGGCCGCCGCGGGCGCCGCTGACGGCGATGGTGACGTGTGCGGCTCCCTGCGGGGGCGTGTGCGCGTCCCAGAGCCCGAGCACGCCGAGCCACCAGCAGAAGTCCCGGCCGCGGTACTGGCGCGGCGGCCGGTCGTGCGGCCCGACCGACAGCAGGACCCGGCGCCCCGAGCGGCGCAGCTCGTCGGCGATCTGGACGCCCGACGAGCCCGCTCCGACCACCAGCACGGCGCCCTCGGGCAGCTGTCCGGGGTTGCGGTAGCCGCTGGAGTGGATCTGTACGGGGACCGCGCCGTCTGGGACCACCGGCGGGATCACGGGGCGCTGGAACGGTCCGGTCGCGGCGACGACGAAGCGCGCGTCGACGGGCCCCCGGGACGTCTCGACCCGGAAGCCGGGCCGGCCGGTGTGCCGGCGCACCGAGGTCACCTCGACGCCGCAGCGGACCGGGGCGCCGATCTTCTCGGCGTACGCGGCGAAGTAGTCGGCGACCTGTTCCTTCGACGCGAAGGCGTCGGGGGCGACGTCGGCGAACTCCATTCCCGGGAAGCGGTCGTGCCAGGCCGGCCCGTTCGCGACCAGCGAGTCCCACCGTTCCGAGCGCCACCGCTCGGCTATCCGGTCCCGCTCCAGGACGATGTGCGGTACGCCGTGCGCGCCCAGGTGTTCGCTCATCGCGACGCCTGCCTGGCCTGCTCCGACGACGACCACTTCGGTCTCTTCGATCGGCATGTGAGCCTCCCCTCGGGCGGTAGGTCGTCTCGTGTCGCGTCGACCGTGCTACCGCTGACGTCATCCTGAGGGGCGGGTGAAATCCTGTCGAACAGATGTTTCCGTTTAGGGCGATCGCGTTTTCAGATGCACGGGGCCGGCCTTCGGTGCGGCTCGGGGGCGGCCCGGCGTCATGTCGTCACGTACACGACGCCGGCCGCGATGGTGCCGACGGCGAGGCCGAGCATGACCAGGCGCGCGAGACCTTCGAGGTCGCGCGGCTCGTCGTGGTCGAGGGGGCAGGCGCACAGACCGTCGGGACAGTGCGGCGCGTTTATCCAGTACGCGTCGGTGAGCCGGGCGTAGTCGCGGTGCGAGAAACGGTTCGTCTCGTCATGCATGCACAGTCCAACCGGCGTACGCGGGGCACGGCACGGGGCGTCAACGTAAAGCCTTCGGATCCATGCATCCGTGGTACCGCCCCCACCCCGCCCCTGCCCCGGCCCGTTGACCGCCCTCAGCCCTGCTCCGCGGGCACCGCCGCCCGGTGCCGGGCCAGCACGACGACGCCGCCCGCCGCCGTGAGCAGCGCGAGGGCCCCGAAGCCATAGGTGAGCGTGGCGAGCGACGCGACCCCGGCGACGAGCAACGGGCCGCCGGCGTCCCCGAGTTCACGGCCGAGCTCGGCGGCGCCCATGGTCTGCCCCAGGCGCTCCCGCGGGGTCTGCGAGGCCAGCGCGGCGAAGCCGAGCGGGGTGATCAGACCGGTGCCGACGCCGATGAGGGCGGCGGCGAGGAGGATGCCGGTCAGGCCGGGCAGCATCGCGCAGGCCAGGCCCGCGGCGGTGGCCGCCAACCCTGCGGCAAGGCCCGTACGGGTGTCGAGGCGCCCCTCGTCCAGGGCCCGGCCCGCCCGTGGCTGGACGAGCGCGGCGCAGGCCGCGAGCAGCGACACCGCGGCGCCGGTGGCGACCGTGCCGAGACCGGCGACGCGGCCCGCGACCGGCAGGAACCCGACGCCGACGGACAGGGCGGCGGTCGCGGCGGCGAGCGCGGCGGTCGGGGTGAGGAACACCGGGTCGGCCAGGCGCCGGGCCAGGTCCACCACCGTCTGCCGGGCCTTGGGCAGCGGCGGCACGACGGGCACGGTGAGCGCGGCCCACAGGGCGACGGCGGCGCCGAGCACCGCGAGGACGGTGAACAGCAGCCGCAGGCCCCCGGCCCAGACGAGGACGCCGCCGAGCAGCGGGCCCAGCGTGTACCCGATGGACTTGTAGAAGCCGTAGGAGCCGAAGGCGCGACCGTGCTTCGCGGCCGGATTGAGGCGGGCCACCAGTGCCGAGGCGGAGGGCGAGAACGCGGAGGCGGCGGCGCCCTGGCCGAGCCGGGCCGCCCACAGCCAGCCGGGACTGTCCGCCAGCGCGTACACGGCGGAGGCGACGGCGAACGCGACCAGCCCGCCGAGCAGCACCGGGCGCGCGCCGACCCGGTCGGCCAGGGTGCCGAAGAGCGGTTTGAGCAGGACCTCGGCGCCGTCGTAGAGGGCGAGCAGCCCCCCGAGGACGAGCAGGGAGGTGACGGCGTCGTCGGCGCCGCCGCCGAGGGTGGCGGCGATGCCGTGCGCGCCGAAGGCGGTGGTGAATCCGGCCGCGTACAGCGGCCACATCTGCCGCGCAGGAGGCGCTTCGTGCTGCTGCGTCCGCGTCATGGTGTCGGGTCCTCCGTCGGGTCCTCCGTCACGTCGTGCAGAGCGGCGAAGACGCGCTCGGCGTAGTCCTCGCACACGGCGGTGCACTCCTTGAGCCGTCGTGCGGCGGCGGGCGCCTCCGGGGCGCCGAAGACGTCGCGGGCGGTCAGGTCCCGGTGCCACCGGCGCAGCCGCTCCAACGACTGCTCCTCCTCCTCGAGTTCGGCCAGGGTGAACTTGGCGATGCGGATCTCCTTGGCGATCTCCTCGTCGAACTTGTCGCAGTCGGCGAGGAATTCGGTCCAGTCCGCGGAACGGGCGGCGGTGAACAGTGCCTGGAAGCGGGCGGCGTCCTCGGCGGAGCGTCCGGCGGCCGTCAGCGTGACGGCCTGCCCCTCGGCCTGTTCGGCCAGCGTGACGGCGCGGGCGACGCCGTCGGCGAAGACCGGCACGTCCGGCACGGCCCACACGCCCTGACCCAGCGACAGCGCACCGATCTTCCGCAACTCCCGCCAGACCGCGACGCGGTGCCTGGACGGTGCGGCGGGCAGCTTGATGACCAGGACGAGCCAGCGGCTCCCGGACTCCTTGTTCGACACACCGGCGAATGTAGCAGGCGTTACATTCAAAACTGTAGGGCGTGAAACCACCGTGCGACCTATGCTGCGCACATGACGGCTGCCCTGCTGACGTGCCTCGACCCGCTGCGGCCCCGCCGTCCCGATCCCCACTTCGCCGCCGCGGCCACGGCCGCACGGGAGATGGACGCCGCCGTCGCGCTCCTCGACCACGAGGCCCTGGAGCGCGGACGCCCCGCGGAGTCGGTCGCCGCCGTCCCCATCGGACTCGGCCCGCTCTGGTACCGCGGCTGGATGCTGACCAGTGACCGCTACGCCGCACTGGCCGCCGCACTCGCCGAGCGTGGCGCCACCCTGCTGACCGACGCCCGCCAGTACGGCCGCGCGCACGAACTGCCGGGCTGGTACGAACAGTTCGCGGCCGTGACGCCGGCGAGCGTCTGGCTTCCCGCCGAGCCGGGCCGCACTCCCCCACCGACACGGCTCGCCGCGCTGGCCGCACCATTCGGCCCGGGCCCGCTCGTCGTCAAGGACTACGTCAAGTCCCGCAAACACGAGTGGCACGAGGCGTGCTTCGTGCCCGACGCGTCCGACACGGAACGGCTGGCCGCCGTCGTCGGGCGCTTCATGGAGCTCCAGGAGGACTCCTTCTGCGGCGGCATCGTCCTGCGCGCCTTCGAGGACTTCACCGGCGACGAGGTCCGCGTGTGGTGGACCGACGGCGACCCATTCCTCACCACCGCCCATCCCGACGCGCCCCCCACGGCCGAGCCGTCGCTCCCCCGCCCCGAGCTCGACCGGCTCGCACCCCTGGTGCGCGCCCTCGGCTGCCGTTTCGTCACCACCGATCTGGCGCTGCGCTCCGACGGCACGTGGCGGGTCGTGGAGGTCGGCGACGGCCAGGTCAGCGATCTGCCCGCGGCCGCGGACCACCGCGCGCTCCTGCACGCGCTGCTGGGTCGAGGCCGAGCGCACCCCGCGGACGCGATCGAGGACAGTCCCTGACCTAGTTCGCCGTTAACGTCGGAACATGCCTACGACGACACGCAAGGTGAGCTGGCTCGCGGCGAACGCCCGCCGCATGCAGCGCCAGGGACTGACCGAGCCGCTCCCCGCGTCGCCCACCGCCGTGCCCGCACTCGCCGGAATCATGCTGGGCGCACACGCCCAGGTCCTGTCGGCGGCCGAGCTGTCGCTGGGGCTGCGCCTCGACGGCGCGACGCGCGCCGACGTGCGGGCCGCGCTGTGGCAGGACCGGTCGCTGGTCAAGACGTTCGGGCCGCGCGGCACCGTGCACCTGCTGGCCACCGCCGACGCGTCCCTGTGGACCGGGGCGCTGTCCGCCGTCCCGGGCGGCGGCGGACAGCAGGCCAAGGACGTCCGAATGACCGAGGCCCAGACCGATGCCGTCGTCGCGGCCGTCGCCGACGCGCTGTCGGGCCGGGAGCTGACCGCCGACGAGCTGACGGAGGCCGTCGTGGCGGGGACCGGCAGCTGGGCCGGTGACCTGGTCATGCCCGCGTTCCAGGGCATGTGGCCCCGCTGGCGGCAGGCGATGCACACCGCCGCGCACCGCGGGGTGCTCGCGTTCGGACCGAACCGCGGCCGCCAGGTGACGTACACGAATCCCGGCGTGACACCGATGCCCCAGGACGCGGCCGTCGCCGAGCTCGTCCGCCGCTATCTGTCCGCCTACGGTCCGGCCACTCCGCAGCACTTCGCCAAGTGGCTGGCCGCCCCGGTGCGCTGGGCCACTGACCACTTCGCCGGCCTCGCCCGCAGCGCGGTGATCGAGGAGGTCGACCTCGAGGGCGTCGGGGCGGCCTGGGTGGCGGCCGGCGACGCCGAATTCCCGCAGCCCGCGGAGGCGGCCGGCGGGGTGCGGCTGCTCCCCTACTTCGACGCCTTCGGCATCGCCTCGCAGCCACGCGAACGGCTCTTTCCGGGACGGGCCGCCGAGCGGGCGCTGGCGGGCGGCCAGGCCGGGAACTATCCGCTGCTGCTCGTGGCCGGGACCGTGGCCGGCGTCTGGCACCAGCGCCGCTCCGGAAAGCGGATCACGGTCACCGTCGAACCGCTGGAGGCGCTCACGGCAGCACAGGTCAAGGAGCTGGAGCGGGAGACGGAGCGCCTGGGCGACATCGCGGAGGGCCGGACGGAGCTGACCGTGGGGCCGGTCTCGGTGGGACCGCACGCCTGACGAACATTGCCTGAATACCACACGCAAAGGCGGGGACCCGGCGCGCACGACGTGTCCGTCGTCCCCGGGGAACTGACATGTCGAGGCTCTCCTGGTTGTGCAACCAGCCAGGAGAGCCGTCACTGCGCCGGCAGGCCGCCCTGCTCGCAGACGCGCCGCGCGACGTCGCGGAGTTTGACGTTCTCCTCCTGCGAATAGCGGCGCAGCACGTCGAAGGCCTCCTTCTCCGACAGGTCGTGGTTGGCCATGAGGATGCCCATGGCCTCGCCGATGACGTGCCGGGTGGCCACCGCGCGTTCCATCTGCGCGTGCTCACGGGCGCTGGAGAACGCGACGGCGGCGTGCGACGCGAGGGTCCAGCCCGCCGTCTCGCTGGCCTCGGTGAAGGTGCCTGCCTCGCGGGAGTAGAGGTTGAGGGCGCCCAGGTCCTCGTCCTCGGTGTACAGCAGGAAGCCCATCATGCTGCCGATGCCGAGGGCGTGCGCCCCGGGCGCGTACGCGGGCCAGCGGGCGCCTTCGTCGGTCATGTCCCGGATGCGGAACACCGGGTGTCCCGTGCGCGCCGCGTCGTAGCACGGCCCCTCGCCGACCCGGGCCTGCAACTGGTCGCTGAGGTTGACGAGCTCCTCCGTGGGCGCCAGGGTCTCGGCCCGGCCCTTGCTCAGCAGGAGGATGCCGGCCGCCTCGCAGCCGTCGATCAGACGCGTCGCGGACTCCGTCACCTTGCGCAGGGTGCCGTCCACCGAATCCTGCGCGAGCAGCTCCCGCGCGGTGGATGCCAACTGCACGGCGAACTCGCGCCAGTCCATCCGGTCCATGCGACCCTCCTCCATGACATGCCGCAGGCACGGCATCCAGCCAGCCTGTCACGCACGCGCCGGGAACGCCGCGCCATGGCACGAGGTCGGGTGAGCAGCCACCCGTTCGTCGCCCTGGCAGGATGACGGCATGGAACGTGTGCTGGGAATCGGCGGGTACTTCCTGCGGGCCGCGGACCCGGTGGCCCTGGGCGCCTGGTACCGCGACCGGCTGGGCCTGGACGCCGACGAGAACGGCCTGTGGCGGCAGGGCGACGGGCCGACGGTGTTCGCGGCCTTCGAGTCCGGGACCGACTACTTCGGGTCGGCTACGCAGCAGTCCATGCTGAACTTCCGGGTCGGCGACCTGGACGCGATGCTCGCGCAACTGCGTGCGGCGGGAGCCGACGTGGTGCCGGAGACGCAGGACATGAAGGGGGTCGGCCGGTTCGGCTGGGTCCACGATCCGGAAGGCAACCGGATCGAACTGTGGCAGCCCGCCTGACCGGCCGACGGGGCGGCACCCGAAGGTGCCGCCCCGTCGTCGCGCCGTCGGTCCTCAGGACTGGGGACGGCTGCCGTGGTTGGCACCGTTCTTGCGGCGTGCCTTCTTCTTGCGACGTCGCTTCGAGGACATGAAGCTACCTCCCAGGGTCGGTGTTTCTTGTGTTTCTCCCTGGACAGGTCCAGGCGAGCACGCTGCCGCCTACCCAGCCACACACGCATCTATGGTGTGGGCTGGGTCACTGCACTCGCACGAGCGACAGGTCAGCCCAGCTTGTTGACGGCGGTCACCGTCGTCTTCTTGAAGCCGGCCACGGGCGCATCGGCGAAGCCGCCCATCTGCCCCCACTGCACGACGGTGACGACGTTGCCGTCCCGGCCGACCGAGAACAGGTTGATGTCGTTGGCGCCCCACGTCGCCTCGGTGTGCACCCCGTACACATGGGCACCCTCCTCGACGTTCAGCTTGCCGTAGTACTTCTGCTCCGCACTGACCTCCGGGTCCGCCGCCGTCACGTCCCGGGCGCAGCTGTCCAGGTGCTTGCGGAACAGTGCGGCGAGGGTCTTGGCGTGCTGGGCGTCGCGCTCGACGACGGTCACCTGGAGGGCGCCGGTGTCGAGGTCGGTGCGGTAGGCGCGGTGCACCGAGGTGGACGGCAGCGCGTCACCCACGCACAGCGGCAGCGGGTCGGGCTGCCCGGCCGTGACCGGTCCCGCGTACCAGTCGGAGGAGGGGTGGGGCGGGAGCTCGGACGGCGCGAGGAAGCGGGGCCCGTCGGCGGCCGACGCCGGCCCGGACACGGCGGCGACCGCCGCCAGGGCGGCCACGAAGGCCCCGGCCGTCGTTCCTCGGCCCACGCGTGCATTCATCATCTCGGTGTTCCCCCATGTCGGTAAGTCGATAGATCGGCGGGTACGACAGAGCCGCGCGGTCAACGCACTCCTGCTCCCTGTCCCCCTCGCCCGGTACGACCCGTGACGCCCGCCTGCCGTTGCCCTCGCCCGTGTCACAGAACTGTCATGAGCGTCAAAGGAGTTCAGGGCGCCGGCGGCCGGGTGAGCACGACCAGGCTCCGGGACTCGACCCGGAGCGGCGCCTCGGCCTTGTGCTCCTTCTCGTCGGGCTCGTCGGACTCGCCGCCCGGCTCCGCCGTGTCGATCAGCGTCGTCCAGGACTCCCCGTACGCCGCGTCGGGCAGCCGGAACTCCATCGGTTCCCAGTAGCCGTTGAAGAACATCAGGAAGGAGTCGTCCACGACCGGGTTCCCGAGGAGGTCGTGCTCGGTGATCGCGTCGCCGTTCAGGAAGACGGTCAGCGCGTGGGCGTCCGGCCACCGCCAGTCCCTGGGGGTCATCACGGCTCCGTCGGGGCGCAGCCACACCAGGTCGGGCAGCCGCTGTCCCGCGCGCGGGGCGCTCTCGCCCCGGAAGAAGCGGCGCCGGCGCAGCACCGGATGCGCCGTGCGGAGCTCGCCGAGCCGACGGGTGAAGTCCAGCAGGGCGGACTCCTCGTCGTCCAGGTCCCAGTCGACCCAGCTCAGTTCGTTGTCCTGGCAGTAGGCGTTGTTGTTGCCGTGCTGGGTGCGGCCCAGTTCGTCGCCGTGGCTGAGCATCGGGATGCCCTGCGACAGCATCAGGGTCGCCAGGAAGTTCCGCTGCTGCCGGGCGCGCAGGGCACGCACGCCGGGGTCGTCGCTCGGCCCCTCGACGCCACAGTTCCAGGACCGGTTGTGGCTCTCGCCGTCCCGGTTGCCCTCGCCGTTCGCCTCGTTGTGCTTGTCGTCGTACGAGACCAGGTCGCGCAGCGTGAATCCGTCGTGCGCGGTGATGAAGTTGACGCTCGCGCGGGGTCTGCGGCGGTCGCGCTGGTACAGGTCGGCGGAGCCGGTGAGACGCGAGGCGAACTCCGGGAGCGCGTGCTCGCGGGCGCACCACAGGTCGCGGACGCTGTCGCGGTACTTGCCGTTCCACTCGGACCACAGCGGCGGGAAGTTCCCCACCTGGTAGCCGCCTGCGCCCAGGTCCCAGGGCTCGGCGATCAGCTTCACGCGGTTGATGACGGGATCCTGCTGGATGAGGTCGAAGAAGGCGGAGAGCCGGTCGACCTCGTGGAACTGCCGCGCCAGGGTGGCGGCGAGGTCGAAGCGGAACCCGTCGACGTGGCACTCGGTGACCCAGTAGCGCAGCGAGTCCATGATCAGCTGCAGGACGTTCGGGTGCCGCATCAGCAGGCTGTTGCCGGTGCCCGTGGTGTCGTAGTAGCGGCTGAAGTCCTCGTCGGACAGCCGGTAGTACGAGGCGTTGTCGATGCCGCGGAAGGAGAGCGTGGGCCCCTTCTCGTTGCCTTCGGCCGTGTGGTTGTAGACGACGTCGAGGATCACTTCGAGGCCCGCCGCGTGGAAGGCCTTGACCATGGTCTTGAACTCGTCGACCTGCTGGCCGAGGGTGCCGGTGGCGGCGTAGGAGTGGTGGGGCGCGAAGAAGCCGATGGTGTTGTAGCCCCAGTAGTTGGACAGGCCCCGGTCCCGCAGGAAGCCGTCCTGGACGAACTGGTGGATCGGCATCAGCTCGACGGCCGTCACCTTCAGGGACGTCAGGTGGTCGAGCACGGCCTCGCTGGCCAGGCCCGCGTACGTGCCGCGCAGGTTCTCGGGCACTCCCGGGTGCGTGCGGGTCAGTCCTCGCACGTGGGCTTCGTAGATCACGGAGTCGGTGTAGGGGTGCCGGGGGGACTCGTCCTGCGCCCAGTCGAAGGCCGGGTCGACGACGACGCCGCACAGGCCCTGGGCGAATCCCCCGCCGGGCGGGGCCTGTTGGTGGACCGCCCGCGCGTAGGGGTCCAGGAGGAAGGCCGTGGCGTCGCAGCGGTGTCCGGAGGCCGGCTCCCAGGGGCCGTGCACCCGGTAGCCGTAGCGCTGTCCCGGGCCGACGTCCGGCAGGTAGCCGTGCCAGACGAAGCCGTCGACCTCGGGAAGGGTCGCCGACCGTTCGGAGCCGTCGGCCGCCACGAGGATCAGGTCGACCTGCTCGGCGACCGCGCTGAACAGGGCGAAGTTCGTGCCGTGACCGTCGTAGGCCGCCCCCAGCGGGTAGGGGCGGCCTGTGCGTACGACGGCGGTCGCTGCGGTCACGAAACCGCCCCGGCCATCAGCGGCACGTCCCTGTCGGACGGCGCGGGCACGGTCCGCGGGATCTGCCGTGCGGCGCCCGTGGACGGCACGGGGCGCTTCGGGGCGAGCGGCTCGCGGACGTTGTTCCGGCTGCGCAGCGAGAACCAGACGATGTGCCGGGCGTGCGCGGTGCAGCTGCCCCAGCCGTCGCTCAGCGCCGCGATGCGCCGCAGACAGGCCAGCGGCGCGGACCCCTGCCCCGCCTCGGTCGCGTCCTGGTGCGAGACGGCGGTGATCAGGTGCTGACCGGTCCACCACGTCTCGATCGTCACGGGGCCGCCGCCCGCGGCGGCCTCCATCAGCAGCCCGACTCCCCGGGTCGCGGGCGTCGCCAGCTTCTCAAGACCCCAGTACCGCAGGTGCGCGGCGACGATGCGCTGGACCTGGCCGACGCGTTCCGGCTCGGGGTCCACCTCGACGTGGTAGTAGCGGGGCACTGTCCGGTTCATGATTTCTGCTCCTCACCGCGGAGCTCGCGCCCGTCGACACGACGGGGGCCGTGCGCACGGAGCGTGAGCACTGCTTGCTCGAGAGTCAACAGTCAGCCTGACCCCGCTACTCCATTCGTGCAACACGAGAGTGATCGGCCCGTGACGCTCGGCTCAACAGGACGGATGCGGGATCGCCGCGCACGATGGTGGGGGAGCTGCCGCGTGTGACCGGCCGCTCCCCCTCCGTACACGGACGATGGGCCCGCCCGGGCCCGGCGGTACGGGGCCCAGGAGGTCGACGGATGCCATGGCCGCATCACGCACCACCGAGGAGATCGACCGGCGCCTGCGGGGCTATCGCAGGTGGCAGCGGCGCTTTCTCGCCGCTCCCGCCGACCCGCGGGTCCGCGCCGGGTTCGAGCGGGCCGTCAGGGCGCTGTGCACGGCGACCGGTGAGCGGTGCGGCCGGGAGGCGGCGGCGACGGCGGAACGACGACTGACGGCCGGACGTCCGCGCGACCTGACGGCGACGACGACGGCAGCTTGACCTCAACTTCCCTGCTCAGCACAGGAGATGAGACCGATGACGACGGTGTCGCAGCATGTGCCCGTCTCGATCGAACGGACCGGACCTCGGGTCACGGAGGGCCTGGGCACGGCGAAAGCCGTGGTCGGCGAGTCCGTCCCGGTGACGGCCACCGTGTTCGTCGAGGGGACCGCCGTCGTCCGGGCCCTGGCCGTGCTGAGCGGTCCCGACGGGGTGGCGGCCGAGTCCCGCGCGATGCACGAGTCGGCGCCGGGCACCGACCGCTGGAGCGCGGAGGTCACCCCGACGTCGACCGGCACGTGGACCTGCCGCGTCCGCGCCTGGTGCGACCCGGTGGCCACCTGGCAGCGCGACGCCGCCCTCAAGGTGGAGGCCGGTGTGGACACCGATCTCACCCTCGAAGAGGGCGCTCTGCTCCTTGAGCGGGTTCTCGCGGAGCTGCCCGCCGACTCGCCGGCCGGAGCCGTGCTGCGCACCGCCGTCGCCGGGCTCTGCGACGGCCGCCGCGCCGCCCGCGACCGGCTGGCGGCTGCGACCGCGCCGGAGGTCCGCGCCGTCCTCGACGACCATCCCTTGCGGGAGCGGCTGACCGAGAGCGAACCGCTGCCGCTGCTGGTGGAGCGGGAGCGGGCGCTGTACGGGTCCTGGTACGAGTTCTTCCCGCGCTCCGAGGGAGCCGTGGTGGAGCCGGGCGAGCCGCCGGTGAGCGGGACGTTCGCGACGGCGGCCGAGCGGCTTCCGGCGATCGCCGCCATGGGTTTCGACGTCGTCTACCTGCCGCCGATCCATCCGATCGGCACGACGCACCGCAAGGGTCCCGACAACGCGCTCTCGGCGGGCCCGCACGACGTGGGCGTGCCGTGGGCGATCGGCTCCCGCGACGGCGGGCACGACGCGATCCATCCTGACCTCGGCACGCTCGACGACTTCGATCAGTTCGTCGCGCGGGCACGGGAGTTGAACCTTGAGGTGGCGCTCGACTTCGCGCTCCAGTGCTCGCCCGACCACCCCTGGGTGGACAAACATCCGGAGTGGTTCCGGCACCGGCCGGACGGCACCATCGCGTACGCGGAGAACCCGCCGAAGAAGTACCAGGACATCTATCCGATCGCCTTCGACCAGGACCTGCCGGGCCTGATCGCGGAGACGTGCCGGATCCTGCGGCACTGGATGGCGCACGGCGTGCGGATCTTCCGCGTCGACAACCCGCACACGAAGCCGGTCGTGTTCTGGGAGCGGGTCATCACCGACATCAACGGCACCGACCCCGACGTCGTCTTCCTCGCCGAGGCGTTCACCCGCCCCGCGATGATGCGGACCCTGGCCGGGGTGGGCTTCCAGCAGTCGTACACGTACTTCACCTGGCGGAACACGAAGCAGGAACTCACCGACTATGTCGAGGAGTTGGCGCGGGAGACGGCGGCGGTGCTGCGGCCGAACTTCTTCGTGAACACCCCGGACATCCTCCCCGGGTTCCTCCAGGACGGTGGCCGTGCGGCTTTCGAGCTGCGGGCGGTGCTCGCGGCGACGCTGTCACCGGCCTGGGGCGTCTACAGCGGCTACGAGCTCTGCGAGAACACGCCCCTGCGCCCCGGCAGCGAAGAGTATCTGCACTCCGAGAAGTACGAACTGCGGCCACGCGACTGGGAGTCGGCCGAGCACGAGGGGCGCAGCATCGCGCCCCTGCTGTCGACGCTCAACGACGTCCGGCGGCGCAACCCGGCCCTGCGCCGGCTGCGCGACGTGCACTTCCACCACGCCGACAAGGACGAGGTGATCGTGTACTCGAAGCGCGCCGGGGCGAACACGGTCCTGGTGGTGGTGAACCTCGATCCGCACCACGCCCAGGAGGCGACGGTACGGCTCGACTGCGCGCACCTGGGCGCGGAGCCCGATGCCCCGTTCCTTGTGCGCGACGAACTGACCGGCGCGACCTACACCTGGGGCGCCACCAACTACGTCCGCCTGGTGCCGGGCGAGTCACCGGCACACATCTTCACTCTCGAAACTCGCGAGGCTCCTGCCAGAACCTGCTGAGACCTGCCGAGACCTGCCGAGACCTGCCAGGACGCGGCAACGGAGGGAGATTCCCATGACCGTCCATGATCCGGCGCCGACCCCGTCCGCTCCCGCCATCCGGCGGGACCCGGACTGGTTCAAGCGCGCCGTCTTCTACGAAGTGCTCGTCCGCTCGTTCTACGACAGCAACGGCGACGGCGTCGGCGACCTCAAGGGCATCACGGCGAAGCTGGACTACCTCCAGTGGCTGGGGGTCGACTGCCTCTGGCTCCCGCCCTTCTTCAAATCGCCCTTGCAGGACGGCGGTTACGACGTCGCCAACTATGTGGCCG